>JALNVF010000106.1 GCA_023231445.1 Treponema sp. | reverse complement strand
CCGCCTGTCGTGGGTTCAAATCCTGCCTGGCCTGTAATTTTTATCCGGGGGTATTATGTCAAAAGTTGGACAGTTTTTCCGTGAAAGCAGAGCTGAACTTAAAAAAGTTGTTTGGCCTTCCCGCGATGATGTTGTATCTTCTGTAAAAGTTGTCATTGTTTCTACTGTTGTGATAGCTGTTGTACTTGGCCTTCTTGACTGGGGATTTACAGAAGTATTCCGCGTTATAATGAAATAGGAAGCTGTTGCATGGCAAAAAGCTGGTACATTCTTCATACGTATACCGGATATGAGGGTAAAATCGAACGTACAATCAGAACTCTTCTCGAATCAAAGGATATTGATCCTGCGGTGGTTACTGATGTGCGTGTTCCTGTTGAGGAACTTATTGAAGTAAAAGACGGAAAACAGCATTCCCGCAAGAATAAGTTTCTTCCCGGATATATTATGCTTGAAATGGATCTGCCGGAACTTGACTGGAAAAAAACCTGTACGGTGATCCGCCGGATACAGGGTGTTACAGGGTTTGTTGGTACAAATCCGAGTGACCGTCCGCGTCCGATTACGGCTGATGAAGCTAAAAATCTGCTGCAGAAGTCCGGTGCTATCAAAGGTGAAAAGGTTGTTCATGTAAAGCAGTCATTTAATATCGGTGATCAGGTAAAGATTACCGACGGTCCTTTCGCTACGTTCAGTGGTAATGTAGAGGAAGTGAACCCTGAAAAAGATAAGCTGCGTGTCAATGTACAGATTTTCGGTCGTGCAACACCGGTGGAAGTCAGTTTCGCTCAGATTGAAAAAATCTAATATTCTGCTGCTGTTTATTCTGTATTTTTGAATCAGGTTCTGCATCTCCGGATGCAGGCTGTGTTATACCTGTTTTGGAAGAGGTGCCGGTCCGTCGGACATACGCACCCCGTTAGCGCCGGTTCTGCTGTAATTTACAGCTGCCGGACACACCAATATAAGGAAGTTTTATATGGCTGGAAAAAAAGTAACGGCTGTCATCAAACTGCAGTGCCCTGCAGGATCTGCGACACCCGCTCCTCCGGTTGGACCGGCTCTCGGACCACACGGTGTAAGCGCTCCGAAATTTGTCCAGGAATTTAACGACAGAACAAGAAAGATGGAAAAGGGACTTATCATTCCTGTCATCATCACTGTTTATCAGGACAAATCCTACACATTTATTCTCAAGACTCCGCCTGCTGCTGTTCTTATAAAGAAGGCAATGAAGCTGGACAAAGGTTCAAGCAACCCGCTCCGCGATAAGGTCGGCAAGATTACAAAGAAAGATCTTGAGGAAATTGCTAAAGAAAAACTGCCGGATCTTAATGCTAATGATCTTGAAGCAGCTAAGAAAATTATTGCCGGTACTGCACGCAGTATGGGCGTAGAGGTGGAGCAGTAATATGAAACACGGAAAAAATTATCGCGCATCTGCTGCAAAATACGACCTTACAAAAAAATATGCTGTAGCTGACGCCTGCAAAATGGTTCAGGACATGAAATATGCGAAATTTGACGAAACTGTTGAAGCTCACGTAGCTCTTCGTCTCGGAAAAAACGCAACTGTCCGTGATACTCTCGTATTTCCGAATCAGTTTACAGCAGAGAAAAAAGTTCTTGTATTCTGCAAAGATGACCGTGCAAAGGAAGCGCTTGAAGCAGGTGCTGCATATGCCGGTTCTGACGAATACATAAACAAAGTAAAGGGCGGCTGGCTTGATTTTGATATTGCTGTTGCTACTCCTGATATGATGAAAGATGTTGGTCGTCTTGGTATGGTTCTTGGCCGCAAAGGTCTTATGCCTAACCCGAAAACAGGCACTGTTACAAACGATATCGTAAAAGCTATTGCTGAACTTAAGAAGGGTCGTACGGAATTCCGCGCAGACAAGGGTGGTGTTATCCATATAGCCGTTGGTAAGGTTTCAATGGATCCTTCTAAAGTTGCTGAAAACGTTGGAACTCTTCTGTCTGAAATCGAACGCAAGAAACCGGCTGATGCAAAAGCCGGCTTTATGACAACAGTTTCCGTCAGCTCTTCTATGGGCCCCGGAGTCTGGGTGGACTTCAAGGAAGGAGAATAATCATGGCTGTCAAAGCAAAAAAACTTCAGCCCGCTAAAACGGCTGCTATTGAAGAAGCTAAGAAGACATTCGCTGAATACAATGATTTTATTTTTGCCGATTATCGTGGTATGACAGTTGAGCAGATTACGAATCTCCGCAAAAAACTGCGTGAACAGAATGCAAGTCTGAAAGTTGTAAAGAACAACTTTGCGCGCATTGCTTTTGAGGATATGAAGATCGACCATGTTGCCGATTACCTCAAAGGACCGACTGTCGTCGCAATGGCAAAAGAAGATTCAAACACAGTTGCCAAAGTTATGTTTGAATTTGCGAAAGATGCTCCGTCTCTTAGTGTAAAAGGCGGATTCATCAATAAAGAAGTGTACGATATTTCTAAAATGCAGGAGTTTTCAAAACTGCCCGGCAGGAAAGAACTTATTGCACTTATTATGTCTGCTGTCAACGGACCGGCACGTAAACTTGCCGCTACACTGCAGGCGTATGTTGAGAAAAAATCAAGTGAAGCTCCGGCTGGTAATACACCCGCCGCAGAGGCAGCTCCGGCTGCTCCGCAGGCATAACTGCCTGAAGAAGCTTCGGTATAAATGCGGTCAGGCTTCACAGCTGTCGACTGTCCGCATATTTTTCCGGCAGTTTCCGTATGGATGCGCAGCCGGAAACATTCCGTGATACGGAATGAATATCTTTTTTATGGAGAAGACAATATGGCAGCACTTACAAATGATGAGATCCTTGATGCGATCGCAAACATGACGGTTCAGCAGGCAGCTGATCTCGTAAAAGCAATGGAAGAGAAGTTCGGTGTTACAGCCGCAGCTCCTGTCGCAGTCGCAGCAGCCGGTGCAGCCGGTGCAGCAGCTGGCGGAGAGGAACAGACAGAGTTCACAATTACACTTGAGAAAATTGATCCTGCTAAAAAGATTCCGGTTATTAAAGCTGTTCGTGAAATTACCGGACTTGGACTTGGCGAAGCAAAAACTCTTGTTGAAGGTGCACCGAAGGTTGTTAAAGAGGGCGTAAGCAAGGCTGATGCAGACAAGATCGTTGCACAGCTTACAGAAGCCGGTGGTACAGCATCAAAGAAATAATCTTCTATAGATTATCAGTATAACGGGAACAGGTTTCGTCAGGCTTTTTTATTGTTCTCAAAAGAAACTTGAGATGGTCGAACGGCCTTCGCCTTCTCGTTTTACAGGTCCCCGCCGGTAAAGGCGGGGCTTTTGTGTATTAAAAAAGTGCGGGTTTCGTTTTGCCTTTCCGGCTAAAAAAAGAAACTCAAAAGGTCAGGCGTTTCCGGCTGACCGCCTTTATCGGCCGTTTCTGTGCTGAGCGGAGTTTCCGGCTTGTAGCAGAGATTGTGCTGAATCCAGTATTCAGGGGGATCTGATGTTCGCAAAAACCCGAACGATCAACCGTCAGTACATTGGGAAGGATATCCAGACAGTTATGGATATTCCCGATCTTATTTCTATCCAGACAGCATCATATGAAAGTTTCCTTCAGTCAGAAAGGCTGCGAAATCATGAACCACTTGCAAATCAGGGGCTCGAAGAAGTCTTTTCTTCAACATTTCCGATTGACAGTCCGAACGGCGATATGTCTCTTGAGTTTGATTCTTATCAGCTTGATACGGAAAATATCAAGTTTTCGGAACTTGAGTGCAAACAGAAGGGGCTTACCTATGCTGTACCGTTAAAAGCGGTCATAAAGCTGGTTTTTTTACAGACAGGGACTATTCTTCAGAAAGATATATATATGGGCGATATCCCGCTCATGACGGATCGTGGAACATTTGTTATAAACGGCGCCGAGCGCGTTGTTGTTTCGCAGATTCACCGTTCTCCGGGAGTTATTTTCTGCCATGATAAAGGCGTTTATTCAAGCCGCATTATTCCTTACAGAGGTTCATGGCTTGAATTTGAAATTGATCAGAAAAAAGAACTGGTTTATGCAAAAATCGACCGCAAGAAGAAGATTCTCGGTACTATATTCCTTCGTGCATTGGGGTATACAACACGTGAGCAGATTATCCGCTGTTTCTATACAACGGAAGAGATGCCGGTGAAGAACGACAATTCGTCCCGTGAACAGCTTGTGGACAGAGTGCTTGCAAGTGCGGTAATTCTCAAGAATCCCGATTCTGGAGAAGAGAAACGTCTCTTTAATGCGGGTGTGCGTCTTCATCCGCACGACATAGACGACCTTGTTGCAAATGGTGTCGGGGAAATCTGTGTCATAAAGTTTGATACGCGCAAAAATCCGGGCGACAAGGACGAGAATAACGATTCTCTTGACTCGCAGATGATTATAAACTGCTTTGAGCGCGAGGAAGTCCGTTATGTAAAGGAAGGTTCTGTGGACATGGAACCGACAAAGGAAGACGCTCTCGCTGCTGTCTACCAGATTCTTATGCCGGGCGAACCTATAACTGTTGAAGCTGCGGAAAAAGATCTTACATCGATGTTCTTCTCCGACCGCCGCTATGACCTTGGACGAGTCGGCCGCTACAAGCTTAATAAAAAATTCGATTATCAGGATGACGTAAAGGATTTTACGCTTATCAGAGAAGATATCATCCAGACGATGAAATATCTTATAAAAGTCTATATAGGCGATGAACAGGTTGATGATATTGATCACCTTGGTAACCGCCGTATCCGTTCTGTCGGTGAACTTATGACTAATCAGCTGAAAACTGCATTCAGCCGTATGGAACGCATTGCGAAAGAGCGGATGGGACTGAAGGAAACGGAAACGATGAAGCCGCAGGACCTCATTTCCATCAAACCGATAGTTGCTTCGATAAAGGAATTCTTTGGTTCGTCACAGCTGTCTCAGTTCATGGATCAGGTAAATCCGCTTGCGGAACTTACACATAAGCGGCGTCTGAATGCTCTGGGACCGGGTGGTCTTTCCCGTGACCGTGCAGGATTTGAAGTCCGCGACGTTCATTACTCACATTACGGACGTATGTGCCCGATTGAAACGCCGGAAGGCCCGAACATCGGGCTTATTGTTTCTCTTGCTATTTTTACCCGTATTAATGACTATGGTTTCCTTGAAGCTCCGTACCGTAAGGTGGTGAACGGCAAGGCTACGAACGAAGTTGAGTATTTGTCGGCAATGGACGAGGACAAATATTATATAGGTCAGGTTGTTGAAGGGATAAAACCGGACGGTTCATTTCCTGCAGATATGATTTCATGCCGTAACCGCGGTAACTATACGCAGCGTGAACCTCAGGATGTCCAGTACATTGATGTTTCTCCGCGTCAGGTTATTTCTGTTTCGGCGTCTCTTGTTCCGTTTCTTGAACACGACGATGCTAACCGTGCTTTGATGGGTTGTAACATGCAGCGTCAGGCAGTTCCTCTTCTTTTTCCGGAACCGCCGATCGTCGGTACCGGTATGGAGCAGAAAACTGCGTATGATTCAGGTGTTCTTATCAAGGCAAAACACGACGGTGAAGTCGTATGGGTAACGAGTGACTGCGTCAAAATTAAGGTTGATGGTGCTAAAAAAACTGACCCGCTTGACGAATATACGCTGCTTAAGTATCAGCGGACTAACCAGGATACCTGCTATCATCAGCGCCCGACGGTTGAAGTCGGACAGAAGGTGAAGAAGGGCGATGTCCTTGCGGATGGTCCTGCTACATTTAATGGCGAGCTTGCCCTTGGCCGCAATATTCTTGTCGGATTCGTCCCCTGGAACGGATATAACTATGAGGATGCTGTTCTTATTTCTCAGCGTGTTGTGCGCGAGGATATGTACACGTCTATTCATATTAAAGAATTTACAATTGAAATTCGTGAAACAAAACTCGGACCTGAGAAGATTACGCGGGATGTTCCGAATACTGCAGAAAAGACACTTGATAATCTTGATGCCGAAGGTATCATCCGCATTGGTGCGAAAGTTCGTTCCGGTGATATTCTTGTCGGAAAAGTAACGCCCAAGAGTGAAACGGAAACGACGCCTGAGTTTAAACTGCTCAACTCGATTTTCGGTGAAAAGGCTAAGGAAGTCCGCGATTCTTCACTGCGTGTTCCTCACGGGGTTGAAGGTGTCGTTATCGACGTTCAGCGTCTGCGCCGGATGGAAGGTGATGATCTTAATCCGGGTGTCGACGAAGTGGTCAAAGTTCTTATTGCCAACAAACGTAAACTTTGCGAGGGTGATAAGATGGCAGGACGGCACGGAAATAAAGGTGTTGTCGCCCGTATTCTCCCGATAGAGGATATGCCGTATCTTGAAGACGGTACGCCGCTTGATGTCTGTCTGAATCCGCTTGGTGTACCTTCCCGTATGAATATCGGGCAGATTATGGAATCTGAACTCGGTATCGCCGGTAAATATCTGAACCAGTTCTTTGAATGCCCTGCATTCCAGACTCCGTCGCAGGAACAGATTGCCGGTAAACTTAATGAAGCAGGCCTTTCGTCTGACTGTAAGCAGATTGTACACGACGGCCGTACAGGTGTTCCGTTTGTCAATCCGATTTTTGTCGGTGTCATATACTTTATGAAACTGCATCACCTTGTCGATGACAAGATGCATGCGCGTTCGACGGGACCGTACTCTCTTGTTACGCAGCAGCCGCTCGGTGGTAAGGCACAGTTCGGAGGTCAGCGTCTGGGAGAAATGGAAGTATGGGCGCTTGAAGCATACGGTGCGGCAAACACACTGCAGGAAATGATGACAATTAAGTCCGATGATATGAACGGACGTTCAAAGATTTATGAATCTATAGTAAAGGGCGATCCTTCGTCGCCGGCCGGTGTCCCGGAATCATTCAACGTACTGGTTCAGGAACTTCGCGGTCTGGCGCTGGACTTTACTATCTACGATGCAAAGGGTAAACAGATTGCCCTTACAGAGCGTGACCAGGAACTGATAGACAAAGCGGCTTCCGGTTTCGATAAGGAGAATGCTAATGCGTGATATTCAGGATTTTGACAGCCTCAGAATAAAACTCGCTTCACCGGATACGATTCGTGCATGGTCGTACGGCGAAGTTAAAAAACCGGAAACGATTAACTACCGCACACTCCGTCCGGAGAAAGACGGTCTGTTCTGTGAACGTATTTTCGGTACAACGAAAGAATGGGAATGTTACTGCGGAAAGTTTAAATCGATCCGCTATAAAGGTGTTATCTGCGACCGCTGCGGTGTTGAAGTTACTGATTTCAAAGTACGCCGTGAGCGCACCGGACACATTGAACTTGCTGCACCGGTAAGCCACATCTGGTATTATCGTTCCGTTCCGAGCCGTATGGGACTTCTGCTTGATCTGCAGGTAGCCGCGCTCCGTTCGGTTCTTTACTATGAAAAGTATATTGTTATTGATCCGGGCGATACTGATCTTAAAAAGATGCAGCTGCTGACGGAAGACGAGTATAACGAAGCCCGCGAACGTTACGGCGAAGCATTTTCTGCTGATATGGGTGCCGAAGCGGTAAAAACACTGCTTGAAGGACTTGATCTTGATGCACTGGCAGCAGAGCTCCGGGCAAAAATGATTGAAAAAGGACCTAAGAGCGACAAGCGTCTTCTGAAACGTATAGAAATCGTTGAGAATTTCCGTGCTTCCGGCAATAAGGCAAGCTGGATGATTCTTGATGTCGTTCCGGTTATTCCGCCTGATCTGCGTCCTATGGTACAGCTTGACGGCGGTCGTTTTGCGACGTCCGATCTTAACGATCTGTACCGGCGTGTCATCAACCGCAACAACCGTCTCAAGAGACTTCAGCAGCTTTCTGCTCCTGATATCATTATCCGCAATGAAAAGCGTATGCTTCAGGAAGCGGTGGACGCACTGTTCGACAACAGCAAACGCAAGCGCGTCGTCAAAGGCGCGTCAAACCGTCCGCTTAAATCGATCAGCGATATGCTCAAAGGTAAACAGGGACGGTTCCGTCAGAACCTGCTTGGTAAACGTGTAGATTATTCCGGTCGTTCCGTTATTGTTGTCGGACCTGAGCTCAAACTGTGGCAGTGCGGTCTTCCGACAAAAATGGCGCTTGAACTGTTCAAGCCGTTCATAATGAAGAAGCTTGTAGACAAGGATGTTGTTTTCAATATTAAGAAGGCTAAGATGCTCGTTGAGCAGGAATCGCCCGAAGTATATGCGATCCTTGACGAAGTTGTCCGTGAGCACCCGGTTATGCTTAACCGCGCACCTACGCTTCACCGTCTTGGTATTTTGGCATTTGAACCTGTTCTTGTTGAAGGAAAGGCGCTTAAGCTTCATCCGCTTGCGTGTAAATCATTCAACGCTGACTTCGACGGCGACCAGATGGCTATTCACGTTCCGCTGACACAGGCGGCACAGATGGAATGCTGGACGCTTATGCTTTCGGCCCGTAACCTGCTTGACCCTGCGAACGGCAACACGATCGTGTATCCGTCACAGGATATGGTTCTCGGTATTTACTATATGACTTCAATCAAACCTCATGCAAAGGGAACGGGCAGACGGTTCTGCTCTTCTGATGAGGTCCGGATGGCGGCTGAGTGCGGCAGTATTGAATGGCAGGCTGCAATCAAAGTTCCGGTAATGAAAGCACCATATAATGGAAAAGTTATCGAAACATCTGCCGGTATGCTTGCGTTTAATGAAGAAATGCCTGAAGAAGTTGATTACGTCAACGAACAGATGGACGATAAAAAACTCCGCAGAATGATTGAAAAGGTGTATCATAATCAGGGACCGTGGCTTACCATCAAGATGCTTGATGCAATTAAGGCATGCGGGTACAAAAACGCGACATTCTACGGTGCAACGCTTTCAATGGACGACATCATTGTTCCGAAAGAAAAGAAAGCAATGGTCGACAAGGCTAATAAAGAAGTTGAAGAAATCGTCGGTCAGTATTCGAAAGGTATCATCACCGGTGAAGAGCGTTATCAGCGTGTGTGCGATATCTGGGCACGTGCAAATGATGAGCTTTCAAAGATAATGATGGATAACCTTTCAAAAGATAAGGAAGGTTTCAATACTATCTATATGATGGCAAAATCCGGCGCCCGTGGTTCACCGAAACAGATTTCCCAGCTGGCTGCAATGCGCGGTCTTATGGCTAAACCTAACGGAGATATTATTGAACTTCCGATACGTTCAAACTTTAAGGAAGGTCTGTCGGTTATCGAATTCTTTATTTCAACGAACGGTGCACGTAAAGGTTTGTCTGATACAGCTCTTAAAACCGCAGACGCAGGTTATATGACCCGCCGTCTGGTTGATGTTGCACAGGATGTTGTTATCAACGATGACGACTGTGGAACTATCAACGGTATTGACTATGCTGCAATAAAAGATGGAGATGAAATTATTGTTCATCTTGCAGACCGGATTGTGGGGCACTTTACAATAGAACGTGTTATTCATCCGATTACCGGAGAATTGCTTTGTGATGTAAATCAGTATATCGATGCTGATCTTGCAAAGAAGATAGAAGAAGCCGGTGTCGAAAAAGTTAAGCTTCGTACTGTTCTTACCTGTGAGGCTAAGCACGGTATCTGTGTAAAGTGTTACGGTCAGAACCTTGCACGCAATAAAATTGTTGAAATTGGTGAAGCTGTCGGTATTATTGCTGCACAGTCAATTGGTCAGCCGGGTACGCAGCTGACACTTCGTACATTCCACTCCGGTGGTGCTGCAGAAAAGACGACGGAAGAGAATCATATTGTTCTTAAATTTCCGGCGTTTATCAAAGACGTTACAGGTACGCACGTTGTAATGAAGGATGGTAAATGGCTCTTTACGCGTAAAGGCTTTATGACCGTTATCCGCATTCTTGATCAGGTTAAAATTGAGAAAGGTGCAGAAGTAAAAGTTGCCGACGGTGCGCGCATCATGAAAGGCAGCGTTCTTGTTTCAAAGAAAAATGCTGATATAAAAGCTTCTGCTACGGCAAAAGTCATGATTCTTGGTGATACGGTTTATCTGACAAGCAACGAACTGAAGGTTGAGATTTCCAACGGTTCTACGATTTATGCAAAAGCCGGCGATATTGTCGAAGCGGGAAAACCGCTTGGTGAATTTGATCCGTTCAGTGAACCGATTATTGCGGAAAGTGACGGTTATATCCATTTTGAAGACATTATTGTTGGTTCAACACTTGAGGAACGTCTTGATCAGCAGACTGGTAAGACAGAACGTACGATCAGCGATCTGCACCTTGACGTAAAGCAGCCCCGTATTCTTATTACTGATGAAGCGGGTAACGAGATGGGAAGTTATTATCTTCCTGCTGGTGCTGTTCTTCTTGTTGAGGATAAACAACAGATTGCTGCAGGTATTACACTTGCAAAACTTCCGAAAGCAGCCCAGAAGTCGAACGATATCACCGGTGGTCTTCCCCGTGTTTCTGAATTGTTTGAAGCCCGTAAGCCGAAGAATCCGTGCGTCCTTGCAAAAATTTCCGGTCTTGTGAAATTCAAGGGAATTACGAAAGGTAAGCGCATGGTTACGGTAGAAGACGAATTCGGAAAAATATACGAGCATGCTGTTCCGATGAACAAGCGGATGCTTGTACGTGACGGAGACCGTGTTGAAGCGGGAGAACCGCTGTGTGACGGCTCTCCGAATCCGCATGAGGTTCTGTCTATTCTTGGTGAGAATGCACTTCAGAATTACCTTATGGATGAAATCCAGCAGGTGTACCGTGCACAGGGTGTAGATATAAA
Source organism: Treponema sp. (assembly GCA_023231445.1). Lineage (GTDB taxonomy): Bacteria > Spirochaetota > Spirochaetia > Treponematales > Treponemataceae > Treponema_D. Next base: position 726 of record JALNVF010000106.1, on the reverse strand, counting down.
CGATAAACATATCGGTATTATCGTCCGTCAGATGCTTCGTAAAGTTGAAATCGTCGCAGTCGGCGATACGCATTTTATTTACGGGCAGCAGGTGGATAAGTATAAGTTCCATGAGGAAAACCGCCGCGTGATAGGCGAGGGTGGTCAGCCTGCAATAGGACGGCCGATGTTCCAGGGTATTACGAAAGCATCTCTTGGGGTTGATTCGTTCATTTCTGCGGCATCGTTCCAGGAAACAACACGTGTTCTTACAAATGCGGCTATTTCCGGTTCTGTCGATGGTCTGCACGGTATAAAAGAAAATGTCGCTATAGGCCACATGATTCCGGCTGGTACCGGCATCAGAGATTACAAGAATGTGAAGTTGTTCGACGGAAGTGACAGGGATCTTGATCTGCAGATGGATGAAATCCTTGAGAAACGCCGTCAGGAGAAAGAATTTGAATCCGTAAAGGTTGATGATGATCCGTCCTTTGAAGCGGAAGAATCTGAACAGGATTAATATCCGGTAGTCCGGCAGGGCTCTTGACGAGTCGTGCCGGAATTCAGTATCATAAAATTCCTGTTTTGGCGTAAATTTAGTTTATTCTTTCCGGGGTGCTGACCGGAACTAAATAATAGGAGATAGGCAATGCCTACAATAAATCAACTGATTCATCAGGGTCGCAAGTCTGCTGCTAACAGAACAAAAGCTCCCGCGCTTAATTCCTGTCCGCAGAAACGTGG
>JALNVF010000105.1 GCA_023231445.1 Treponema sp. | reverse complement strand
CCGAATGTTGTATTATACTTATTCATGTCCGATTTCCTTTTGTGGTATGGATTTATATTGCAGTAAAAATATATCACGGAAATCGGATTTTAAATAGTCCTATTTATCTTGGACAGTTGTGATGGTACTTCTAAACTTTACATGGCCTTCATTTACAATGGCTGTAACCCACGAAGAGTGGCATCGTTCAATACTGACAAATCAGGGAATAGGCTCAATCTCACAACCGTTTTTCAATTTAAAAGGGGCGGCATATGTACGCGGAGTAACGGACAATACGCTTAAGGGTTTCCGGAACAACGATCTTACGTCGTTTATCCGTATGTACACGGCAGGAATTGAAAGCGACTATATGATGGCCAGACGCAGTGAGCAGCTTGCTGCATGTAATATGGATACAGTCAGCATATTATATCCTGATTTTATTATGCGGGTGTTAATGACTTCAGGTTATGAAGAGCTGGCGGTATTTTATGAGGGAGCTGAAAAGAGAATGAATTTCAGTGATATTTTTATACAGAATATTCAGAAAGAAGACGATGAACTTGAGCGGGATATCGTTGGTATGAACACATTCGGCGCCATACACTGGATCTTCTATCCGGATGCTGAATGTATCATCAGCGTGCGGTAAACACATACAATGTGTCCGTCATGGGAATGCCAGTCCATGTAAAATAAGGTGATAGTAATATGCAGAATTAGATCATGAATATGTACATAAGGTATAAATAAAGAGGTATATGAATGATAAAAAAAACAGCTTATTGTTGTTTATGTATAATCATGCTTGTTTCATGTTCATCGGTTCAGAAAAAAAATGCTGAGCCAGATACTACAGTCCCTGCTTCAGGGAGGGCTGTAATTCCGTTTTCATACTGCAAAACATATCTACCTGTTTTTACGGTTACCGACAGTTCCGGAATTAAACTTAGTTTAGCGTTTGACAGCGGTTTTACATATTGTGCAATTAATAAAAACGGATTAAAAAAAGCAACAGGCAGCAGTAAAAAATTACTGGAAAATGCAATTGATTATTGTAAACAGCAGAATCCGGGACTTGGTGAAAATCTTGTAAAGCGGAACGCAGCTGCAATGGTAAAACAGGGAAGAATGGGTATAACTGTCTATGAACTGCATGCAGATAAATTTTCTGCCAGCAGTACCGTGTTTCATTATGAACCGGAAACAGCGGCTTATGATAGTGTAGACGGTATTGTAGGGTTTTCGTTTTTTGGAGATTGTAAAAATATAACAATTGATTACAGGCATTCGGTAATCTGCATAGATTCTGATACATTGGCAGGTACTATACTACCAATGGAGAAGGAACCGATAGGCTTGTATGCAGCAAAAATAACAATAAACGGAAGGGAACAGACTGCACTTATAGATACAGGTGCACAGAAATTTATTGTCCGGCATGGATATAATACGGACATACCGGAACTGACCGGAGAACAAAAGCAGGATTTTATTTATAATAAGAAACAGCATGTATGGGTATCATTACCGGGTTATAAGACTGTTACGGTAAAATACGGAAGCGTTGAACACAAAGTACATGCATACAGATCAGATAATATATTAATACATGCCTCTGTTTACGGCAAACGGACGGGATGTGTGTATAATTTATTTGGCTGGCCTTTTTTTAAGGGCAGATGCATTCAATTTGACTTTATGAATAAAAAGTTTGTAATAAGTTAATGAGTATGAATTATTCTCCTGTTCCTGCATGTACAGTATCCGGAGAAATCGTATTTATAGTAATCATTATGAAAACCGAACAGTTTTGCATTCCGGCGTAAAAAGAGCGTTTAATTCTTCAGTTGTGAAAATATCCGCTTTTTTTGAATTCCGGGCGAAGCGGGGAAAGTCTGGTCTTAGAAATGGATACTTTTCCGAATCGTTCTACGATAAGATCGATATGATACCGATCCGGCATCATTGTTTCCGGTGAGTACTCTTTCCTTTTGTTTTGATTGTTCTTTTTAAGACGTAATATTACAAGTACTTATGATGGACGGTGAGGGATTCGAACCCCCGACACCTTGGGTGTAAACCAAGTGCTCTAACCAACTGAGCTAATCGTCCGAATGTTGTTCCAGTATAGAGAAAAGAACATTTCGTGTCAATACAAAAATCAATAAATCAGATTTCCATAGAATTATGAACGTCATTCCGGAACAGAAAGAGATCCTGAAGTTTCAGTGAGTAGGAGGTGTTCATTTCCATTTTACTGTTGTTATCACTTACAATCGGGATATCAAATGCATACCGGGAGGAATCGTATCCGTCTGCGGTTACTTCAACGGTAAAATTAAAATGTCTGCTTATGTCTGCTTTTTCTGCTTTGAATGGTTTTACCCAGAATGAATAGGTGCCCTTTGTAGATTTATACGTATTGCACGGATTTGACCATGTTTTGTCGATCATGTCTACGATAAGGTCATCGTATTTAAGTGTAATTGTTGTGTCAGGAAGTGGTTCAAATGTTGATCCGTCGAATACGGTTCCGATGAATACGGGAAAATTATACGAAGGCTGAGGGGGAGTTGAGGCTTCTGACTGTTTTTGATTTTTATAATAGGGACGCTGGATTGTGTTTATAAGCCGTATTCCTTCCAGCGCAAGTGCGTCAATATCAGCACGCAGCTGCGGGTTATCAAGCAGGTCGGTAGAATGAACTACACCGCGGCTTGATACGATATAACGCGGAGGAATACGGTTAAGTACGTAACTGGCAGCCTCCTGACATCCGTCATCCTGTTCGCAGATAAGCCATACCGGCCTATCTGCGGTAAGATGGTCATACATGAGCTTAACACGTGATTCAACATATTCTTCCATTACATTATGGACATTCATAGTTGGGCTCTCCTAAAAATCAGTTTCCACCCTTACGTGTATACGAAGCAAGGCCGCCGGCAATAAGTATTGCCCGATTCCGTTTACTTAAATCGTTTGTACCCTTTAGTGTTTTACCACCTGCTGTAATAGTAAATTCGCATCCTGTCTTAAGTGCTTCCGCAATATTTGTGATTTCAACGATATCACCTTGTTTGATTATATCATAATCTGCTGAATTTACAAATGTTATAGGGATAATTCCGTAATTTACAAGGTTTGCCTTATGAATGCGTGCAAAACTTTTTGTAATGACGGCGCGCACACCCAGATACATAGGACCGAGTGCGGCATGTTCGCGGGAAGATCCCTGACCGTAATTTTCGCCGCCGACTACGAAGCATCCGCTGAATTTCATTGCTTCGGCTTTTGTGTAGAATGTTTCGTCGAGCCGGGAGAACGTAAATTTACTGATTTCAGGGATATTTGAACGGAATGGAAGTACCTTTGTTCCTGCCGGCATAATGTCGTCTGTCGATACATTGTCGCCAGTCTTGAGAAGTACCGGCAGTTTTAGTGATGGCGGGCACGGCGGGCACGGCGGACATGGTTTTATGTTCGGGCCGCGTACTATTTCGATTTTTGCTGCTGCTGCCGGTGTGTACGGAGGAATAATCATACCTTCGTCTTTTGCTGCTTTTCTAATTGCTGCCGGTGCCAGCCGCTTATCTTTTCCGTCAAGCATACTGATTCGTATGCCGCGCATATATGCATGATCAGTGTAGGTGAGTTTTTCTGCTTCCGTAAAAGTGCCCGTTACAGCTGATGCTGCTGCAGTCTCCGGAGAGACAAGATACACGTCTGCATCTGCTGTTCCGCTTCTTCCCTTGAAATTTCTGTTGAATGTACGGAGTGACACTCCTGCACTGTTGGGAGCAAATCCCATTCCGATGCACGGACCGCAGGCACTTTCAAGAATACGGAATCCTGCATCAATGAGCGTACCAAGAATTCCTGCCTTGTCAGCCATCATGAGTGTTGTCCGGCTGCCCGGTGCGATTCCTGCTTCAACGCCGGGTGCAATATGACTGCCTTTTACAATTGCTGCAACTGTTTCAAGGTCGTCGAGTGAACTGTTTGTGCATGAGCCGATGACAACCTGCGTTACTTTTGTACCTGCAAGCTTTTTTACGGTTGTAACTGCGTCCGGTGAATGGGGCTGTGCTGCCATTGCGCCGAGTTTGTTCAAATCAATCTGGATTATCTTATCATATTCTGCGCCGATATCAGCTTCCTGCTTTGTCCAGTCTTTTGAGCGTCCCATTGAAGAAAGAAATGTTTTAGTTTTCTGGTCGGAAGGAAATATTGAGCAGGTCGCACCGAGTTCTGCGCCCATATTCGTAATTGTTGCGCGCTGCGGAACGGTCAGAGTCGTCACGCCCGGTCCGAAATATTCGTATACTGCTCCGACTCCGCCTTTTACCGTTTCGCGTCGGAGTACTTCAAGAATGATATCCTTTGCACTTACACCCTTGCGGAGTTTTCCGGTAAGCTGCACACCGTATACGCAGGGCATCGCAAGATGAAAGGCACCGCCGCCCATTGCAACCGCAACATCCAATCCTCCTGCCCCAATAGCGATCATGCCTATACCGCCACCAGTCGGAGTATGACTGTCGGAACCAAGCAGCGTTTTTCCCGGTTTCCCGAAATGTTCAAGATGTACCTGATGGCAGATACCGTTTCCCGGCCGTGAAAAATAAAGTCCGTATTTTGCTGCGACGCTTTGAAGATACCGGTGATCATCCATGTTTTTAAAATCCGTCTGGAGTGTATTGTGATCGACATATGAAACAGATACTTCTGTTTTTACACGGGGAATACCGATTGTTTCAAACTGAAGGTATGTCATGGTGCCCGTAGCATCCTGTGTCAGCGTCTGGTCTATATGAATAGCGATATCAGCACCGCGTTCAATTCGTTCACCCGGAATAAATTTTGTGTCCGGGCAGGCATCCGGAACAATATGTGACTGGATAATTTTTTCAGCAAGTGTAAGCGGCATAAAGCACCTCTGGTAATTATATAATAGTAAGTAAATAACTTATTTTATTAGTCTATCAAAAAAGAATTGGTTTTACAATGACTCAAGGTAGAATTCCGACAGAAGACTGTGAAGATTGTATTGTAAACAACGAAAGTATGGAAGGAATCTCCAGTTTTTTTATATCATTTCCAATACTGTATTTTTGTCTGAAAATATGGTATAGTAAAATAATGAGACATATGGAAAAAAGTATACTGTTTATTCTCTTTTCTTGCGCTTTTGTCCTTATAGTTTCATGTGCCAACGGCCATACAGCTGTTTTGACAGATTCTAACGGGGATACACTCCGTTCTCGTGCTGATAACGAAGACAAGGAAATATTATGGACAAGAGAACTCGAAAGTATGCGTCTTGTCCAGAATATTACAACGGGAGATGGTGTTGATAATGCGGTAAAACTGACCCCTCAAAGCATAATTGCTTCATCTGTCGTACCTGTACCGGTTTATCCTGCTGTCGACGGTTTCGGAAGTGTAGATACTTCACTTATTTCACCGGAATTGAAGACTGCACTTGAATCAGCCTGCGGAACTATTTCTGCGCAAAAAAGTGCTGATCCGCTGATGGCAGACGGATGCCTGTATTCGTATGTGCTCTTTCTTTCCGACTTGAAAACGGGATGGAAAGAAAAATTCGGCGAAGACATACCTGATGCGGACAGCAGCGGAAATTTATTTACGAAAGAAATATATGGTGCTCCATTTATTGATGATGATTATGAAGTACCTGTACGTTTTGAATGTAAAAAAGGATATGTTGATATACTGATTTGTTTTATAAAAAATGACAATGGATATAGAATACATCAGCTGATAATACAAAAATGGGGCGGTGCAGATGGAAAGTAAAGATCTTACCGGAATTGAACGACAGCTTGTTCTTCAGTATTTGATAGATGGAAATGTACCTGTTACTGTCACTCCTGTTGAAAAAAAATCAGGCGATAAGAAAATCAAGCCGCTTTTATCGGCAGTTTTTCCTGTTGCATTAAAAGCTGAGCAGATTACGGTGCTTGATAAGGGAATTATCCTATTAAAAAATCCACCACAGTCTGTGATTGGTTTTGCGGGAAAGACCGTTCGTGTGGAATTTTATTTTAACCGGGTGGGTCTTTTCTTTACAACAGAAATGAAGTCGATTCAGGCCGGTCTTGCACTTGTGATTCCTGCTGTAATACATCGTATTATTGACGTTGAAATTAAACAGGATTATGATTTTTCGGCTGTAATTTATTATTCCTGCAGTAACAAATCTGAAGTAAATATTGATTGCGTACCGGGAGAGGGGTTTGAACTTTTTACCCGTCCTGTATGGAGTTCAATTCCTCTTGAGAATCAGAAAAGAGCAAAAACCTATCTTGAAGAGTTCGTTTCGGAGGCTAAAAAGGAAAAAAATGCCGGAAACGGATTGCAGCTCATTCCCATATGCAGGTATCTTGTAAAAACAAACACTGTGATGCAATCTGTACAGGGGAGGGTGAAACCGTTCACTATTCTGTACGTGGATCATGAGAGAATTGTGTTCGGAAGTGACAACGAAACGTTCACGCTTGCACCGGGTGCCGAATATGCACTCAGAATGTCATTTATGCTTCGCCGGGGACCTGTAACAAAGCGTGATGTATTTGCGACGTGTATACCGGCAAAGATTTACAGCAGTGGGGACAGCAGACATATGTGCGCTGACTGTGTGTATACTTCATTACAGGAAGAGGATAAACGTTTTATGTATGAAAAAGCTACGAAGAAATTATGCCTCTGATTTCTCGTCGGTAGAGATCTCCTTTTTTGTATCCTGAGGTTTGTTTCCTATAAGGATGGCTACAGGATGAAGCAGTGGAATATTTTCGCATACAATCTTGATAATGACAGTGAGAGGAACGGCAAGAATCATTCCGACAAATCCCCACATCCATCCCCACCAGGAAAGCATAACAAGAATAACAAACGGAGATATACCGAGGTTGTCGCCTTCAATTCTTGGTTCAAGGAAATTTCCCAGAACCATGTTGATTGTGATTGTTATTAAAAAAATGAAAATAATTGGTCCCGGATGAGGAAAAAACTGGAGAAGTGCAAACAGAGAAGTTGCAACGACAGAGACGATTGAGCCAAAAGTCGGTATAAAATTCAGTACGAATGCAAGAAATCCCCATACAACGGCAAAATCCAGTTTTACAGCTTTAGCAGACAGATATACAAGTATTCCCGTTGCAAGTGATATAAAGAATTTAATAGAAAGAAAACGGACAACCTGCGTCATAGTACGGCGTACAATATTCATCATTCGTCCTTTCATTTTTCCTTCAAACGATTCTCTGAGTTTTTCTCCTGTAAGATGCATTTCTACAAGGAGGAAAATGAACATAAGAATTATGACAAGAATGTTTCGTATAAACGAAACCATGTCTTCAGAGAATGAAAGTATTCCTTTCTTGATGGCGCTGTGTATATCTATCTGACCTTCAAGCGCGCTTTGAATATTATAAAAAAAACTTTGACGGGCATCAAATTTCAGATTCAGTTTTCCAGCAATAAATTCATATATTGAAAGAAATTTGGATTCATACTTTCCATACTGAGAAACGATTGTTCTGAGGCTGGCCCCTATAAGAGTACCAATAATGGCGATACAGAACACCAGAAGGACAGTGACGATTATAACATTGAATATCCATGGCAGATGAAATCTGTTCATCTGCCGGACAATAGGAAACATAACAAATGACAGCATAACCGCCAGAACTACGGGAATAATTACAGAGGCTGCCACTTTAAGTATGGTAAAGAAAATAGCGGCAGCTATAAAAAACAGCAGATACGTAATCTGCTTTGTATGTTCAGATTCACCCACAGCCGTTTATTTTTTCACCTTCGGTTCGATTTTATCGAATCCGCAGATTGGTCTGAGAACTTCAGGGATAGAGACGGAACCGTCTTCATTCTGATAATTTTCGAGTAGTGCAAGCATAGCCCTGCCGACTGCTATGGCCGTACCATTGAGCATATGAACATACTTGTTTTTACCGTCGTCGTCCTTATATTTTATGTTAAGACGGCGTGCCTGATAATCTGTACAGTTGGAAGTTGAAGTTACTTCACCGTAGTCTCCGTCAGGATGGGTTTCGTCCGATCTTCCTGGCATCCACGCTTCAAGATCCCACTTGCGGTATGCGGGTGCGCCAAGATCTCCTGTACAGGTATCTACGACACGGAAGGGAAGGCCAAGCCCGGTAAAAATTTCTTCCTCAATCAGGCGGAGTTTTTCGTGAAGTTCGTCTGACTGTTCAGGAAGGCAGTAGACAAACATTTCGACTTTGTCAAACTGATGTACGCGGTACAATCCTTTGCTGAAATGTCCTGCTGCACCTGCTTCACGGCGGAAACAGTGCGAAAGACCGCAGTAAAAAAGCGGAAGTTTTGATTTGTCGAGTATTTCTCCCGAATGGTAACCGCCGAGCGTAATTTCTGCGGTTGCTACAAGACACGTTCCTTCTTCTTCAATACAGTAAACATTTGATTCGTTACCCCGCGGATTGAAGCCGATTCCCTGAAGGACTTCCTGCTTAGCAATATCGGGAGTAATGAACGGGGTAAAACCGTGTTTTCGGAGAATGTTAAGCGCATACATGATAAGTGCCTGTTCAAGAAAAACTGCTTCGTTTTTAAGATAATAGAATTTCGGTCCGTAAACTTTCGTTCCCCGGTCAAAATCAATAATGTCAAGGGATTCGCCCAGTTCAACATGATCTTTCGGTATAAAAGTGAATTTATGAGGGGTACCGACTTTTTTTACCTCAAGATTCTCTGTATCAACTTTTCCGACAGGTGCTTCAGGATTTGCCATATTCGGAATTTTGCGCGCAGCTTCTTCCAGTTTCGGACCGATATCGGTTAATTCCTTCTCTGCTGCTGCGATATCGTCTTTGAGCTGTTTCCCGGCGGCAATAAGCTCCTGCCGTTTAGCGTCATCCATTTTTCCTTTCATCGAAGCTGCATTTTCGTTACGCTTCTGCTGAAGCTGCTGCAGTTTTGTTGTAAGGGCAGTACGCTCGTCGAATAGGTTTACTACAAGGTCTGCATCTGCAACCATATTGCGGTTGATGATATTCTGCTTTACAGCATCAAGGTTGTCTTTTATAAATTTATAATCAAGCATTCTGTTCGCTTCCTTAACATTATTTTGTTTGACGAATTACCATATTAACTGGAAAAGGCCTTTATTGCAAGGCATACGTTATTGTAACGTTTGAACTGACTTCTATTTTTCCCGCAGATACGGGGGTTGATGCATTTCCCGCTGCCATTACAGATTCTGCGTTGAACGTTTTGGTCATCAGCCGTGCTCCTGAATTGTTATTTTCCGTTATACTTATAACCTGACCGATTTTGCATCCGCTCGCTCCTGCGAGAAGCGACGCTGCATCCTGTGCCTGTTGTACAGCGAGCGTACGTGCCTGACGGACGAAAGATGAAGTATCTGCGACGCTGAAAGAAAGCGAGGAGAGTTCATTTGCACCGGCTGCAACAGCCGCGTCAATGACTGTACTTGCAAGATTTGTATTCTTTATTGTGATATTGAGACTGTTGCGTACCTGATATTTTCCGGGCCAGTTGCGTCCGTTTACCCATGTATCCTGTCTGTTTATATTGTAATCTGTCGTTGCAATATCGTCGGGCGTAATTCCTGCAGCAATAACAGCGTCGCGTACTTTAGCCATTGTTACCGCGTTTTCATCGGATGCCTGCTTTGCTATCCATTCCTGCGTTACAACGGAAACGACGATTGCTGCCTGGTCAGGTTCTGCACTTACCGTTCCTTTTCCGCTTACCGTTATTGTTCTCGGTGTTTCAGCAGATTTATTAATAGTACAGGAAAATAACGTACATGCGGCAAAAAACAGTCCTGCTGTTTTCAAAATTTCTTTCATTACGACCTCCATATCGTTGAATATCGGTTATCTTATATCTAAATACATTCTGTGCAGGTAAATGTCCCGTTGACGTGCATTCTGCCAGAGTGTACTGTCGGGCCAGTTCTTCATAAGTATTTCATACGAATTTACCGCTCCCTTTATGTTCTGAATTGATGATTTAGCTTCAAGAACCTGTCCCTGTAGATATAACCCTTCATCAATGCGTGTTACTGCTTTGTCAAAAAAAAGAGTAAGAAGAGACTGGGCTTTTTCATACTGTGCCGTATTATATGCGTTTTGAGCATCTTTGAGCAGATCATCGGGACTTTCATTCTGTGCAGCAGATCCGTCGGAGGAGTCTGTCGCTGACGGCATATCTGAAGCTGCCTCTCCTGATTGATCAGTCTGTATGCGGTCCGCAGAAGGAGTAAAAGAAGCTGCCTGTGTCTGACTGTCAGGTGAGGATTCTGTTGTCTGTATAATAGTTTTTACCGGAGTTTCTCCGGTAAATGCAGTATCTGCCGCCGGTGTTTCTTTTTTCTGTGTATACCCGTCCGCTGTATTCCGCGTATCTGCATTCGCTGTATCAGATTGGGACGGAGTTGTTCCTGCTCTGCTGTTTTGAACAGACGTAACAGCCGCTGCCTGCTCTGCGATTGCGGATGACGGATCCGGTGGTACTATGTCGGCATACAGGGGGGCATTTACATGTTTCTGAGTAGAATCTGCGTTGTCTGTAACGGTTACTTTAAGATAATCGTCTATATATTTTCCCGTAAGAATGTCGTTTTTATAAAAGTGAAGAACAGATGTGCCTGTGTTCCGTGCTTTCAGGGTAAAAGATGTATCTGTATCGCCGAGTTTCCGTCCTGAAAAAGTCATGTTTCTTGTGCCGTCTGTTTCGCCAAGATATATCCATCCTGTACCCGGATATTCGACATCGAGATATTGATTTTTGGAAATCGTGACTGAACGGGACGGTATTGAATTTTCAGAAGCCGGTACTTTTATGGACTTTCCCGGTAAAGCATCCGATTTATTATGTACGGATGAAGTTTTCTGCTGTAATAAAGGAGAAGATGCTGTCGGTGTCTTTAGTACATCTGCTGCGCGTTTTACAGACGTAATTTCATCAGATTTTACTGGTGCGTCTTTTTTTTCCATCACAGGATTCTGTACCGAAGGCTGTAACGGCTCAGACTGAGTATCTGAAACAGCGGAAAGTACCGGATCCTTTTTTGTATTTTTTTCCTGATATGCTTCGTCGTATACTACAGGTTCGTCTATTTCTTTTTCAGCGGGAGGTATGACATTCTTTTCCGGCAGGGGGGTGATAGGGACAGAATCCGGAAGCATATCAGGGACAACCGGTTCTGATAAATCACTGTAGTCCTCTTTTTTACCGGTATCCTGATTCAGAGATATATTTTCGGCCGTCTTTTCAGCAGCAGAAAACGGTACTGATGAAACAGATACTGCTTCTGTTTTTAGTTCATCACGGGATGGTTGTGTACTTTGCGGAGTCGATTTAGACTTTGGTACTGAGGCACATGAAGCAGAAAGGAGAAGTACTGTTGCAGAAGCCGCAATTATACCGTTTTTTTTCATGGTGCCGCTCCTGTGAGTTCAAGAACAATCAGGTCATTTGTTCGTCCAAGATCGTCAAGTTCTTTTTTTGCAGGCAGCGTAAACCATCGCTGTGCATCGGTATCGTTCCATTTGT
>JALNVF010000104.1 GCA_023231445.1 Treponema sp. | reverse complement strand
TGCAGTCGGATTCAAGGTAAATTCCGAACGTGCCGTTCAGTTCCGGAAATGGGTGAACAAAATTGCAAGTGAATATACGATAAAGGGATGGGTAATGGATGATGTCCGTCTGAAAGAAGGGACGTATCTGAGTGATAAGTACTTTGACGAACAACTGGAACGTGTTCGCGAAATCCGTGCCAGTGAACGAAAGTTTTATCAGAAGATTACCGATTTATATGCTACTGTCGTTGATTATGATACATATCTTCTTGAATTGGAAGAACGCGCAAAGGGTACCGAAAAATGACGGATGACAGTATGCTTGAATATCAGAAGGATGCAATAGAGGCACTGTCCATTGCAAGTTTCTTTCTTCATCAAATGGTGTATACTTATTACGGAAAACGGTAGAAAACCATCTTTTCCCGTAACAGGAGTATTGTTATGAACGTGCTTGATTTTCTGTGTAATCAAAACAGCCTTGATTTTTAAAACGGGAGATTGCGGGATGAAGATTCAATTTAAACTGACCGGTCTTACCCGTGCGGATATCGTGCGCATCCTGTCCGCAGTGAATCCTGCAAAGTTCGATTTGTTCCGGAACAATCCGGCATTGATATCTTTACCGAGCCGGGACTCAAGGTGTCGTACGTGAATAGTCTGCTATAATAAATTCATAAAAAGAAGCAGCATGAATCAGATTACAGCTGCTTCTTTTTTATATTAAAACCTGAAAAGCTTTATTTCTGCGTGTTAACGCGGAAGGCGCTCTTCCCGTGGAGGAATTTTCGGGAATGGCTGTGCTTCTCCGTTCTGATACCAGTACGCTACCGACGCTATGTCGTCTGCACGTTCGAACAGGTGGTCGCCGTTATGTCCGATCTGCTGTATGGTGACTTTTAAATCGCGGGTAAATCTGATTGGGTCCATAATATGCCAGCGGTACAGTCCGTGTGCGGGGACTGCATCATAGCCGTATATGGGGACCGTTCCGCTTGTTACGCTGTGATACGGATATCCCATAAACGGTGTGTTATACGTTGTTTCTTCTCTGCTTATCTTTCCGTACTGATCTTTTTCATAAAATCCCCATGCGCCGCCGACGTAGTCCTCTACGCCCGTTCCGCAGATTGTGGGGTATTCTTTGTCTCCGTCAATATAGAACTTTATTTCTCCTTCGCCCCACCAGTACCGTTCGAGTGCAGTCCAGGCAAAATAAGTTCCGACATAATGGCCCTTTCCCTGTATGTTGTCCACAATAACATAGTCTTCTCCAGGTTGGGCATACTTTGTGCGCCGCCACTGTGCGTAGAAATAGGCAGTTTCGGCGGGAACTGACTCAAGCGTATAATTTACTGTATAGAAAAACGCGTGGATAAGGCCACCGTGCTGATTTTCTATTGTAATGCGTGCATGTTTACGGAACGGCATGGGGAAAAAACTGTTGAAGCCGCCGTACGGTGCGACGACAACCGGCATCGAGTTTACCTGACATTTTGCGGAAAAACCGCAGCAGAAAAAATCCCCCAGCGGCGTTTCTACGGCTGGGTTTTTATTGTCGTCCCAGTACATTCTCAGTACCAGGTCTCGGAGGACGAATTCTCCGGCAGGGGAACTGTCCTGTACTGTTATCCATATATGATGGATAACGCCCGGCCCCTGTATGTCGGCCATTGTTGTTTCTGTTCCGGGCGCAAGGTCAAGAAACGCTTTCCCTTTTCTGCTTTTTCCCAGAATACTGGCAGCTGTTCCTCCTTTTCCTTTTTCACCGGTCGGATTTTCAGCGTTGATAGATCTGCTTTCCGCATTGTCAAGAACTGCGAGATTTGAAAGATTTCTTTCCATAATAATTACCCTTTTACTCCACCAGACATCAAATCAACCAGATATCTCTGGAGATATATAAACAGAATGACAATCGGAATAGTAACTATTGTGCTCATTGCCATTATTTCAGCCCATTGAATGAAAAACTCACCGCGGAAACTTGTTAAACCGAGCGGGAGCGTCCACATGGCAGCGCGTTTTATCATGGTTGAGGCGAAGAGATAATCGCCCCATCCCGTGACGAACGCTACAAGTGAAATCGCAGAAATAGACGGGACCGAAAGCGGAAGTATGATGCGGAAAAATATCCCCCACTGTGTGCATCCGTCTATTTTTGCCGCTTCTTCCAGATCGATCGGGATGTTGTTAAAAAAGCCGACGAAGAGCCACGCGCTTGTCGGAAGAAAGACGGCGGCGTAGGTAAGCATCAATACGGCAAGACTGTTCGTTAACCCCAGCTTTGCAATATTCATATAATAAGGGATCAGGATAATGATCCATGGTATTGTCTGTGTCAGAGCGATCATGAACCACAGCGGTTTTTTGAATCTGAATCTGAAACGGGAAATGGCATACCCCAGTGTCGCGGAAAAACTTATGGCAATAAAGGTTGCGGTGAGACATATCCATAAACTGTTCCACGACCAGGTGCCGAAACCGGAGCCGCTGAAATTATATGTCTGTATGGCATTTTTATATGCCTGCAGCGTCGGTTGTTTAGGAAACAGACCGTGATCAAGTGAAAATATGTTCTGTGTTGTCCGCAGCGAATATGAAACCATGATGACGAACGGAAGCAGGACAAGAATGCATACCAGCAGAACCAGAATATATTTTACGACACCTGCAGCTGTCTTTCGGAGCGATCTCATAATGCACCTTCTTTATTCTGTTTGTGAAAATAAATAATTGAAAAGATAAGGCAGAATACAAGCAGGAGAACTCCTTCTGCACATGCCATACCAACCTTGTAAAACCGGAATGCGTTAAGATATATGTCGATGCCGATGACTCCCGTAGCGTTGTCGGGGCCGCCTTTTGTTATAAGATAAATAAGTTCAAATTCCTTTACTGTCCACAGAATCTGCAGGATTAGAAGTGTATTCCATATCGGTCTTATCTGAGGCCAGGTAATATGCGTAAACTGTCTGAATCTGCCCGCTCCGTCTATGGAAGCCGCATCGTAATAATCCTGCGGAATTCCGCCGAGCGCGGCAAGAAGCATAAGGGAGATGAACGGAAAGTTTTTCCATATGCCGATGATTGTAACGGCAGCAAATGCACTTGATGTTCCGTTAAACACCTGAAACGGCCCTTTTACAAACGGGAGTTTTGAAATCATTCCGCTTAAAATACCGTAATTGGGATCAAGCGCAATAAGGAAAATATTGCATACGACAACGGAAGGCATTGCCCACGGAATGAGCATGAGCCCGCGGACAATCGATCTTCCGACGAATTTCTTATTCAAAAGGAGTGCGACAAGCAGTCCCAGTATCATCTTTCCTGCAACGCACAGGACCGTATAGCCGATTGTTGCATATCCCATTGTTTTAAATTGGGATAAACCGAACACGGCAGCATAATTTTTAAATCCGACAAACGGATGACTTTTTGAACTGGCGCTCAGCAACCACTGCTGAAACGACATAAGAACAGTCTGGAAAATGGGTATAAATACGAAAAGCGAAAGCATTACAACTGCAGGCAGGATAAACTGCATGACTGTACTGCTTTCTCTGGTCGTTTTTAATGGTGAAGGTTTGTTCACAATAGCACCTCTGTAAAGACCGGATACCTCAGATGTGTATCCGGTTATTGGTAAAAATCAGCTCTTCAGAGCTTTTATCATTTCGTTCTGTCCCCAGTCAAGGGCATCTTTTACGGAACGCGTTCCGAGCAGTGCACTTGAGATCGATTCCTGAACAATATGATCGAACTGATTCCACTGTTTTATATCGGGAACGTTGCGCATCTCGAAATTCTGGCATGACTGGATAAAGGCTGCCTGTTTCGGCTGTATTTTTGCATAGTCGTCATATACCAGTTTATTCGTTGGTGCCGCGCGGCGCATCGCAAGTTTCTGTGCATATTTACTGTGCAGGTATGCAATGAACTCAAACGCTTCATCGGGATGTTTGCAGTTTGTTGATATGGCGACTGGATTTCCCCATGAGACAAGAACAGGCTTTTTATCCGCGGAATAAGAGGGGAACGGCGCAAGTCCGAGATCATTTTCATACTGGTCTGGAGTCATCATGGCCTTAAAGTTTGCGATCGTCCATACGGCAGCCTGACAGGTGGCGACAGATCCGTTGGCGAACATTGCGTGAATGTCCGTAACTGTCTTAGTTCCCTGAGGGGCGGTGTCATGATACATTTTCTTCATGAATTCAACTGCCTTAACATTTTCCGGTGAATTGAAAATCAGTCTGTCGGGAGTATACGGTCCCTGTTCCTTCGGGAATATTCCGCCGCCTGCTGTCCACAGCCAGTGCATGTACCACCATCTGCTGAGTGTTTCCACAAAAGTCGGTTCACCCCAGCCGTATACGTCGGGTGTTCCGTCCTTATTCGTATCAACAGTAAGTTTTTTTGCCGCAGCGTAATAGGAATCCCATGTTGAGAGATCCGCCGGTGTTAATCCTGCCGCCTTGAGCTTTGACTTGCTGTACGCTGTCATCGGTGCACTGAACATGATGTACGGCAGGCCGACGATTTTTCCGTCGATTTTTACGGAATTAATAAGGTATACGTCTTTTTCCAGATTGGTGCCGTCTTCGAGTACTTTGCCCTTGATGTACTTGTCGAGCGGAAGAAACGCTCCGCCTTCACGCTGTGAATAATATCCGTACAAACCGGCGCCCGTATCAAGCGTTATTATGTCGCCTTCGACACCGCTGGCAATATCAAGCGCAAGTCTGTCCCAGTATGTCTCACTCGAAATGGCGGCAAGTTCAATATGCACGTTCGGATGCGTCTTTTCAAATTCACTGATTATCGGTGTAAGCTCATTTTTCTGAGTCTCTGCGTCAAACCACTGATACCATACCAGGTTTATTTTTTTTGCCCTGACATTTTTTACCTTTGAACTTCTGGCAGATACGGCCGTGCATAAAAGACAGAACGCAAGAATAATTGAAAGAATACGTTTCATACAACCTCCTGTTAAGAATCGCTTTTACTGTGGTAAGTATATCATGTCCGTTACGTATGTAAAGTAAATATTCTAGTTAAAATGTATAAAAATATATTGTAACATAACAGGTATTAGAATATATTGGTAAATTAAGGAGAATACTGATGCCCAAACTCGTCTATCAGAACTTTTACCGCGCTTTACGCAGAGATATCGAAACAAACTATAAACCGGATGACCGGTATCTCAAGGTCAGGGAAATAGCCGGTAAGTTCAATGTGAGCCTGCAGATAGCGCAGAAGGCTGTTTCCCAGCTTGAACAAGAAGGGGTAATTTCTGCAAAACAGCGGGCCGGCATCATTATCAGAAACACGCTTAGTGCACCGAGCGGACTGGACGGGAAAAAGATAATTGTACTTTCCTATAAACAGGACTATCATTTTTACGCATCGTTTCTTGACGGTATTAAACAGAACTGCGGCCGTTATAACGTTGAGGTAGAATTCAAAATGAATACATTCAAGGAAACTGATTCTCTCAATTTCGGAAAATATCTGCTTTCATTGAACGCAGACGGAATTATTACGCTTTCATTTGTAAATTCTGCACTGCCGTTTTATTATGCGCTGCGGGAAGGTCAGGATATTGTTGCGGATATTATACTGGACTCTCTGCCGGTTTTACCGGCAGTTCAGACAGATAATTATAAACATTCGTATGAAGCGGCTGCTATTCTAAGCAGACAGAACTGCCGCAGATATTTTGTCCTTGGGTATTATCCGCAGAACAACAGACGGTATAAAGGGTTTTATGACGGGATTCAAAAGACGTGGAAAGGGGCGTTCCGGCCGGAAGTGACATATATTCAGTTGTCAAAGATGAATGTTGTCGGTGAAGTCCTCAGAGTTATTCATAATTATTCAGATACCGCCGGATTTTTCATCAGTGACTATTCTGCTAATTATTTCTTCGGGCTGCTGTGCATTCAGGAACACATTCAGCCAAGGACAGTACTCGTATACGATGCCGATGATTCATATTTTTTACTTCCCGGACTGGAACCGGTACGATCGATCGGCCCTTCATTTAAAGAACTCGGCAGGCAGCTGAGCGATGTACTTATCCGGAAATGGAAAACAGGTACCTATCCGGAACCGCTGCAAAGGAAAATCTGATACTGAATATAACTGTATATGCTGATATTGGCATCAATATGGTCAGTAAGGAGGGCAGCGTTGTGGTAGAAATTGTGTTCAGTGACAGTGCGTGCGGAAGTTTAAAGACGGCACAGCATTACGGACAGGGAAAATACTGCGGTGGAGCTGTCGGTGTTATACTAAGTCACTCAGACGGCAGCAAACCGACAGAAGTCGAAATTAAGAACGTACAGCGCGAATTTGAGGAAAAGGAACGCCGTGCCTGGAAAAAAGCTGTCCCTCTGGGAGGAAACTCTGCAGATGTGTTCGGTTTTAATCTTGCATGGAGCGTTGGAAGTATCGGAGACAGCGGCATCGGCATAGAACGTCTTGCCGTACTGGAGCGGCTTTTCAGTACTTATCCTGAGGATGTTGGAAAACAGGCCGCAGAAGAACTTTATCAGTCAGGCATAAAAAATCTGGATATCATCCGTAGTCGCGCAGAGAAAGGCGAGATTCTGCGTATGTGGTATAGTAATCAGCCGGACGAAATATGCGGGGTGTTTTGGTTTATGCACCTGATGCAAAGCTGGAAAACGTCTTCGACTAAAGTAGTCCTTGTCAAAATGGCGGAATGGGAAGTGGAAGGAGCATCGGTTATCCGGCATAACTGCTGGGGTGAAGTTGAACCGGGAAAATGGCACGACTATCTTGATTTCCAGAAGGATGTACCGGAAACATTGATCGATTATATCGCTTCACGCTGGTCGGAACTTCAAAAAGAAAATATGCCGCTGAGAGCCGTTATTAATGGAGAACTGCAAAGTGTTCCCGAAAATTTTTATGATGATTTTATCCTGCGCGAAATTAATTTGCAAAAAAAAGAATTTCATGAAGCAAATTTGATTGGCAGAATTCTTGGAAAATACCAACTGGGCATTAGTGACGGCTTGCTGGCTCTGCGCATAGAGGAAATGATTCATGAAGAAAGGCTGGAAGCTGTTTCATCTGCACCGGGGGATGGACCTCGTTACCGCAGAATGCTTAGAAAAAGAATTTAACATACTGAACGAATGGAAATTTTATTTAAGCGGAAAGTCTCCAGTGTTCTCTTTCTTAAGATACTTTACTGTCTGATGTAATTTTTCTGCAATTGCTTTTAATACGTCATCATCAATGCACGTGTTGCTTCATTTTCCGCAGGCGCATGCTGTTGATACTGCTGAAAAAAGCCTCAACAGGTATATTGCCGATTGCGGTTACGAACAGCGGACTGCTATCCGGATACAAATTTCCGTTACGATATTCCCAGTCAATATCAAGAATTTTACCGGGCTGCCATTCGATACCGGTGTGACCATCCCTGAAAAAAAACGAGATATTCGGCTGTTGCCAGACTGAACTGTTCTACTGTCATAGAACTGTCCGTTTTATCTGTATATACCTTTTCAGCAGCTGTCGATGCACCAATGAAACACTTTTATGTTTCATATATTTATCCTGAACGATTTATGCTGCGGTATGTTAAAACAAAAAACCGCCATAATTACTTAATTACGGCGGTTTTAAAGTCGGGCGACGCGGATTTGAACCGCGGACCTCTTGGTCCCGAACCAAGCGCGCTACCAGCTGCGCTATTGCCCGATACGAGTGTTTTTAAGAAAACATACGGTGTGAAAAAAATACCCATTCCTTGGAATGGGTTGTAGACGGGAGCGACGGGGCTCGAACCCGTGATCTCCGGCGTGACAGGCCAGCGCGATAAACCAACTTCGCTACGCCCCCGTAACGTTGTCCAATATATATGATTTCACTTTTTGTGTCAAGCGTTCTGCATAATAATTCTGCAGGAAAAAGGAGCGGGGCTTTGAGAAAATGTCTATCCATGATAGAATTACCGCATGAACCGGATAAATTATGATGATATACAGCAGATAACGGTGGACGCCGGAGCTCTTGTTCTGGAAAACGGTGGAGAAACATACCGTTCGGAAGATACTGTTGTGCATACGGCTCTGTCGCTTGGAGCGGAGGAACCGTCGTCGTTCGTTACTCCGACTGTTGTTATGGTTTCGTTCCGCGACAACGACGGAGCGCATCATTCCTGTTTCAGACGCATTTACCGCCGCGGTATTAATCTGAGAAAACTGGTGATGATTAACAATTTATCGCGGTCGCTTGAACGCCGGGGGCGTATTTCCGATACGCGTATGATTGAACACCGTATTGCGCGTATTAACAATACTCCTGATTATCCCGGGCCGTTTATAGTTGCTGCAGCTGCGCTCAATTCATTTTTTTTTACACTGCTGTTCGGTGGTTCGTTTTCCGATGCGCTCTGTGCCTTTGTTATCGGTGCCGTTCTGAGGCTTATTCTGCGGTTCCTTGATAAAAGTATTCTTAACAGCTTTTTTATTTCACTGCTGTCGGGAAGTATCATCTCTGTGCTTGCCGACTGTATTGGTCTTACTGCGCTGCCTGTGCATACTTCCGTCGTTATGATCGGTGTGCTTATGCAGGTTGTCCCCGGACTTGCGCTTGTCAATTCCATCAGGGATATCATTGCCGGTGATTTTATGGCGGGGTCCGCACGGCTTATGGATGTGCTTATGACCGCACTCGGACTTTCGGTAGGCAGTGCGGCAGGTGTGCTTCTTACCGGCGCTATACAGGGGCTTTTATGACGATGATTCAGCTTGCTGCTGCAGGTCTCTGGAGTTTCGGTGCTTCGGCATGCTGCGCTGTTTGTTTTAATGCGGAAAAAAAAGATATAATCCTCGGTGCGGTTCTTGGGGCTGCGGGTTGGGTTATTTATGCAGCTTTCAAGGCCGGTGGCGGTGCTGAGGCACTGGGGTATTTTGCGGGTGCATTTGCTGCTGCAGGTTTTTCTGAATTTCTGGCAGTTTTACTGCACCGCCCGGCAACGGTGTATCTTGTGCCGGGTATTATTCCGCTTGTTCCCGGCGGCGGTATTTTCTACATGATGCGTGCAGTCGTAAAGGGGGAGTTCCCTGAGGCACTTTCTGCCGGGTACGGTGCGCTTACTGCGGCAGTTGCTATTGCGCTTGGTATTGCGATTGCTTCATCAACGGCGCGTATTATTACGGCGGCGGTAAAGCGGAGACCTCATAAAGGGGAAAAAATACCTGACCATCCTGTGTACTTTCCGGATGATATTGGTAATTAAAAACTGTGCTCAATTTACTAATAGTTTTTTTTCCGGTATAGTGTCCGTATGATTCAAAAGAATGCTGTTGTTCTCTATAAAAACCAGTGTGCCGTTGTGACTGATATCGACGGCGATAAATATGTTATCCAGTATTGTACGGTACCGGCATCTGCTTCGGGAAAGAAAGCGCAGTACGCTTCATTGAAAGTTCGTGAAAAGGATATCGTGCTGCTTCATAAAGGACCTGCGGGTCAGCTTGATGCGCTGCTGTCGTTTGAAGACGGTTCTATACCGCAGCAGATCGCCGAAGTGCATGAACTGCTGCGGTCCGACGAAAGTTCGGCATCTGCGTCTGCCGGGCTTGGTGACATTGCGGAACTTATGCGCGGTACGTTTAAAGTAGAAGAATGTTATGCACTGTACAAAGCGTTTACTGGCTGTTTTGAATTCTCAGCTGACGATACTGCCTTTAAATCCGGTAAAATTGCGTTTATTCCCCGTCAGGAAGAAGAAATTGCTTTACTCAGGCAGAAGGCTGATGAAAAGGAACATGCCGGAGAAATCCGTGATGCATTTATAAAACGGCTCAGACAGCGTAAACTTGAACTTCCCGGTGATGCGAAGTTTATGGTGGAAGTTGAGGCGCTCGCGCTCGGAAAAACTGATAAATCAAAAGTGCTTGCAGACGCCGGTGTTGCGCAGACGCCGGAAAAAGCGCATAAACTGCTGCTTGATACGGGTATCTGGACAATACTGCGTAATCCGTACCCGTCGCGGTACGGTCTTACGATGGTGTCGGCTTCGGAGGGACTGCAGTCTCCGCCGGAAGAGGAACGTCTGAAAATTGAGGGAACTGCATATGCAATAGATAACGCGTGGTCGGCGGATCCTGACGATGCGGTGGCCTGGGACGGTACGTATCTCTGGGTGCATATTGCCGATCCTGCCGCCGCTGTTATGCCTGACAGTTCTATCGATAAGAGTGCGCGTGAACGGGGTACTACGCTGTATCTTCCGGAAGGAACAAGCCGTATGCTTGCAGAGACTGCGCTTGCAGATTATGCTCTTGGTCTTAACGAGATAAGCAGGGCGCTTTCGTTCAGAATCCGGTTTGATGAAAAGGGCGCTGTTGACGACTGCTCTGTCTTTAAGACACTTGTTGATGTAAAACGTCTTACCTATGAGAAAGCAACGGAACTTAAAGATACGCCGGAACTGAAACCGCTGTTTGATATTGCAGAACGGAATTTTGGGCGCAGGACAAAGGCTGGTGCAAAATCAATCAATCTGCCTGAAGTTCATATAACTGTTAATCAGGAAACGAAGCAGGTGTCCATAGAGCCGGAAGTTCATTACAAGGCCGCGGATATGGTCTGCGAAATGATGCTGCTTGCGGGAGAGGGAGCGGCCCGTTTTGCATTTAAAAATCACATTCCGTTCCCGTATGTAAGTCAGGAACCTCCTGAAATTCCGGCAGATATTCCGGCTGGGCTTGCAGGCGAGTTCCGTATGCTCCGCTGTATGCATAAACGCAGTGTCGGTATTGTTCCTGCTCCGCATGCAGCTATAGGGGTTGCGATGTACAGTCAGGTGACGAGTCCTCTGCGCCGGTACAGCGACCTTGTTGCTCATGAACAGCTTCGTGCATTTATAGACGGACGGCAGCTTGTTGACAAGGACGCAATGCTTGAACGCATAAGCGAAGGAGATGCAGCATCTGTAGCTGCTAAAAAAGCGTCGCGGTACAGTGAAACGCACTGGAAACTGGTATATCTGCTGCAGCATCCTGACTGGTCAGGTGAAGCTGTCTGTGTAGACCGCAGGGAAAAACAGATACAGCTGTATATACCGTCGCTTGATATGCAGACATATATTGTACCGAAAAAAATCCCGGCGCTGAATGAAGTAATGACTGTAAAAGCCGCCGATATTGATATACCGACTCAAAATGTTGTTTTTATGCAGTTGTAACGAGATGTTATTGCATATTTATGCGTAAATTGATATCTTTGTTTCATGATAGTAATGAAATTCGGCGGTTCTTCGGTTGCAGATGCAGACCGTATCCGCCATGTGGCCATGATTATCAAGGCTTATCAGAACCGGCGTCCTGTTGTTGTGCTCTCTGCCATGGGAGATACTACCGATCACCTGCTTGAAGCAGCTGATGATGCGGTGAAAGGGAATGTAAACATTGAAGGTGTTGCGGAACTGCACCGCGAAACTGCCCGGGAGCTGGGCATAGAAGCAGATGCTGTTGAAGCTCTGCTGAAAGAACTGACCCAGCTGCTTACCGGAATTTCAATGATAAAAGAATTAACAAAACGCACGCGCGACTATCTTGTTTCGTTCGGTGAACGTATGTCTGTCCGTATGATGGC
>JALNVF010000103.1 GCA_023231445.1 Treponema sp. | reverse complement strand
TGCCGACGCACAGGCAGCGCGTATCTACGCGGATGCATATAATAAAGATTCCGAATTCTACACATTCTGGAAAAGTATGGAATCGTACAAAAATACGCTCAAAGGATACGATGCTACATACAGTACGAACATGGATTACTTTAAATACTTATACTCCGCCAATGGAAGACGCTGAGCAAAGGCTGTTCATCTATGGAAGAAATAAAACTTGACTCCGGATTAAACGAATATGCATTCGGAAAAACTGATTTTTCAGCAATGCTTACAGATGAAGGATTTATTGCAGAAGCAGACGGAATGCTTACAGCCGGCACGGAATTTGCGTTCCGTGCATGGCGTTTTGACAAAATAAAAACGATCGGAAAAGGTGATGATGCACATGTCTGGTTCTGCGGAAGAGGATTCAGCGGTACATCCCTTGCAGAACTTTTTGATGCAGCAGCTGCAGCCGGAGCAGACAATAAAAGCAAATATACCGCTGTTTATGCTTCATTTGCAGTTTGTCTGGCGCTCAGTCAGATCCTGAAAAAACATATACCGGCAGGCAATATGGGTGCAGGAGGAATTTATGTAAATTCCGAAGCTGAAAAAATACGTATCCTGTTTCTTCCTGCTCCGTTATACGATACCGTATGCGGTTGTAAAGGAGCAGAAACGTACGCGCTGCTTCAGGGAATATGGTGCAGTAAAGCGCTTGCGTTCCACGCTGATGCGGCTTTATCTTTTACACGTGCCGTCATTGCATACCGTGGGCTCACCGGTCACCTCCCCTATGAGTCCGGTGACGAAACCACACGGAATGCAGACGAGCTTGACAAAAACTATCTGCGGCTTGAACATGCCGTAAACGGAATCAATAAGGTACTTGCAGAATCTGTAGACACCGCACTGGAACTACCGTCTCTCGCTCAGCAGAAAAAAGCACCAGCTGTCCTTCCCGTACCGGATCTTCCCCCTGACATTTTCTATAGCGAACTCGGATTAAACGGTACTGAAATTCTCCGTACCGTACCGCGTGAAGGGGCGCTTCCATCCGGTGAATTCAATGCAAAAGTGGAAGCTTACTATAAATCAAAAAAAAAGAAAGTAAACGCGAAACGTACAATACGCAGAAATACGGCAATGCTGACAGGTGCAGCAGCAGCAGTTGTAGTAATTACTGTTATCGCAGTCGTGCAGCACCACGATAACGGTAACAAACCTACGTCAAGAGGTTTAACCTCCTCTCAGACTGTAGAAGCATTCTACAAGGCAATCCATACACAGGATATTGAACTTTTAGACAGTATTTCCAGGGGAAAGGCTGCAAACCGTTACAGTGATTCCGTAAGCCAGATTTATGTTACAAACAAAACCCGCAATTTATATGACTACACAGACAGCATGATAACTCCGGAATCATGGCTTTACAGCCAGTCGCAGGAAACGACACAGGAAAAGCGGAGTATATTCGGAATCACGTCTTTTATGCTTGACGGGCAAAGCTGTTCGCTTCTTGTGGATGTGCCTAAACGGAATATAAAACCGCTCCCTGTCACAGTTGAAGGCAGTACGACGCTCTCAAACGGCTGTAAGGCCGTTCATACGGCAGATTTCTATATAATTCATACAGAAGGTGAAAATAACGATATTTATGCCGAACATCATACAGATCATGTGACACTTACCTATAAAGACGATCGCTGGATAATTACTGACATCAAACCGGACGCAGAAGAAATACAAATAGACAGCGGTAAGTTCAAGTCCGATTTTATAACAGCCTGCAATACAGACGGCGGAGATTCACTGCAGGCTGTTTTGCAGCTCAAACCGGTATACGAATGGCTTCCTGACAGCACCGTAATGAAAGCTGAAATCGACAGTCAGAAACCAAAAAAAGCACAGATACAATAGTGACATTTTAGCAAATAGTGTCATATTGACAACCTGAACAACTTCAAGTATCATTTACATATATTGAGGTAAAAGGACTGCTTATGGAATATAATATTGTAAAACAACATGAAAAAGGCAAACTGCATGCTATAGAACGTATAAAAGCGCTCTGCGACGAAGATTCCTTTATGGAAATTTATTCCGGCGTGCGCCATAACTGTACAAGTTTCGGAATGGAAAAAAAGGACCTGCCGTACGATGGTGTTATCACCGGATTCGGAAAAATCAACGGACGACAGATCGCTGTGTATGCACAGGATTTTACTGTTCAGGGCGGTTCTCTCGGCCTTATGCACGGTAAAAAAATAGCCGAGCTTATAGACAAAGCAATAGAAGCGCGTTGTCCGGTTATTGGTATAAATGATTCCGGCGGAGCACGCATTCAGGAAGGAGTTGACGCGCTTTGCGGATACGGTGATCTCTTCTATCAGAATGTACGCGCATCAGGTTCTGTCCCGCAGATTTCAATTATCGCCGGCCCCTGTGCAGGCGGAGCAGTCTATTCTCCCGGAATAACAGATTTCATTTTCGCTGTCGATAAAATAAGCCAGCTGTTTATTACCGGTCCTAAAGTCGTAAAATCAGTTATGTTTATGGATATCTCCGAAGAAGAACTCGGAGGTGCCTCAATTCACTCCCATAAGTCGGGTGTTGCACATTTCCGCTGTGACAGTGAAAACGACTGCTATCGTAAAGTCCGTGCGCTTCTGGATTATATTCCGCATTATTACGGTGACAGCTTTATCCAGGACAATAAATACAAATTCGACGCAAAGAAAAAAGGAAAACAGATAGCGGAAATTCTGCCGGAAAACTCACGTGCCGGTTATGATATACGCGACGTCATCAACTGTGTTACCGATGATGACTCATTCTTCGAAACATCGGCAGAATTTGCAGTAAACTGCGTAACAGGTTTTGCAAAAATTGAAGGACGGTCTGTCGGTATTGTCGGGAACAATCCCTCCGGAATCGGCGGTGTACTCGACTGCGACGCAAGCGATAAAATCGCGCGTTTCGTACGCTACTGTGATGCGTTCAATATTCCCCTGCTTACGTTCGTTGATGTACCGGGATTCATTCCGGGACCGCAGGAAGAACAGAAAGGTATCATCCGCCACGGTGCAAAAGTAATTTATGCATACAGCGAAGCATCTGTACCCAAAATAACAGTCATTATCCGCAAAGCATACGGCGGTGCATACATTGCCATGTGCTCAAAACATCTCGGCGCCGATTTCGTCTACGCATGGCCTGCAGCAGAAATTGCTGTCATGGGTGCAGAAGGCGCAATAGGCATTCTGTACGGAAAGGAAATGAAAGATCCTGCTAAAGCAGCAGAAGTTGCAGCTAAATCAGCTGAATATAAAACTGAAATAATGACTCCGAACATAGCTGCAAAACGCGGTTATGTAAGCGAAGTCATCGCTCCCGCAGAAACACGCACCCGCGTTGCCCGCAGTCTGGAATTCCTGTCCCGGAAACACCCCATGGACGCCCCCTTAAAAAAGCACGGTAATATTCCTCTCTAAATAAATGAGAGCACAGGATGTGCGTTCCTGTATCATCAAAAAATGACAGGACGTCATTTTTTGATGCGCACGGTAACATTCCTCTTTAATAAATGTAAGCATTAGAAATTGACATTCTGTCGGTTTCTAATGCTTATGTGCTCCGCAATTTCATCAGGCGGAATAACCTCACAGACAGCACCCAGTGCAACTGCCTTTCCGGGCATATCGTATACAATTGAAGACTCCTCGTTCTGTGCAATAGTCCATCCCCCTGCATCCCGCACAGCCTTCATTCCCTGTGCACCGTCACAACCGGAACCAGTCAGAAGAACTGCGGTGCAGTTTTTTCCCTGTACTTCCGCAGCCGATCTGAACAGTATATCAACGGGACGACATTTTTTCGAAAACTTCTGCCTTCCGGTAATTCTGATTATCCGGACAGCCCCCTCCGCAGCGACAACTGAGCGAGATCCTCCCTGTGCTATATAAATTGTCCGTGGTAAAATCACAGCACCATTCCGAGCTTCCTTCACGGAAAATTCACACAATTGATCAAGTCGTTTAGCTAAAGAAGCGGTGAAATGCTCCGGCATACAGATTACGACCAGAACCGGTGGAAAACCGTATGTAAAACGGGTAAGCAGCGATTCTAGTACCGGCACACCGCCTGTAGACGTTCCGACGACAACAAGAGCATGATCCGCACAGGAAACTGCTGGATGCATATTCCGCACGGTCATTACGGATTTATTCAATCTCTCCTGCACCGCGCAAAGTTTCCTTACCTGTACCACTGCCGCGTCATGTATTTTTCTGCGTAATTCCGTAATGATATCTTCGACAGATAACGGTCCTCCGGGTTTATGCGCCGCGTCCACCGCCCCAAGTTCAAGTGCCCGTACCGCTGCATAACTGTCCGGTGTCACAAACGAACTCATAATGATAACCGGTACCGGAGCAATCTTCATCAGATACTCAAGAAAGGCCAGTCCGTTAGTCCGTGATATTTCTATATCAAGAAGCAGTACGTCGAACACACTGTTCTTCAGTACAGCATACGGGTCCCCGGATGTTCCAACAACTTCTATTCCGCCTGATACAGACAATTCGCGGGATAAAATACGGCGGACTGCAGCTGAATCATCAACAATGAATACCTGTATTTTTTTCATATGTGTATACCCTCTCCGTTGACCGTCCGTCTGTATACCGAACACCCTGTTTTTTTTAAATTATCCGGTTCCGACAAAAGAGTTTCTGCAAGACCGATAAACAGCAGACCGTCTGTCCGCAGATTTTCAGTTATGTTGGTAAGAGCAGCTGCCTGTGAATCCCTGTCAAAATAAATAAAGACATTCCTGCAGAAAACATAATCAAACGGACGGGCAAAATGTACACTGTCCATAAGATTTAAATTTTTGATTGATATGTATTTTCGAAGTTCACTGTTTATACGCCAGAATGAATCGTCTTCCCGGGTAAAATACAGATCACGGACGGCATCTTCTGTCCGGCAGAATCTGTTTTCATGGTATAGACCTCTGTTGAAATTTCCGAGAACATCCCTGTTCACGTCTGAAGCAATAATATGAAAGTCTGTAATCCCCTGCTGAAGCAGCGTCATGACAATAGAATACGGTTCCTCCCCGGTAGAACAAGCCGTACACCAGATACGAATAGCCGGTCTACGTCTTTTTTTTATATCTGAAGCAAGTATCCGAAAATGTTCCGGTTCACGAAAAAAAAAGGTATGGCACGTAGTTATAAAACCGGCAAGCTGGTCAAAACAGCGGGAATCTCCCGACGACAGTCTCTCGCACAACTCGTCGGTACTTGTACAGTACCCTCGGTTCATCATATTTTTCAACCGTAATTCCAGCCGTTCGTATTTATCACTCCCCATATATATACCGAATTTCCGGTATATATATGAGGAAATAAGACATATTTGAGCTTCATCCATTCCGGTCATTATTTATTCCTGATACAACATACGGTCAGACAGGTTTAAAATCCTCATCATCTTCAAAGGAAATCGTATGACCGGCATCTATACATCCGCTTCCTTTTTTTACACCAGTTACACTGGAATCAGTTTTCACGGCAGAAATTTTTGTTACAGGAGCCTGTTTTTCCCGGGACAGGGTTCTACCGTTTTCAGACGACTTTTGACGTTCCTGAGAAGGAAATGTACCGGCCTGTTTTTTTACGGAAGCATGAAAAGTATCGGATTCATTCTTTTTTATATACGTCTTTCCACTGACGGTAAAATACAGACTGTCGACAATTTCGTTAAGACTGCTCACCTGGCCCTGCAGTTCTTCTGCAGCCCCTGCTGTTTCTTCAGCACTTGATGCGTTCGTCTGCACCACGGTATCAAACTGAATCATCGCCTTGTTTACCTGACCGATACCTTCATCCTGCTGCCCCGATGCAGACTCAACTTCCTTGTTCATCTCCTGAACTTTTCTGGAATTGGCAAGTATGTCCTTGAAAATTTCCGACAGATCTTTAGATATAGTCATTCCGTCTTCGACATTCTTGAGAGTTTCCTTTATCATGGAAGCGGTTTCTTTTGCCGATTCCGACGAACGGTTGGCAAGATTCTTTACTTCGTCGGCAACAACTGCGAATCCCATACCCGCTTCGCCTGCCCGTGCGGCTTCAACGGCTGCGTTCAATGCAAGCATATTTGTCTGAAATGCTATGTCGTCGATGACGTCTATGACATTCTTTATGTCTTCCGCAGATTTTGAAATATTGTTCATGGCAGAAAGCATACTGGTCATTTTGTCGAATCCGCCCTGACTTGCCTCTGTCGCTTTTTCCGACAACAGACTAGCCTGCCGTGTATTACCAAGATTCTGCTTTACCATTGAAGAAAGTTCTTCCATAGAAGACGTTGTTTCCTCGATACTCGACGCCTGTTCCTGTGCGCCGTTGGCAATCTCCTGCGATGCGGTCGACAGCTGGGTGCTTGATATGCCTATCTGCGACGAACTTTCCGACAGGCTGTTCACCACTTTCATTACTGGTCCGGTAATACTTCTCGTTATCATCAGCGCAAGCGTAAATGATACAGCCAGACCTATAAGTATGGCTGTGATGATAATCATCACTGAAAGGGATGCAACATTTCTGCTCATCCGGTGAGTTTCTTCTGCCTGATTAATATTCCACCGGGCAAGTTTTTCTACAACAGGATTCAGTTTGTCGTTGCGTATCGGGGTCAGAACTTCAATTGCAAATTTGTCCGCCTCGCTGTTCTTCTGTGCAATAAGAAGGTCAAAAAATTTCTGAGTATCTTCTGCATATTCATCACCGTATTTTTTTATGGACGACATCATTTCCTTCTCTTCTGCGGTAAACATTGTCGTTTCATAATCAGAAAAAGCCTTTTTTGCACCCATATATGCTTCTGTAAACTGTTTCGAATAGTTCTTTATTCCCGTACTTGTTGTTTCTTTCTGTCCGTGCAGCAGTGCAACTGCACATGACTGCATCTGGTACTGAATCTGGTCAGCATATCGTACGCCGAGTAAATTATCCTGATACATTGATTCAAGTTTACTGCTTACCAGCTTTGTTGTGTAAAGACCGATACATCCGATCACTGCTGCTATTGCCGAAATTATAACAGCCATTGTAATAATACGCGCCCCAATTCCCTTTTTCATATTTTCTCCCTATTTTTCCGTTTTTATCTGCTCTTCTGCCGTGTTTTTTACCACTTCAAGTTCTTTTTCACTGAGCACTCTGAGTACGTCAAGAACGATTTTCATTCCTTCCGGAGTATCAGCCACTCCCCGTATATATTCACTTTTTATCCGCGCATTGATGTACGGAATCTTCGTCAATTTTTCTTCGGGAATGCTTACTACATCCTGAATCGAATCAACGACCAGCCCCATAAGCACTATGTCTCCGCTGTATTCAACTTCGACTACGATAATGCATGTCCGTTTCGTATACTCCCTGAAGGAAAGCCCGAACTTTAATCTCAAATCAATGACGGGTATTATCTGTCCCCTCAGATTTATCACTCCTCTGATGAATTCAGGTGTCCGCGGTAAAGGGGTAACTGACGTCATTCCCATAAGTTCCTTTACCTTCAGGATATCCATACAGTAGTTTTCACCGTTCAGTGTAAAACTCAGAAAGCGTGCTCCATTCAGCAGCTTTCTTTTTGTCATCTCCATTTACATACCTCCTTGTATGACTTATCCAATTCCTCTTATCTCTTATGAAAATACACAATCATTTATGAACTACAGTAATTGCGTTATAAATCAGCACCTGATATGAATAAAATTCTGTTAAGGTATGTTTTATTCTGATTTTTATACTCTGTGCAGTGTCGTAATTTGTTAATATTTTCGTTCATTTAAAGTTAAGAGACATTCGGACATCTGTCAATTTTATACATCACATTCGTGTGTTTTTTTATTTTTGACATCACTTGCATAAAGACCAAACATACATTTTACGAGTTATATGGTACGTTTTTTTTATGTCATTCAAAAATCGATTACGAAGTATAATAAAATTTAAAGGTTTACTTATGAAACAGGTTGCGCGCAGCGCGGGTATAAAGGAAAGTACATTTCTCTCATATGTCGATGCACGAGAGCGGATTCCTGCGGCAGATGTTGCTGTAAGAATAGCAGGAAGTCTTGGTGTTTCTGTCGAGTATCTTGTTACCGGTGCAGATACTCACGAAGCAGAGGCAGAAGTTTTTTACAGGAGATATAAACAGTATGAAGATATACTTCTGGCACTTGATAAACTTTCAGAATCGTCATATACCCAGGCAAAAACGTCAATTCTTATGATGCTCTGTGGTTATACTTTTTCTGACTGCAAGACCAGGAAAAAGTCTATTTAGATCAAAAAGTAGTGTTTATAGTGGAAACTTCCTCTGCATCATGCTATACTGAAAACAATGGGCTCAAGCCTGTTGTGGAGGTTTTTCAGTATATGGAAATGACTGCCGGATATAAATCGATTGATATGGATACATGGCCCCGGAAAGAATGTTATGACTACTACGCTACGGGTTCAAAGTGCATGTGTGCTATCAGTGCGGATATAGATGTTACTGATTTGTACAGAAAAACTGCAGCATCAAAAAAAGACTTCGATGTTGCAATTCTTTATGCAATCACTGCCGTATTGAACAGACATGAAGAATTCAGGGTCGGATACTGCAAGGAAAACGGTCGTCTGATGATATGGGACTACATTAATCCGGTACACCGTGTATTTCATGAAGAATCAGAAACGTTCTCGCGTGTCTGGACAAAATACGACAACAACTTTGAAAAATTCTACGAAGCAGCACAGCACAGTATTACGGAAGGTCTGAAACTAAAAACGGTAAACCAGCCGGAAATACCGGACAACAATTTTGAAATTTCCTTTATCCCCTGGCTGCATTTTAATGCCATCAACACAAAAATGAGTGAAAGCGGAAAATACCTTGCCCCGGTAATTACCGTCGGTAAAGTTGAGGAAATTAGTGGTAAATTCATGATGCCGCTTACAATGCAGATAAGTCATGCCGTGGCGGACGGATTCCACATCGCCCGTGCCTTCAACGAAACTACAGAGGAATCTAAAAAACTCGCTGTAGCACTCTGAAATATTCCTCAGAAAAAACGTACTGCCGTCTTTTCTGAGTTGAGGGAGACGCATGGAGTTAAAAAATGACAATTTACGAAAATATCAACAGACTTGTCGGATACGGACTTACGACTTCTCTCGTTGTAAAAGATGATATTATTTACACGCAGAATAAACTCCTTGAACTGTTCAGGCTTGACGGATTCGAGTCAATAGAGCAGGCAGAACATATTCCGCATGTCGAAGTTTCCGAACTTGAAAGTATTTTAAATGAACTTCTTTCTTATGCCGCAGAACAAAAACTGTTTTCCAACGACGGTATCGTATACCGTGATCTGTTTGATACGAAAATCATGGGACAGCTTGTTCCGTCTCCGTCGGATGTCATCGATATTTTCCGTACACTCTTTGCTGAAGTATCTCCCCGTAAGGCGACGGACTGGTTTTATAAATTCTCAGGTGATACAAACTACATCAGGCGGTATCGTGTCTCCAGAGATCTCAAATGGAAAACACCGACAGAATACGGTGACCTTGACATCACCATTAATCTGTCAAAACCTGAAAAGGATCCGAAAGCTATCGCTGCCGCCCGCAGCGCAAAACAGGGGGGGTATCCGCAGTGTCTGCTCTGCAAAGAAAATGAAGGGTATGCAGGACGCGTAAATCACGCAGCACGGCAAAACCACCGGATCATCCCGATTACGCTCAACGGAGAAACATGGGGATTTCAATATTCACCGTATGTGTATTATAACGAGCACTGCATCGTATTCAATTACAAACACACCCCGATGAAAATCTGCAAAGAAACATTCATCCGCCTGCTTGACTTCGTCGGACAGTTTCCTCACTATACGATCGGGAGCAACGCAGATCTGCCTATTGTGGGCGGTTCAATCCTTACGCACGACCATTTTCAGGGAGGAAATTATACATTCCCCATGGCAAAAGCGCCTGTTGAAGAACGCAGTACTCTTGATGGTTTTAAAAGTGTACAGGCAGGAATAGTACGGTGGCCAATGTCAGTCATCAGACTTGATTCAGAAAACAAAGAAGACCTGATAAATGCTGCCAGTCACATACTTGCCGTATGGAGAACATATACAGACAAAGATGCGTTCATTTTTTCGGAAACAAACGGCGAAGCACACAACACAATTACGCCGATAGCCCGTATGAACGGCAGGGAGTTTGAACTGGATCTCGTGCTCCGCAACAACATCACAACGCCCGAACATCCGCTGGGCGTGTATCATCCGCACGCAGAACTCCATCATATTAAAAAGGAAAATATCGGCCTGATTGAAGTAATGGGGCTTGCGGTCCTCCCCTCACGGCTTAAAAATGAACTTGATCTGCTCGGCAATGCAATCATTAATCATCAGAATATCAAAGCCGACGAAACGATCGCAAAACATGCCGACTGGGTAAGTGAATTTCTGCCGAAATACACGAGTGTAAATAAAGATACCATTACAGACATACTCCGGCAGGAAACGGGCATAGTATTCAGCCGCGTACTTGAACACGCGGGAGTTTATAAACGGACGGACGATGGAAGAACCGCATTCAGACGTTTTATCGCCGCACTGTAATTACGACAGTTTTACTTCGTTCGCAAGCGGCTTTCCCGCGGAGAATGCCTTTACATTATCAAGCGTCGTTTCCGCAATGGACTCAAGTGCGTTCGTAGTAAGGAACGCCTGATGCCCTGTTATAATGACGTTCGGGAACGTCATAAGACGGGCAAGTACATCGTCACGGATAACGTTTGCAGACCAGTCGTCAAAGAAGTATTTGCTTTCCTCTTCGTACACGTCCAGAGCTGCGCCCCCTATTTCCTGATGCTTGAGCGCGTGGACAAGCGCATGCGTATCTATCAGAGCTCCACGTCCAGTATTGATAACCACCGCATCATGTTTCATTAATCTGAGTGAATTTTCATTGATGATATGTTTTGTATCCTGTGTAAGCGGACAATGCAGACTTACAACGTCGACGGACTTGAAAAACTGATCAAGAGGCAGATATGTAAATCCCGCTTTCTCTGCCCATTCTTTTGCCGGATACGGATCATACAGCACGATCTTCATCCCGAATCCGGAAAGAATTTCAGCCATTATCCTTCCGATTTTACCTGTTCCCAGAATACCGGCAGTAAGCCCGCACAGATCGCGGCCCGTAAGACCGTTAAGCGTAAAATTACCCGTACGTGTACGCATGTACGCCTGCGGTATATGACGAGTCAAAGCCATGAGCAGCGCAACCGCATGTTCCGCCACAGAATGCGGAGAGTATGCAGGAACCCGCACAACTTTTATACCGGTTTCTTCCGCAGCTTTCAGATCCACATTGTTGTATCCTGCGCAGCGCATTGCAATTATTTCCACGCCGCATTCCTTCAATATTCCGATAACTTTTGCATTAAGCGTATCGTTTACGAATGCACACACCGCCTTATACCCTTTTGCTGTATATGCAGTGCGCTCGTCAAGATGAAAATCGAAAAAATCTATATTGTACATAAACTGTTTGTTTGCCTCTGTAAAGGCGTCACGATCGTATACACGAGTATCATAAAAAGCAATACAAAAATCTGAATTACACATATTTCCTCCTTCTTCAAAGATACCGATTTATATGCACTGAAGGCAAGTATAACTACCTTTTTCTTTTTTATAGAATTTTCTGTATTATTCTGATATATTCATTATAAACATTTATAGAAGGAAATTATGGCTAAG
>JALNVF010000102.1 GCA_023231445.1 Treponema sp. | reverse complement strand
CGGAATATACGATACTGCCCATTATTATTCCGACAGCAGTCTGTTGTCGGAAGAGCTGGCCCGGATTAAAAAGACAGTCAAAATGGCAAAAGGCAGCAGTTTTTCCATAAAAAAAATTCTGTAGTCTGTATTTCAGGGGTTTCGTTCAGAATCTGTTAGAAAAACATCTCAAAAAATAAAAAACGGTTAAATCTTTCCGTTTGTATTCTCTCAAACTTGTCAACAAGTTACGTTTTACATAAATGATTCAGCAGGGAGAAATAATGAACAGACGGCAGAGAACAGAAATTCTCGTTGAAGGAAATAAGGAAACTGCACGGGAAATATGCAGAATTATTAATTCCGTATATGAGGTTTCCATTATAGAAGAACCCGAAAAAGCGCTTGTCATGGCTAAATGCCGGGAAAACGGCAAAAACGGTTTATTTTATCTCGGTGAAATTCTTGTTACTGACTGCAGAGTTTCGCTGCAGGGAAAAACTGGTATAGGAATCGTAAAAGGACAGGACAAGACTGCTGCATACGATCTGGCAGTCATTGACGCGGCATACAATGCACATATTCCCGAATGTACCGGTTTTGACGAACTCCTTGAGCAGAGCGGCAGGGCGCTTGAAATTGAACGGCAGAAAGAACGTAACCGTATTCTTTCCACAAAAGTCGATTTCAGTACGATGAATCTTGACGTATGAGGATTGCAGAAATGGCAGAAATACAGAAACGGGTTCAGTACATTCAGCAGTTATACCGCAAACTTATAAAGTGTTATTCCCATCCGGGAAGTGTTGAAGAATTTCCGACGGACGACAACCTCGATTTTGAATTCGATTCGGAACTTGATAAACCGCTGCTTTCAATAGCACTGCTCCTGCTTGACCGTGAAGTAACACACGAAATTGTGGGGGCACCGGCCGATGAACGCAGCACACTTGTTGAATTAACGTATTCCCGTCGTACGGGAAACGATGCCGACTACATTTTTATCTGCCGCAATACAGCTGCAGAAGAAGCAGAACAATGTCTGCACTATGCAAAAACAGGCAGTCTTATTGATCCCCAGAAAGCGGCGACTGTTATTTTTGAGACGGACGATTTATATTCGGGGAAATGTATCACACTTTCCGGACCGGGAATTAAAGATACTGAGGTTTTAAAGTCGACCTGTCCGGCATGGTTATGGAATCTGCGGCGGGAAAAGAACAGGGATTTTCCCCTGGGCATAGATATCATTCTGCTTGATGCGAAAGGCCGGATTGCCGCACTTCCCCGTACAACGAAGACGGCAGGAGAACACTCATAATGGGATACGTAGCAGTAAAAGGCGGAACAAAAGCGATCGAAGAATCGATCCGGCTTTTAAAAAGCAGACGGGCCGCATGCGGCAGATCCGCCTGTGTGGATACGATTCAGGGGGCAATGCGCGGTCTGCTTGATCAGATAATGAGTGAAGGCAGCCTGTATGCACCGGAACTGGCAGCGCTTGCCGTAAAACAGGCGGAAGGGAACTGCGAAGAAAGTGTCTTCCTGCTCCGTGCATACCGTTCGACACTGCAGCGGAAATATTATTCCGACATTCTTGAAACACAGACAATGCGCGTTGAACGACGAATATCAGCAAGTTTTAAGGACATTCCAGGCGGACAGATACTTGGCGCAACATATGATTATACCCACCGTCTGCTTGATTTTGATCTTGAAAACGAAACCGATACAGATCTTCGTATCTGGTTTGACACATATGTGAAAGAAACGGACGCACTGCAGCGCGAAGGCAGGACGGAACAACTGCCGCACGTTGTCGACTATCTGCGGAAAGACAATCTTATTAAGGACTATGAAAAGTCTGACAAAGACCCGGACGACATTACCCGTGAAATCATGCAGTTTCCGGCAAGCCGCAGCGAACGCCTGCAGTGTCTTACGCGCGGGCAGACCGGAGCCGTTACGTCGCTCGCGTATTCCTTCCTGCGTACATCGGGAATGGAACATCCGACTGTTGCAGAAATGCGCACAGGCTTTCTGCCTGTTACGGTTCCCAATCCGCTCGGTGATTCTGAGACGGAGTCTCTGTCACCGGAAGAAGATTCGTACTATATCGGATCAGTGGAAGTTACGGAAGCGGAAACTATTATTCCGCAGAACTATAAAGAAAACGACGGAACGCAGACGATCAGGTTTCAGATCGGTTACGGACTGTGCTACGGACAGAACGAATCAAAGGCGATTGCCATGGGGATTCTTGATTACTGTCTGGAGAACAAAGGAAAACAGCCGGTAAACGACGAGGAGTTTGTCCTTATGTCCATTGATGCGATGGAATCGGCAGGTTTTATTTCGCATTTGAAACTACCCCATTATGTGACATTCCAGTCATGTGTAAAAGCTGCCAGAAGTACTCACCGGAGGACGGAAAAAGATGACGAGTGACTATAATTTTGCCTTTCTTGACGAAGGGTCCAAACGGGAAATACGCAGGGCAACGCTCAAGGCAATTGCCGTTCCGGGATACCAGGTTCCGTTTGCTTCCAGAGAAATGCCGATAGCCCGCGGCTGGGGTACCGGCGGCCTGCAGCTGACACTGTCTCTTATAGGTACGGATGACATAGTAAAAGTAATAGATCAGGGATCGGACGAATCGGTGAATGCAGTGAGCATGAAGAATCTTATCTGTTCAACGACGGGCGTTGAACAAACGACTGATACACAGAAGGCGACGCTTATTCAGAGCAGGCACCGTATTCCGGAAGAAAAACTTACCGGCGGACAGATACTTGTTCTGCAGGTACCGCTTCCCGAACCACTGCGGCTTGTAGAACCGAGTGAATACAGTACGAAACGCCTGCATGCCGACTGCGAATACAGCGGCGTGTGGCTCCTGCTGTTTGAACAGATTATGAATTACGGCAGGATGACGACGGGTGCAGATCATCCTGTTGAAGTGGAAGGACACTATGTTATGGCACCCAGTCCCATCCCAAAATTCGATAACGAAAAACTGAACAAGGCAGAAAATCTGACACTTTTCGGTGCCGGCCGTGAAAAGAAAATCTATGCAGTGCCGCCGTACACGAACGTAAAATCACTGGCATTCAATGATTATCCGTTTGAAGTAGAGAAATTCAAAAACAGAAAATGCCGGCTCTGCGGAGCGACCGGAGTATATATGGATGAACTTATAGACGAGAAAACAGGCTTAACATACTACCAGTGCAACGACACCGGTTACTGCCTTAAGCGGATGAACAGGGAGCTGCAGAATGACTGATATATCGGAACCGTGGCTTAAAGTACAGAATCTGACGAAACAGTTCGGAGACGGTTGTGAATACTGCCGCGGCCGCAATCCGGAAAAACTCGAAAAAAATTACTGTCCCAGATGCGGTACTGTGTACGCGTGCCAGGACGTAAGTTTTGAAGTATACGAAGGCGAAATCCTCGGCGTTGTGGGGGAAAGCGGCAGCGGCAAGTCCACTATTATGAACTGCCTCTATTTTGACGAAGACGTAACGGACGGTACCTGTACCATCCGCGACTATCACAAAGGAATGTCGAATATCTTTGAAGAAAGTTCGCGGCAGAAACGGTTCATCAGAAATACACTGATGGGGCGTGTGTATCAGAACCCGATGCTCGGCCTTAAAATGGAATTTTCCTCGATGAGCAATATTGCGGAGCGGTTGATTGCCGCCGGCGACCGCGATGTGCAGCCAATGAAAGAACGTGCAGAAGAACTGCTTACCTGCGTGAATATCCCGCTGTTCCGCGCAAAGGAAGCTCCCGTCAATTTTTCAGGCGGTATGCAGCAGCGCGTTCAGATCGCGAAAGCTCTCTCTACAAAACCGCCTGTCCTGCTTCTTGACGAAGTAACGACCGGGCTTGATCTTTCGGTTCAGGCAAATGTGCTCGATTTAATAAAAAAACTGCAGCGGGAACTGCATATCACCATGATAGTCGTTTCCCACGATCTGGGCGTTATCAGAATGCTTGCCGAGCGGACTATTGTCATGCTTAACGGCCGTATTATAGAAGCGGGATTGACCGATCAGATTATGGAAGATCCGCAGCACGAATATACACAGCAGCTTGTCTATTCGCTTTTATAACAGGGAGGAGCGGATGATGTATAAAGTAATAAACGGAAAACTTGTTTTACCGGACGGAATACGGGAAAACATGGACTTATATATAGAAGGAAACCGGATTTCCGCTGTTGTCCCTCACAATATTCTGCCAGCGGATGCGGAAAAAGACGGGCCTGTTGCAGAACTTGACGCAGAAAACTGTTATGTCAGTCCCGGTTTCATAGATATCCATTCGGACTATATTGAGAACGTTTTATCTCCGCGGCCGAACATGATGATGGACATGGCGTCGAGTTTTCTTGAATGCGACAAAATACTGTGCGGACACGGCATTACGACAATGTTTCATTCGATTTCGTTTTGTGAAAACGCAGTCTGGGAGCTGAAACCTGTCCGCAAAACGGAAAATGCAGAAAAACTCGTAACGCTTATCAGAAACAGCGAAAAGGACGGCTGTTTTATCAGGCATAAATTTCACGCACGACTTGAAGTAACGTCGGTACACGACGAACCGCTGGTCAGAAAACTGCTGGAACAGAATCAGGTTGACCTGCTTTCGTTCATGGACCATACACCCGGACAGGGACAGTACCGTGACCTTGAGACGGCACGCACAAAAATGCAGGAATACGGAAAAGTTTCCGGCAGACAGGAATTTCAGCAATATCTGGAAAGTCTTAAAAATGAACAGCGTCTTTCTCTTGAACAGCTTTCCGGTTTAACCCGCCTTGCAGAACAGCACCATCTGGCTGTGTCGTCTCACGACGACGACACACCGCAGAAAGTTGATCTGGTACAACAGCTTGGGGCGACCGTAACGGAATTCCCGATTACGGAAGAAGTTGCAGCCTACGCGAAGAGCCGGGGAATGTACACACTTGCCGGGGCGCCGAACGTACTCCTGGGCGGGTCGCACTGCGGTAACCTGAATGCGGCGGAAGCAATCATCCATAAAAACATAGACATGCTGTGCAGCGACTATCATCCTGCTGCGCTGCTTCACGCGGTTTTTATCATGGCGGAAAAATATAAACAGGATCTGGGACAGATGTTCAATCTTATTACAATCAATCCTGCACGTGCCGTACGAATCGACAGGGACTTCGGTTCCATCGAAAAAGGAAAAGTTGCGGATTTGGTCATTATCAGCAGGCGGCACGACGGAATACCGTTTATAAAAAAGGTCATCGTAGACGGAACGATTGCTGCAGATTATACGATCAGAACCGGAAACAGGGAGCGGTGAACCAGATGGAAAATATTGTAGAAATACAGAATATGAGCAAGACCTTTCACCTGTACACCGTAGGTAAAACCATACAGGCATCAGAAAATATCAGTCTGAATGTCGGGTATCATGAGTTTGCCGGCATAGTCGGGAAAAGCGGCAGCGGCAAATCAACCATACTGAAATGCCTGTACCGGACGTATCTGCCGCAGCAGGGCGCACTGTATTACGACTCTGAAAAATTCGGAAAAATCGATATGCGTACGGCGGGCGAACGTGAAATCATTTATCTGCGGAAGTACGAGATAGGATATGTAAGTCAGTTTCTTACTATTATGCCGCGGGTTACCGCACGTGAGGTTGTAAAGACAGCACTGTCCGATATGGGACTGGAAAAAGACGCGGCAGACGCACGGACGGAAGAAATGCTTTCATATTTTGAACTCGACAGAGAACTCTGGGATTCATACCCGCTTAATTTCAGCGGCGGCGAAAAACTCCGTCTGAATCTTGCACGCGCCATGGCAAAGGAACCGCGGCTGCTGCTGCTCGACGAACCTACCGCAAGCCTGGACAACAGTTCAAAACTGCGCGTACGCGACATGATCCGGAAACTGAAGGAACACGGGACGTCCATGCTCGGTATTTTTCACGATATAGAGTTCATGGATACAGTCTGCGACAAAGTTTATACGATAGAAAACGGAGTATTAAAATATGAACAGTGCAGCTGATTTACACTGTCATACGACAATATCCGACGGTTCCGATACGATTCCGCAGATTGTCGCAGAGGCGCAGAAGGCAGGCCTGCAGTTTATAGCGGTGACAAATCACGATACGACGCGGGGACTTTCTCAGGCATTCAGCGAGGGAAAGGCACAGGGAATAACCGTTATCGGCGGCATAGAAATTTCGGCGTTCGATTTTAAACGGAACAGAAAAGTACATATTCTGGGTTACGGGCTGCAGGAAGACTCACCGTACGTACAGGCACTCTGCAATCCGCTTCTTAAAGCACGGAACCTGCTTTCTCATGAACAGCTTGCGGTCCTCCGTGAACACGGATATCCGGTAACCGCTCAGGAAGCAGACGGGTACTCCACTGACAGCCGAGTGCTGTACAAACAGCATATCATGCAGGTCCTTGTTGATAAAGGCATGACAGATTCCGTGTACAGTGATCTTTACTACCGTGTTTTTAAAAACGGAGGAATTGTTTCCCGTGATATATGCTACGTCGACGCTGCAGACGCCGTAGACGCTGTGCAGAAAGACGGTGGGTATGCCGTTCTTGCACATCCCGGTCAGCTTGACAGCTGGGACCTTGTACCTGAACTGGCAGAAAAAGGACTTGCCGGTATTGAAAAATATCATCCCGATCATACCGGCACGGACTGTCTACGGGCACAGGAACTTGCAGTGCAGTACGGTCTGTTCGTAACAGGCGGCAGCGACTATCACGGGAATTTTTCAAAAAAGCCGGTCTGCATCGGTTCATACGGATGTTCTGAAGAAGAAATGAATTTTTTTTATAAATGGCAGGCGGAAAAACCTGCAGGGAGAAAAAAATGAAAAAGAGAATGGTTCCCGGTTTAACATTGGCTGTGGTTTTGGCAGCGGCGTTCTGTGTTACAGGCTGCGCAAAAAAAGAAGCAAAGACGATTACGATGGTCTGGCTGCCTGATAATGTCGGTCCCAAGTATCAGAAAATGCAGGATACAATCGGCCGGCTGGTGGAAGAAGCGACTGGTAAAAAAGTAACGCATATATGTCCCACCGACTATGCGATTACGGTAGAATCAATCGTTAAAGGAAAAGCTGATCTGGCATATACCGGCGGACAGGCGTATGTGGAAGCGCATCATAAAAATCCGAAACTCCTTCCGCTTGTTGTTATTTCAGGCCCGTCGGGAACACTGCAGGATGCATGCTACAACAGCTGGCTTGCCGTAAAAACAGAAGATGCAGAAAATTTTAAAACAGACGGTAAATGGGATCTTACTAAAATCCAGGGAAAGCGGATGTCGTACGTTTCAACAAGTTCAACGTCAGGCTTCATGATCCCGTCCAGTTATTTTCTGTCGACATTCGGCGGCAGTGGTAAATGGCAGAACCTTACACGGGACGATCTTATGGAAGGCGGGTCTGACAAATTTTTCAGTGAAGTAATGTTCGGCGGCAGTCATCATATTTCAATGGCCAATCTGCTTTCAGGGAAAAGTGACCTTTCAGCATTCTGCGACGATATGCTGCCGTATCTTACCGTAGTCGACGGAACTGCCGACAAACAGGGAGCAGTATATCAGGTACGGGATGATGCCGCAGAGCCGTTCGATAAGTACCACGGAAAGACGTTTGTTCTTTTGCAGGATATTCCCGTTCTGAACTGTCCGATTATTGAAAATACCGAAACACTTTCAAAAGAGGATCAGGAGAAACTGCTTGCACTGTTTACGTCGGACGAAGTGGCGGATAATTCCGACATATTTGTACCCAAAGATTCGACGGCACACGGTCTTGCAGAAAAAGTCGGAAATACCCGTTTTGTCGCAGCTGCGGATTCGTTTTATGATCCGCTCCGCGAACTTCAGGGTATAAAAGAGTAAGGATTAGAAATTATGGCAATTCTGGAAATCAGCGGACTTACAAAGATATACAAAAGCACAATCAAAGCGCTCGATTCTGTGAGTTTCTCGGTTAAGAAAGGCGAATTCGTGAGTATAATCGGTCCTTCCGGTGCCGGAAAGTCAACTCTTATCAGATGTATCAACCGGCTGGTGGACGCAACTGAAGGAACTATTCTTGTGGCGGATGAAGATGTAACTAAAATGAACAGCACGGAACTGCGGCGGCTTCGGACAAAAATCGGTATGATTTTCCAGAACTATAATCTTGTTGAAAAACGGCTCGTTATAGACAATGTACTGCACGGACGACTCGGATATAAGAATACGCTTGCAGGAATGTTCGGCAGATACACCCGGGAAGAACACGCGGAAGCACTTAAAATACTGAAACAGCTCGGTTTAAAACAGTATGCGTACAACAGATGCGACGAACTGAGCGGCGGTCAGAAGCAGCGCGTCGGAATAGCACGCGCGCTCATTCAGAATCCGAAAATATTTCTGGCGGATGAACCGATTGCGTCTCTTGATCCGGCGTCTGCAAAACTCATTATGGATGAACTGATGAATATGAATAAAAAAACGGGCATTACCTGTCTGCTGAATCTTCACCAGGTTCAAACGGCAAAGGATTATTCGGACAGAATAATCGGGATTAATAACGGCCGTATTGTATTCGACGGAAAACCGAAACAGCTGAACGATAA
This sequence comes from Treponema sp., assembly GCA_023231445.1. Classification (GTDB taxonomy): domain Bacteria; phylum Spirochaetota; class Spirochaetia; order Treponematales; family Treponemataceae; genus Treponema_D. The sequence continues at coordinate 3,203 of JALNVF010000102.1, read as the reverse complement.
AATTATTGCGGAGATATACAATACTCCGCTGCAGAACGAATAAAGGCGGATTCCATGAAGCTGAAAATCATGCAGACAGAAAAAAGATATTTTACCGCTGCCGCCGTACTTCTTATTATTCTGTACATGCTTGCCGGCAGCGCCGTTGATTTTAATCTGGGATCAGGATTTCTTGCCGTACCCGAAGCACTCAGGTGGCTGTTCTGTAATTTTATTCCCGACAGTCAGTCAGTTTCTAAACTTCCCCATATTATGAATAAACTGATGGAAACGGTTTTTCTGTCTGTAGCAGCTGCTACCACCGCAAGCATTCTTGCGCTTCTGTTTGCTCTGGCAGGATCCGGAGTAACCCGCAGAAATTTACTTCTGGGGACGGTGGCCAGAATCATTGCTTCGATTTCCCGGAATGTTCCCGATTCTGTCTGGGCTATGATTCTGCTTCTGTCGTTCGGACAGAATATTCTTACCGGCTTTTTTACCCTGTTTTTTGTTACGTTCGGGACACTTACACGTGCCTTCATCGAAACAATCGATGAAACAAGTTCAACGACCGTAGAAGCGCTTACTGCGTGCGGGGCTTCCTGGTGGCAGGTTGTTTCTCAGGGGGTCATACCCGACAACATCGGAGAAATAGTCAGCTGGATATTGTACGAAATAGAAGTAAACATCAGAAGCTCAACGCTCGTCGGTATGCTTACCGGAACAGGGATCGGTTTTCTGTTCGACTTGTATTACAAATCAATGCGGTACTCATCGGCAGGTTTAATTATTTTACTCATAGCCGCAGTCACACTGATTATTGAAACAACATCGAATGCAATCCGCAGGAGAATTTTGTAATGAAAAGAAAAAGTTCATTTTTCTATGTACGGGTCGTACTGACCGTACTTGTCGCACTGACCGCTGTGGGTTTTGCATCGTTCGATTATAAGAATATAGACTTTCTGAAGGCACTGCAGGATACGTTCTGCAATATCAGTGTTATGTTTTCAAAACCGGCATTTCATCATTTTACATTTCTGCATGCGGTGCAGTCGCTGGGAATTACAGCCGCACTTGCTTTTTTAACAACACTGCTCGGAGCAATTATTTCGCTGCCCGTCAGTTTTTTTGCTGCAGGAAATCTTTCAAATCATGCAGTAAGCAGAATCCTTAAAAATATCGTAGCGGTAATCAGAGCCGTCCCCACGGTGTTATGGGTACTCATTTTTGCGACCGCAGTCGGACTCGGAAGCGAAGCCGCCGTACTCGGCATGATGTTTCATACCATGGGATATCTTATAAAAGCATATTCTGAAACGTTCGAAAAACAGAACAGCGGTATTATAGAAGCGCTCAGAGCATGCGGCGGAAACTGGTGGCATATTATTTTTAATGCAGTTCTTCCGGTAAGTGCGGCGGAACTTGCAGCGTGGACGTTTCTCCGGTTCGAAATCAATTTTGGAATTGCGGTTGCCATGGGTGCGGCAGCCGGAGCAGGAGGACTTGGATACGAGTTGTTCATGGCCAGCGGATTTTATTTTGATGTACGGGAAGCCGGTTTTATTACAATCACCATTCTTCTTGCGGTATTCGCACTCGAATATCTGTCTACGGTTATTAAGAATAAAATATTACGGTGAATATATTTAACAAATAATTAAAAAATGATTAATAAAATATAAAATTCTCCGGGCGATACTGCTTTTGTATGAAAAGTTTTGTTGAACAGGAATATATATTAGACGATATAATCAGAAAAATAGAAAACCGTACCTTTGAACCGGGAGAACGGCTCCCTTCGGAAAATGTTCTGGCCGCCGGATACGACGTGTCCAGAACAGTTATCCATGCGCTGTATGAAAATTTAGCTGCCCTGGAAATTATTTACAGTAAGCAGGGCAAGGGCTGGTATGTAAAAGAAAAACCGGTAAAGATTCAGTACCGTCTTACTGATACGGGCAGTTTTACCGAGAAACTGCAGAAAATGAATATTGAACCTGTTACCCGTGCCGTTGAGCTCAAGACTGTATCATATAAGGAGCACATTTTTACGGAACTTGGTGCTGCCGCCGGAGAAACGGTATACAAACTTATCCGGGTAAGATACATCAACGGGCAGCCTATTGCCATTTACAATTCATATCTTAAAAAACGGGATTTTCCTGATATTGAACAGGAATGGCATGACATCACATCTATTTTTCAGTACTTTAAAAAATGCCGCTATACCATTGTGGAATCTGATAAAGAATCCGTAATCAGAATACGTATCCCCAAGGAATACGAACGGCAGCTTTTAAACTGCAGCAGATTCGAGCCGCTTGTCATCCTGTACACCTGCAACAAAACAGGAAGAACAGCGTGTCTCGAATACTGCATCACAAAATACCGCAGTGACTATTTTGATTTTATTATAAAGTAGCATTTTCCCCGTACGGTCTGCGGTACATGTCCCTTACTTTCAGTCCGTTATGTTTCGCCTGTGCCTTCCAGTTCAGACTGCCTATAAAGTAAAAAAGCCCGTGAGGGAAGTTGATCCGTACCTGAACGTCTTTTACCTGCAGCGTACCGGGAGCCAGTATGTCAGCCGTTACAGCCAAAAATGCTTCATCAAGCTGTTTCAGTAATTTCTGTACAGGAGGAGCTTTTTCAGCTGCGGTAATCATTACACCTCCGCCAATGAGAATGCCGGAGCGGAACTTCATACCGGTCTGTCTGCAGAAAGATTTTATAACATCCTCAGCTTCTTCGTTTATATACGGTTCGGGGAATCCGCAGTTTACGATGGTATAGACAGCTGTGCTGTTCTGTTTCTGCCCTGTTTTTTCAAGGAACGCTGCATAGTCCCGCAGAAAACGGGTCAGCATTCCCGGCAGACAGTAAACATACAGCGGAAAAACGAAAACAACGGCGTCTGCCGTCCGTATTTTTTCAAATGCACTTTCTCTCTGGTGGTCCAGTACTTTTCGTACCTGGATAACTTCTTTTTCAAAAAGCGTGTCATCAAACTGCTTTTCTGCGCGTGCGATGAACGACGCGGATGCAGTGCGGTCCTGCGCACGCGGGCTTGCGTTGATGAATACGACTTTTTTTCTGCATGAACATGATTCCGGAATTTCTCCGGGTTCAGGCATAGTTTCCCGGTCCTGAATATCTGCCTCAGGCTGCGCCGGAATACGGTAGTTCTGTCCGAACAGCGCAGTAATTTCGTTTGTATCCTG
>JALNVF010000101.1 GCA_023231445.1 Treponema sp. | reverse complement strand
GCGCCCGGAATAAACTGCAAATCGTCCGGATACAATAAAAAAAAGATCGTTTGTGGGTTCGTTCTGCCTGCAGACAACCTGCCTGTCTGTATATGTAATTGTTTCAAAATTCGTCATTACCTGCGGAACGGTACTGGATTCGTTCAGCTGGTTGTTTATTTGGAACATAACCTGATTTCCTTTTTCGTTATAGGCCATTTTTGTAACAAGCCCCAGAGACAGCTTTATACCTCTTCCGTGCAGTTCATTACCGGAAACAGCATCCTTATCGGCGTAACAGTGCCAGTCGAATCCGTCTCCTTCATCTCGGATGATAAAGGCCGATTTTGCTTTTCCGATGGCATAGGTAATTGTTATCTGCCTGTTCACATACCTCGGATCAGCAGCTCGTTGCGCTATAAGACCGAATATATCACCGTGCTCTTCCATCCATTTTGTTTTATCTGCATAACTGATGTTGAGATTACCGTGTTCAAGCGCATTTGTAAGAAGTTCGGTCAAAGTCATCTGCAGTTTATATCTGTCGTTTTCGTTTATACGGTTCGTGTTGTACAGATAGTTTACCAGAAACTGCGTATAAAAATGTATATCAAGAGGATCGTTGCCGCATACGAAGGTACCGTTTTCTTCACCGCCGAAATCGTCCTGCATGCCGCGGTTAAGAAGAAACTTCTGGTTCTGCCAGAGGATACGAAGCAGCCGGATAAAATGAAAAGAAAAGTCGTCGAGAGTTTGTATTGAAAGAATGTTGGAGTCTTTTAAATCAACCAGTTCTTTCATCTGCTGCCTGTCCCTGCACACTGCAATAACTCCGCCGTAATGGAGCCAGGGATCTCCATGAATTTCTGAAAGAATTTTTGCACATCCGCAGTCGGAAGAAGTATAATCAAGTACTTTAATTTCCGGCAGTTCATAATTAATGTAACTGATTGTTTCATCAATATCTGTTTTGACGCATGAATTAAAATCGTCCGCAAAAGTTCTGCATCCTTCTTGTACCGTCTCAATAACTTTTTGGTTTAACGAAACAACGAGTATCTTTTTCATATACTACAGTATACAACTAATTGCATTAATTTGCCATGTAAAATGGCGGATTCAGTTCCACCTGTTAGAAAACAGACAATCAGTTGACAAATAAACAATAATATGCGATTATGCGGATATGACATTCATTTCTACAGTAGTAGTACTAGTCGTCCTCGTCGTAGCAGCAGTAATTAATAAGACTGCCGGAGCGAAGATGCTGACTGTGCGTATGTAGAATTACATAAAGCCACTTGGCGTAAAAAAAAGCTCTCCGGCAGACGGGGAGCTTTTTTTATGTCCGGCCGCTTATTCAACAGGGGGACTGTGTATGAGAAAAACCGGTGCAGAAATCATTGTAAAACTGCTTGAAATGGAGGGAATTACCACCGTTGCAGGAATACCGGGAGGGTCGATTCTTCCGCTGTACGACGAATTGAACAGAAGTTCTATCAGACACATACTCGTCAGACAGGAACAGGCCGGCGGTTTTATTGCGCAGGGAATGGCGCGCAGTACCGGAAGACCTGCCGTATGTCTTGCAACAAGCGGTCCCGGTGCGATGAATCTGCTTACTGCCGTTGCCGATGCCCGCAGTGATTCTGTCCCGATTATTGCAATTACCGGTCAGGTAAACACGTCGCTTATAGGCACCGACGCGTTTCAGGAGGCTGATACGTTCGGACTTTCGTTTCCGATTACAAAACACAGCGTTATGGTTAAATCGCCTGAAGAACTGTTAAAAGCAGTTCCGGAGGCGTTCAAAATTGCAATGAACGGCAGGCCCGGTCCGGTACTCATTGATGTTCCCCGCGATGTACAGTGTGCGGTGTGCGAATTTGACGAATGGCCTGATATAACTGCAGTGAATCTGCACGACATCCGTTTTCACACACCGCCTTCAGAGTATGCCGCGCGAATGGATAAAATTACCGACGCACTTGTTCTTTCCCGGAAACCGGTGCTGTACTGCGGCGGCGGCTGTAATACGGAAGCAGCCTCTCAGGAGCTGCTGAAATTTCTGAGAAGTTACCGGCTTCCCGTTGTGTCAAGCCTCATGGGACTTGGCTGTATACCGGAATCGTCCGGTATGTACGCGGGCATGGTCGGCATGCACGGTTCATATGCAGCAAACGCTGCAATGCACGAGGCTGATCTTGTTGTTGCAGCTGGTGTCCGGTTCGACGACAGAGCGACCGGTGTCGTTTCAAAATTCTGTCCGAAAGCAAAAATCGTACATATCGATGTTGATGCGGCCGAAGTTAATAAGATTGTCAGTGCGGATATTTCACTTGTCGCCGATGTCGAATCTGTTTTTCCCATTCTTGTGCAGCTTGCCGCGGAGAAGCAGGAAAAATTTGCATCCGCATGGCAGAATGCCGAAGCTCGCGCGGTATGGCTCGAAAAAATCATGAATATACGCAGGGAAAATTCCTCGACAGAATGCGGCCGTCCTGCTGATGTGAAAAGTGTCAATCCCCGTGAATTCATTGCGTCGATACCGTCGCTGGCCGGGAAGGCTGGTACTGCCGGCGGGAGTCTGATTGTAACAACCGACGTAGGGGAACATCAGATGTGGGCGGCACAATATTATCCGGTGGAAAAACCGCGTACGTTCCTTACATCCGGTTCTCTCGGCACTATGGGATTCGGATTACCGGCTGCAATCGGTGCGGCACTTGCAAATCCTGACAGGCGGATTGTGTGTTTTTCCGGAGACGGTTCCATTCTTATGAACATACAGGAACTGGCGACGCTGGCAGAGTTGAATCTTGCCGTTACGGTGATTGTGTTTGAGAACGGAACTCTCGGTATGGTATACCAGCAGCAGAAATATTTGTTTAATAAAAATTACAGCGCATGTGTTTTTTCTGCACAGCCTGACCTTGTTACGGTTGCACGGGGATTTGGTATAGATGCGGCAGACACCGCGGACGACGACAGATGGTATGAAAAGGCTTTCGCGCCTGACCGTAAAAAGAAACCGTTTTTTGTCCGTGTTAAAATAAACCGGGAGGAAGACGTTCTGCCGTTCGTACCCGGAGGAAAGGCGAATATAGACGCAATAAAATAATATTCCGGGGGATAGCAGATGCGCTGCGTCGTGATACTGATTAGTATATTTGTTATTTTTAGTATATACAGAAAAAACGCGGTTCATAATGAACCGCGTGAATACATTTCGTTTATTTATTCGGAAATTTCTTTTTGAAATCCGCAAGCAGTTGGTCTGTTTGTGTTGCACCGTCTATGTCGGTGAGTTCACCCCGTTTGCGGTAAAAGTCGATAAGCGGTTCTGTCTGTTCGCGGTACACATCCATGCGGTGCAGAATAGATTCCTGTTTATCGTCGTCACGCTGATAGAGTTCTCCTCCGCACTTGTCGCAGATTCCTTCCTTTTTCGGCGGCATTGTAAGTACATTGTAGTTTTCTCCGCATTTACGGCATACGCGGCGTGTCGAAAGCCGTTTTATGACGATTTCGTCTTTGATGACAAAGTTTACAACGGTCACATCTTTGCAGATATTCGTGAATGCTTCTGCCTGAGGAATTGTGCGCGGAAAACCGTCAAGTATGAATCCATTTTTTACGTCATCCTGTTCCAGCCGTTCCTTTACAAGCGCACAGGTGATGTCGTCGCTTACGAGCCCGCCGGAATCGATAATACTTTTTACTTTCTTTCCGAGTTCGGTCTGATTTTTAATGGCAGCGCGAAAAATATCACCAGTAGAAATGTGCGGAATTTTATAGTCATTTGCGACTTTTACTGCAAGAGAACCTTTGCCGGCTCCGGGAGGTCCCAGAAAAATGAAATTCATATAAGCTCCTGTAAATCAATAAGTTTATTCTATTTTACTCTTAAAAACCGTAACCGGCAAGTGCGTATGACGTACCGGTTTATTCGTTCGGAGGGTATATTGATTGACAAATACATAATATACGCTATCATAAAAGTGACTGTGATGAATTACGGTGAGTTTAATCAAAGCCTGATGCGGGAGGCTCTTATGATGTGCACTATGTATACTGATCCTACAAAGAATCTTGTTATGTTTTTACCTGATAATGCAACCGATGCCGAAATTCTTTCTCTTTGCGCGGTTTCCACTCCTGCCGATGATTCAGACGACGGCAGCGGCATAAAACCGACCGGCATCATCGATTTGTACAATCTCCATGCAGTCTTTTCTCTCAGCGAAATGACACCAAACAGCTTTACTATTCAGCTGTAGAAGAAGTTTTTGCTGCATCTGTTATCGTAAAGAAGGCAAGTTCTGTTTCCCAGCTGAAGATCGTATTCATACATGCGCTTTCCAGCAGCCTGACGATTTTTTCCAGCCCGGCAGCGCCTGTTGATTCCGCAATTTTTGCCCCGTATGCCGAGGTTCCTGCATCAAACCATTTTTTCAGCTCTGTTTCTGTAATGCGCCGTTTTTCAGCAAGCAGCTGTGAGGCTGCATCGACTTTAAAACCTCTGCTGCGGAATGCATCTGCGATCGTTTCCGTATTCCAGCTGAACAGCGGATTCGTCCTGTCGCCGAAGAACTCCGTTTCTGCCTGATCCATTTTCTGCAGTGTTTCGATATACGGACCAATAGTTGCAGGAGTAAGTATCTGTTTTTCCACAAGTTTTGCAATGTGCTGCCCGCTTGCCGGTATCCGCTGTGAAATGACCGTGCACCATCCGCCTGCAAACGGACTTTCGGCTGATGACGGTTCACTATCGGGATTGGATTCGGAACGGTCCGTGAATGTAAAACCTTCCGCTTTTTTTGTATGTGCCGCTGCTGCAAAAGAATCGGCAAGCGCTTTTATGGAAACATCGGAAACGAACGGATTACGGAAAAAAATACGGTCAAACACTGCACCGTTGTATTCAAATTTTCTAAGTACGTCGGCAAAGCTCTCCGGTGTAAGAAAATCCGGTTGGGCCGTTTCCGGCCGGTACTGCAGGACAGGCCTGTCCAGATCACCGAGCGTCCGTCCGTACTGTTCAAGTATTTCCTTACCTTTCTGCGTACGGCATACTCCGCAGGTAACGCCTTCCGGTGTACGGCGTGCTACTTCCCAGAGCAGCAGCCCGTCGTCGGCATTCCATACAAGACTGCGGTGATGACGGGCAAGATGTGCGAGCTGCGTCATCGTATCGCGCACACTCAGAAGAATTTCTGCGCGGTTTGAATCAAGACGTGACCGCCACGATCTGTCCGCACGGTCGAGCGCCGTTTCTTTTGATTTGTCCGGCGGACTGAATGTAAGCTGTTCATCTTTCTGTACGCTTCCGCCTTTGAAATGGGCGTTTATCCACCATTCGCTTATCGGATTCACGCCGAACTCCGATTTATTGTTTTCATCCGGTACATGAGAGTCACCGGGAACTGTTGTGTTTCTGCTTCCTGTTACTGCGGTATCGGTGCAGGACGCGGCGTTTATGGAAAGACCATTGTTCGAAGGCTGTTCTTTTTCCAGTATGGCGGCAATCTGCAGTTCCCGGCGGGAAAGAACGCCTTCCCGTATAGTTTTTTCATATCCCTGCGTACCGGGTGTGTAGAATACCCGTCCGGTAAGTTCGCCCGGAAGATACTGCTGTGCAACCCAGTGGTCGCGGTATGCATGCGGATACAAATATCCGGCTCCGTGCCCGAACCCTTCCGCATCGCGGCTTGCATCCCGCAGGTGATTCGGGACTTCTGCATCTTCCTTTTCCACCGAAGAAAGTGCATCAAAAAATGCCATGCTGCTGTTCGATTTTGGTGCAGTCGACAGATACAGTGCTGCATGTGCAAGAAAATAGCGGCCTTCCGGCATTCCCACCCGGTCAAACGCCTGTGCACAGCTCGAAACGACCGTTATTGCATTCGGATCTGCCAGACCCGTATCTTCGCAGGCAGAGATCAGCATACGCCTGAATATAAAATCCGGATCTTCGCCTGCCGCCACCATCCGCGCAAGCCAGTACATTGATGCATCAGGATCGCGGCCCCTCAGACTCTTTATAAACGCACTGATGATGTCGTAATGGTAGTCACCGTCCCGGTCATAGAGAACAACTTTTTTCTGTATTGATTCTTCCGCCGTTTCTCTGCTGATGAAGATAGTCGAACCCCATGCAGGAACAGGCGGATTTGCTTCAGGTTCCCATTTTTCCGGCGTTGTTTCAACTGCAAGTTCCAGCGCGTTAAGCAGACTGCGTGCGTCTCCGTTTGCCGTATCAATAAGATGTTCAAGAGCACCTTTTTCAAATTCAATTTTCCAGTGTCCGTACCCGCGTTCTGTATCAGAAAGAGCCTGGACAGCAGCTTTCATGAGATCGTCGTTCGTGAGCGGTTTAAGCTGGAATACACGGCTTCTGCTTACAAGCGCTTTGTTTACTTCAAAAAACGGATTTTCAGTCGTTGCTCCGATAAGAATGATCGTGCCGTTTTCGACCCACGGCAGAAGTGCATCCTGCTGGGCGCGGTTCCAGCGGTGCACTTCGTCTACGAACAGAATCGTCCGTCTGCTGTAAAGATTGTAGTAATCCTCCGCCTGTTTTATAGAAGCACGTATATCCGCAACGCCCGTAAGTACCGCGTTGAGCGTAATGAAATTGCTTTTTGTATGATTTGCGATAACCCTGGCAAGCGTTGTCTTTCCTGATCCGGGAGGTCCGTAGAAAATAACCGACGAAAGCTGGTCAGCCGCAATTGCGCGCCGAAGCAGTCTGCCTTTCCCGACAATATGGTCCTGCCCGATATATTCGTCGAGTGTCCGCGGCCGCATTCGTGCAGCCAGAGGTTCGCGGAGGTATCGCGCAGCATTTTCAAAAAGAGGATTATCATCGTCAGACATATATATAAGTATAGCAGAAAACGGATGATTGAGCTATGAGACGGTAAAATTCGACAAAAAGCACTGCTCACCCTTATTCGCGCGACTTCCGGATAGAACGGCAGTAAAAAAGTGAAACCAGCCTGGTTTCACTTTGAAAGTAGACTAGTTTCATACTGAAACCAGCCTGGTTTCACACTGAAAACAGTGCTGCTGCAGAAAATTTATAGTACATATACAAAGTATATTCATGCCTTTCTCAGGAATTAATCATGTACTTCCGGAACAATTACTACAGGCGTTACGCGTCGTGAAGATCACCGGTTATGCAGAATACTGATATGTATTCCAAAAGGGCAACCCTTTTTGTACGAACTGCTCAAAAACAGACTCTCAATATTCAGTTCTGTCCGTCTCCTTCATGATTTCTTTTGACATACTATTTTTGACTAAAGGATCAACTCAAATAGTTTTTCTTTGACAGATTTATAATCATAATCCCTCGGTTCAGGTCAATCATTCAACTTGTTTTTTCATTTTCTATATGTATAATTCCTTCGTATTATATCATACACAAGTCATACTGTCTTTTCCTGTATTCAGCCGTCCGGAAAGACTGTTTTCTTATTTTCTGTTTTATATGCACCGCATCATCTGTCTCTTGCAAGCAGGAGAATGTACCTATATACTAAAGACAATATATGTTACAGGAAAACCTTACAATCGAGAATTTCGGGCCGCTCCGTACCGTTACACTGCAGAATATAACGCCTCTTACTGTCTTTATCGGAGAATCGGGCAGCGGAAAAAGTACTATTATGAAAGTGCTTGTCCTGTTCCGCTGGATATATAAGAAACTCTGCATTCGTTCGTATCTTAAAGTCTCGGGAATTACAAAATCCCCGTTCAGATTCCAGTTCGATCAATATAAAAGGAACAACGGTTTTGAGGATTTTTTTAAACCGGATACCTGTATCGTGTACAGCCGCGGACCGTATGAAATCAGTTATAAAAACGGAAAATTATACGCGAACATCACGATCGGCGCGCAAGACCTTTCGCTTGATAAAATGTGTTTTATTTCCGACAAACGGAATGTTATTCCCGATCTGCTGGCAAAAAAGATACCTGAAGGAGACTCTTTCTTTCTGAACGAAACCTGGCACGATTTTCAGGAAGCTGCCCGGTATATGAACGATGTCGATCTGCCGTATCTTGGAGTCAAACTGGTAAAAAAGAAAACACCGAGCGGTGTACAGTTTTTCGTACAGAACAGTACGTCAGACAGACCTGATTATTCAATTCATTTTGAATCCGCATCGTCGGGTATGCAGAACGTTGCCCCGCTGAGTTATATAATCAAATATTTTGCCGAAAAATACGATTTGATCGCTTCGTTTAACCGCGCGATCCTGTCGAATCTTTCCGATTCCGATAATATCAGCCAGTTCCGGCCGGTAACCGATATCGGAAAAATGGTATATCGAAATCTGTACTTCCACATTGAAGAACCTGAGCTGAGCCTGTATCCGTCAAGCCAGCTGGACCTGCTGTCGTTTATTATTGCCGAGTGTTTTGAAAATAAAGACGCGCAGTTCAAAATGAACTGTATGATAACGACGCACAGCCCGTATATCGTCAATTATCTGAATCTGCTGATCAGGCAGAAGCGTATTGCGCTTACGGATATATCCGCATTCGAAGTCATTAACGGTACCGTCCGGCAGCTTAAAAACGAAAGCGCAGGAGTTATCGACACGACGGTACTGTCCGAACCGATAGCCAGAATATACGGCGAATATAACGAGTTATAAACATGGACTTACAGACACTGCTGATTACCGAACTTGTTCCCGCCCTCTGCAGTCGGCACGGGGTAAAAAGTATTATCAATTCCGTACAGGCACCGACTGAAACGACCGCCGAAGAGGCTTTTGATCTTCTGGACAAGAAGAATCACATCGTTCAGCAGCCGGGTGAAGGCGGAGTCACCTATCATAATCCTGATAAAGAAAATATAACGGTTACCGATTATGAGAAATTCGTAAACAGCCTGCCGAAAAGCTGGCAGACGGGCGTGAAACGGTGCGATTTTCTGATTTACCGGAAGGATGAGAATACTTTTTTTGTCTGTAACGAACTGTCACAAAGCAGGAATATCAATTCGAAAGAATCCGATGCGCTGTACCAGCTGGAACAGACGCTCAAAACACTTACCGGCTGCCCTCGAATAAAAGACAGTCTTGACCAATGCAATATGAAAATCTGTCTGTTTTCAAACAGAATACCGCCTATACATTCACCGCAGCAGATGGCTGATGCATTCGATGTACGAAGGTATCTTAATTTACCAAAAGCTGCAGAGGCAACACCGTACGAACCGTTCGAGAAATACGGCTTTACCTACTACAAGGCAACAGGAGTTACCGTACAAAGCTGGAAACTTTCGTTTGACGAATAAAAGACGTACTGCGCAGAGATATGTTCATGCACCGGATACCTGTTCTCCATCTGCATCAAATTATTTATACCGCCGGAAGCAGTCGTGTGCAAAATATACTGTTTGCGGATAAATAACACCGCTGCTGTTCATTTTTTCAGAGAGTTCTTTACATTGTTTTATCATCACTATGTTTGCCGTCTTTATCGACGAATTTTTGTTCATCAATCAGTGTAAAATCAATCGTTTTTTTTCCAAGTTTATTGTGAAAATACGGTACATTCTGCAGTATGACAAGCCCGTTATAACCGCCCGGTTCTTTGTGGCCAGATTATGATACACATTTTTATTGTATTCCCAATCCCTGAAATTATTCAACGTTGACACAATCTGTGGAGAAATTGAATAAAGTATACCAGCAGGTCTTAATCCCTTAACTCAGGTCAATCATTCAAAGACCGCATACTCTAACATGTTATCCTGTAATACATTACAACAGCAGTTTCGCATACCTGCCGATGTAATTACCCGTTTTTTGACACTTACGCCTTTTTTCTCTTTTTTTATATGCATAATTCCTTCCTTTATATGAACTTATCAATTTTCGCATACCCCCCTGCATTTTTGGGGTTTTTCGGGAAAAACGCAGGTATGCGATATGTCAAACAACTGGAAATACCCATTTTAAAAATTCCTCTAGTAGTATAACATACACCAGTCATGCTGTCTTCTTCTGTGCTTTGCAAAAAAAACGGCGCACAAGGATGTGCGCCGCCAGTGAGGCAGTAATACCGCATACCGGTATTGCTGCAGAGCAGGATTTGCATGGATGCAGATCCTGTGTCTCATTCCCTGTTCCAGTTTCCTCTGGATGCATAATATGACCACAATCCTATGTCGTCGTAATCGCCTGTTGATGACGACGATGTACCGGAGAAATCTGCAGATGCATATATAGTAGCCCCTGTTTCAGTGTCCGAAGGGTCTACTGAGAGCATTGCAAGAATACGGTACGGGGAACCGAGTGCCGAATCCGCATTCGTTGAAAAGTCTTCCGTACTGCCGCCGGGCTTACCGTCTGTGTTCGATACCTTATACAGGCCTCCGCCGTTTGTTCCGAGCAGGATTGCGTTGCTTGTAACTGCCATGGAAATAATGTCTGTAATGCCAAGATCGGAAGATAACGTGAAACTTGAAGGGTCTGTCGAATAATACAGGACATCGTCATCTACGTAGTAGTAATATACTGTGCTGGACGCCGTCGTCGATGTTGTTGCGTTTGAACCTGTTGCCCAGTTATTGTTAAAGTAGACGGTACCGGAAGCATAATCATATATGGCAGAACATGCTGACGTTGCACTTGAATCAGTGGGTGTTGTATTAAGTGTACCACCTGTCAGCAGGAAAACTCCGCTGCTGGTTCTCAGGTATGCTTTCCTGTATTCCGGATTCGGTGTATTTGTACAGAAAATTGTCGGAGATGAAGTAGATGTGGAACCTGTAGTCACGCTCGTTACCTTATTCCAGGTGGAACCGTCATAATAGTACAGGTATTCGGCGGAAGGGATGTTTTTCCCTTCATCTTCGTCTTCTTCATATGTTATACCAAGCGCATACAAATATTGGGAATCTGCGGCAAGTTTAATGATCTGCATACCGTTGAAAGTTTTGTTGTAGTAATCATACGAGACGGACGTAAGCCCGTTCATGCATTTATTCCATGTATCGTGCGAAACGGAAGAGGCTTTCTTGCAGTATACATTTCCGTTCTCTATAAAAATATAGTCTGTGTAATCTGACGGGGTAGTTATGTAGTCCGGTGAATACCGTACAATAGAATTTATAGATCCTGATATTGTTGCATCATCCAGCGTCACCTCATTCATAATCTTTGCATAAATGACATCCTGACATCCGGTAAAGAAGAGCGGTACAACGATTAGTAATGCTGAAAAAATTGGAACTCTGATGATTGTCGTAATTTTCATTGTTATATCCTAGAAGTGATAGCGGGCTGAAAGTGAGGCTGTCATGAACAGGCCGTCAAAATTGTATTTGCTGTCGGAATACCATTCAGGCAGCCACATAAAACTGGAACCTATCCCGAAAGACCAGCTTTCCGAGAAACGGTAAAATACGCCGATTTCCGGTTTTAGTACGAACCCCGGAAAATATTTTCTGCTCTGATATGTTTCAAATGCTATGCCGGCGCCGAGAGAAATGGGAAATTCAAAACGCCAGATTGTCGGCTGGAACATAACACAGGCGGTGACAGGCCAGTAATTCAGTATGTTGCTTCCGAGCGTCGGGTTGTAACCTACAAGGGCGTCCCCGCCGACTGCGAGCCAGTCTGTTAAGAAATGACGGTACCCGAGCTGTGCTGCGCCGCCCGTATATAACTGTCCGTCGAAATTAAGCGGGAAACTCGGCATGAGCGAGATTTGTATATACTGGTCTCCTGCGCCGTTCATCTTATATTTAAATGCACTGCCGTCATCGTACTGGTCGCCCTGGTCAGAGTTGTCTGCAAATGCTGCCGGTATGCATAGAAGAAGCATGCAGAAGAGCGGTAAAATCCGTTTCATTTTTCCTCACTGATAGAATAATTGTCCAAAAAAAGATATAGTGACTATATCATTTTTTAATGCTTTTTATCAATTATATAACTAT
>JALNVF010000100.1 GCA_023231445.1 Treponema sp. | reverse complement strand
GCTGAACGTACCGGCGCCGCCTTCACCGAAACAGTAATTGCTGTCTTTTCCGACAATCCCCTTAGTGCTGATTTCCGCGATGTCTTTTTTACGCAGGGACGTTTCAACGCCGCGTTCTATAATAACAGGCTGGATACCTTCTTCAAGCAGACGGAGTGCACCGAAAAGCCCTGCAGGCCCAGAACCGACTATAACGACGCGGTGTTTCATATCGGCGTGTTTCCAGACAGGACCGGAAGCTGCCGCAGTCTCCGGTTTTTCACCAATATAGGCTTTATACCGCAGACACAACTTTACCTGACCGTGACGTGCATCTATAGATTTTCTGTCGAAGACAAGATGTATACTGTCAGGAGATACCTGTATACCTTTCTGAAAAAGTGCCTGAACAGCTTTCTTTTGAATCAATGCAGTATCAGCTTCTTCTTCCGGACGAACTATGAGTGTAATTTCTGTAATCATTCATACACTATACCGTATTCTGCAGTAATTATCACGCCATTTCAGGTTCTATCCGGAAAGTATTAATATCGGACAATACACTGTTTATGCTCGACATATTTTTATTTGAGATTTCAGATACCGTATGGACCGTATCAAGTATCTCTTTCGTATTAGTATCTATATCCGACATGCTGCTGTTTACCGTCTCTGTCATTGCAGCCAGTTTTTCCATTTCAATTCCTATTTCCCTGCTGCCAAGAAACATTTCCGCCGAGCCGGAACGGACAAGCGTCGTCGAATTCTGAATATCCTCAATGGCCTTGATGATATCATGGCCGTTGGTATTCTGTTTCTGCAGCACGCTCGTGATATTCTTTTCTTTCACATCGACTTCCTTAATTAATCCGAATATATTCGTAAAAACATTTTCGACGGAAAGCGCTGAATCAGCGGCGGAATTCAGCGACGACTGTACAGTTTTTAACATAGTCTCTATTTTCCCGCCTTCCATGTCGGACTGTTCGGCAAGCCGCCTGATTTCCTGTGCAACAACTGCAAATCCGTTACCTGCAGTTCCTGCGTGTGCAGCTTCTATCGCCGCGTTCATTGAAAGAAGATTTGTCTGAGATGCAATTTTTTTAATAAGTCCTGAAGTTTCAGAGAGAACGACGGACTGTTCATTCACCGTCTTTATGCTGGAAACACTTTTGTTGATCTGTGAAAGACCTGACTCGGCGCTTTTTTCCAGTTCAGCAACCGATGCGGCATTTGCTGAAAGCATCGTGCCTACCGCCTGGATATTTTCAATAATCTGTTTTACTGCAGCAGACGACTGTTCAACACATGCTGACTGCTCTTCTATATGCCCGTTCAGATCAGTAATATTCTTTACAATCTGATTCACTGCCGCTATTGATTCAGTCACTCCCGCAGAGTGTTCCTGCATCTGTGTAATAACTGCATCTGTTTTTTCGGTTATTATCCGTACCTTCTGACGCGAAATCTCCATGTTTTCATCAAGCATACGGCCGATCTGCTGCATTTCCTCGCTTTCACTTTTTATGAGCCCCACAGAAGAACTTATTTTTTCCATAGTCTTATTAAAACTCTCGGAAAGGTCTCCTACTTCATCACGTGAATTAACAGAGAGTCTGACTGTAAGATCTCCGTTCCCCTCGCTGATGTTTTTCAACGCAACGGCTGCATTGTTCAGAGGATTCGTAATCTTCCGGGATACGGCAGCAGTAAGCAGAATACACACCAGCAGCAGAATAACGAAAGCTGCAATTACAAAAACAACCAGATAAATACCTTTCTGCATGAGCGTCTGAAGCGGAATTTCTGTAATAAAAAACCACGGGACAGACGTACCGTCAACATAGACCGGTGTCACGACATGGAGTTGTTTTTTAAATCTGTTTCCTGTGGTAAATACGACGGGCTGTTTTAAAATCCGTGCATTCCGGAAATACGTATTGTACAGCTTGAATAATTCAAAAGTCTGCCCCTGCATTTTCTGTTCACGGTGGCCTAGAATAACACCCCTGCTGCTTATGAAAACTCCGTATCCGTTACGGTAAATCTGCAGAGAGGAAAGATATTCGTTTATCAGATTCAGGCTTACATCAATACCGGCAATTCCACAGATAGTTCCATCTTTTCCGTAAACAGGAGCTACTGCAGAAACAATATAATCCCGTTTTCCGGAAGCGATTGAGAGATGCGGTTCCAGCAGATGCGGATGGCTGTTATCAGTTACGTATCTGATCCATGATGCATCCTGAACAGGGAATTCGTCCTGTGTCAGATTATTTTCCGACCTGAACCAGCTTACTGCAAACGGGCTGGTTTCATCACCGTCGACAATTCCCGGATTCCATACAGCCCATGCGCAGATTGCATTCTGACTGGAACTTACTTCCTGTCTTACAAATTCGGAGATGCATTCTTTCCGGGCTTTTTCAGGAACAGCGTCCCAGCCTGAAAGCACGGCAGCAAATGAGGCTGCGCTGCTGACTGTATTGGTAAGGCTGATTACGGCCTTTTTTGATTCATTATCAGACACATTTATTATATGATCCTGCATCAGACTGCTTGTAACGGCAATAATTTCTTTACCCACAACAGCTATTGCAATGACCGAAATTGTAATAACCCCTATGCTTATGTATTTTGTAATCTGGTTTTTAATTGAGGTATGTACAAAACCTTTTACTGCTCTGCGTTTTTTCATTTCTTTACCTCCTGCACATATGCTTCAGGTTAAAAAAAAGAGGCGGCACGGAATTCTCTCTGTGTCGCCTCTGACAGTACGGAGTATATTTTAATTATTCATATAAGTCAATATTATATAAAGGATATCTCTAAAGTAATACACAAGAAAGTTTCTCTTCAGTATAATCAATATCATGCAGTCTTTATCTGTACCGCAAATCATATGTACTACCATTCTTATCGAAAAATCGCCGCAGGCACTGCCTCTTGGTGCAGCATGTATTGCATCGGCACTTAAACACAACCCGCTGACGGCAGGAAAATATCAGGTTCTTCTTACAAGTGTGTCAGCGGAAGACAGAGACTTTTCAGATGCTCTGCATTCAGGAAACGCGGCACAGCTCCTGGTTCGAAAACTGCTCTCTTACGGAATGCCTCAGTTTATCTGCTTTTCAGTCTATGTCTGGAACAGGAATATTCTGGAACAGACCGCAGAAGAAATAAAAAAACAGTATCCGGAAATAATCTGTATTGCAGGAGGACCTGAAATTACTGCCGATCCCTTCAGCAGTACGTCTTTCGATTATACTGTTGCAGGAGAAGGAGAAACTGCTGTTCCGGATCTTATAGCACAGCTCTCTGCCGGACAGAATAAAACAGAAATACTTCCTCAGGGAGTGTTCAATCCCCGTAAGGAACATCAAACGGCTGCATCTGTATTTGCGCATGCCCTTCCGCCCGATATTAACAACAGTATATCGCCGTGGCTCGACGGCACGATTGATCCGCAGAACTACGGAGGCGTACTCTGGGAACTGGCAAGGGGATGTCCATTTAAATGCGCATACTGCTATGAATCGAAAGGAGCAAAAGAAGTCAGGTATTTTTCCATGGAGCGTATTGAAAAAGAACTTGACTTATTTGCACAGAAAAAGGTTCCGCAGGTTTTCGTTCTTGACCCCACATACAACGCAGATAAAAAAAGGGCACTTAAAATACTGCACCTTATATCGAAGAAAATATCAGGGACATTCTTTTACTTTGAAGGCCGGGCAGAGTTTATCGACAGAGAACTGGCAGAAGCATTTACAGAAATTCCGTGTGCACTGCAGATCGGTCTTCAGAGTATACACGAAGAAGTTCTTGAAAAGGTTCACCGTACACTTGCAAAAAAGCTTTTTATTAAAAATATAGGAATTTTAAATCATACGGGAGTAATCTTCGGTTTCGACCTTATATACGGGCTGCCGGGAGATACACTTTCCGGTTTCTGCGAAAGTATCGATTTTGCATTATCGCTCTACCCTAACAACCTTGAACTCTTCTGTCTTTCTGTATTACCGGGGACGGACCTGTATGATACGGCAGAAGGACTTGGCCTGGTATGGGATAAAAAACCGCCATATCATGTGCAGCATACAGACAGATTTCCTTCAGACAGTATGCAGAAGGCAGAACTGCTTTCCATGGCATGCAGCCTGTATTACAATCAGGGAAGAGCAGTCCCATGGTTTAACAGTATACTGCGGCCAATTCACTGCAAACCATCAGTATTTCTTGCCGATTTTGCAGCATGGATAAAGGTGAATCATAAAGATCTGTGCACCCCCGGCATGCCTGCGTTGTGTCTGCCTCACGAACAGATAGAAGAAATTCAGCTCGATTTTATAAAGAAAAAATACACAGAAAAAAATATCCCGGCACTTCTCCCTGCCGCCGAAGATATTATTAAAATGAACGGGGCTCTGTCACGGACTCAGGCGGACGGGATACAACAGACCGTATACATACGGTTCCATCCGGATGATATTATGTCCGAATATGCATCGGATATAGCATTTTTTACCAAAAATGCGGAAAAGAAGCGGTATATGATACAAACGTTCATGACAGCTAAGGGTGCAGACTGGAAAATACTCCGTTAAAAAGGCAAAAGCCGTCGTTTATATTATTTTTTTCTGTTTCCACTTTCCCCGTTTAAAACGCCAGATAAAACAGACTGACCGTACAATCCAGTCAAGAATCATGGCAAACCAGACCCCGAGTGCTCCGAAATAAACAGGCCAGTCAAGCATATCCTGTATACCAAGTATATCCGTTCCTCTGAAAACATAGCTCATGCCGATTCTGACAGTCCACATGGAAATCATGGATATTATCATGGTAAAAGGAGCATCGCCTGAAGCCCGGAGCGCATTCGGAAGTGTAAATGACAGCGGCCATATTACCATGGCACACAAGCCGTGCGTAAGAGTCATATACCAGCCGAGCTTTGTTGTTTCCGGCGAAAGATTATAAAATCTCAGAATCCGGTATGAACATATGAGGAGCGGAATGTTAAGTACGATCATTGAAACATATGCAGTAAACATCAGCTTTTTTGTATAATACACGGCCTGTCCAGGTTCTCCTGCACCCATGCATTGTCCCACGACAGTAAGCATGGCAAGACCGATTGCAGCACCGGGAAGAACCTCAAAAGATGCAAGTGTATTACCTGCCGCATTTGCGGCGATCGCGGTAGTTCCGTACGTTGCAATGAGAGAAAGAACAAGAATCTTTCCGATCTGGAACATACTGTTTTCAAGGCCGTTCGGTATACCTACTGCAAGAATCCGTTTTACAAGTACACCGTCGAATTCAACATGCGAGATTCCGCGTATGGAAATTGCAGGATGTCCATTATACTGCTTCGCCCTGTACAACAATACAAGAAGTACAACAGCGGCAACCGTACGTGAAATAAGCGTTGGGACAGCGGCTCCTTCAACACCCCGGTGCATTCCATACAGCAGCAATGCATTCCCGCCAATATTCAGTATATTTACCAGCAGAGATATAAGCATTGAAATACGGGAATTCCCCTGAGCACGGAATAAAGCAGCACAGGCATTATAGACGGCAAGTGCAGGCAGAGCCAGAATTGTGATAAGAAAATAAGTCTGCGCGTTGCGCATGACGTCGTCCGATATTTCACCGAAAACAAGGGACAAAAACCGTCTGTAAAACAGGAGACAGACTATCATGATCACGACTGCAACAGAAACAATGGTATATAAGAGCTGTTTTGCCGTACGGGATGCCATATTGTGCTCGCCGCGGCCAATATATTGGGCGGCTACCACCGCCCCTCCGGTACCAAGAGCGGCAAAGATTTCTACAAGAAGTACATTTATTGAGTCAACAAGCGACACCCCTGATACAGCTGCCTCTCCCAGAGATGAGACCATAACAATATCTGCCATACCGAGAAGGATAGATAGAAGCTGTTCAATTATAAGAGGCCAGATAAGCCTCCACAGACTGCGGGAGGAAAATAATCTGTCAGACATTTCCGCGGTTCTTTTTTACAGGATTGATTTCAAAAACTGCTGCAGGCGTTCACTCTGAGGATGCTGGAAAATATCGTCCGGCTCCCCCTGTTCCGTTATCTGCCCGTCGTACATGAATACAGTTTTGTCAGAAACCTCTCGTGCGAATCCCATTTCATGAGTAACAACTATCATGGTCATACCGTCTAACGCAAGCTGTTTCATAACAGCAAGAACTTCACCTACAAGTTCCGGATCAAGTGCAGAAGTCGGTTCGTCGAACAACATTGTCTTTGGTTCCATTGCAAGAGCACGGGCGATAGCAACACGCTGCTGTTGTCCTCCGGACAACTTATTCGGGTATGCGTCGACTTTATCTGCAAGACCGACACGGGTAAGCAGATCAAACGCACGGTCACGTGCTTCCGCCTCGCTCAGTCTGCGGACATGCATCGGAGCAATCATAACATTCTCCAGCACAGTTTTGTGCGGAAAAAGATTAAACCGCTGGAATACCATACCTACTTCCAGCAGTTCCTCATGCATTTCTTTTGCCGGCAGACGGAATTTCCGTACTCCGTTCTCGTAGTCGTCAAGTAACCGGTCATCAATATATATTTTTCCATTATCTATAGTTTCAAGATGATTCAGCGTGCGCAGATATGTCGATTTTCCTGCACCGGAGGGCCCGATAATACACACAACTTCCTTCGGCTCAACGGAAAGTGATACGTTCTTCAACACTTTCAGGTCTCCGAAACTTTTGCAGATATTTTCTGTCTTTATCATCGACATATACATTACCTCACTAGTATAAAAACACGGGACAACACGACCGCCCGATTTCTTGCATCAGCACCGGAAATAATGCGCTGTGCATTATTCAGTACCTTCTTACAATATCAAATAGAAAACGTTCAAAAGCAGTATACGGTCAACACATATTATTCGTATACGGCAAATTTCTTTTCAAGCTTATTGAACACAAATGTAAACACCGCGGTAATAATAAGGTACAGAATCATGGCAGGAATATAAACGAGCGCAGACGCTGTTGAAGACGAAATACTGCGGGTTACTTTCGTAATATCGGCAAGCGCTATAATTGATACGAGAGACGCATCCTTAAGTACCATGATAAATTCATTTCCCACAGGAGGAATAAGACGGCGGATTGACTGCGGAACAATAATCAGGGACATCGTCTGGCGGTATGTCATGCCCAGAGCGTGTGCTGCTTCTGTCTGTCCGTTATCAATCGACTGGATCGCAGCACGGATAACCTCTGCGGTATATGCGGCAGAGTTAAGTGCAAACGCAATAAACGCAGCAAGAAACCGGCTGTTAATGGTAAGTGCCGGTGAAAGCTGAGGAAGTCCGTAATAAACAAAATACAGCTGCATAAGAAGCGGTGTGCCCCGGAAAAAAAACACATATGCATCGCAGATTTTATTTATAACTGCGTGATGTGACATTTTCCCGAGAGCAAGGAACAAAGCAAGCACAAGTCCGGAACTGACGGAGGCAAGCGTAAGCAGTATTGTTATTTTAGCACCGGCGAGTAAGCTTGGACCCCATCCGATTATCATATGCAGTGTATTCATAAAAAACTTATCCTTTTTCCTGAAAAATTACTTTGCTTTAATCAGCAGCCTGAGTTTCAGCACCTGAAACCATATCAGAACCGAATACATCATTCGAAATCTTGACAAGCGTTCCGTCGGCATACATATCTGTAATCGCCTTGTTTACCGCATCTACAAGTTTTGTATTGCCCTTCTTTATACAGACACCGAAGAACTCCGTCGGATCTGCTTTCCATGCAATAACAAACGGACTGTCAGGTTTGTTAACATAATCGACTGACACAAGAGAATCTGCAACAACCGCATCTACACGTCCGAGCTTAAGATCGTCAAAGCAGTTCATGACTTTGTCATATTCTTCAGCTTCAAATTTAAGACCATTGTCTGCAAGTTTTGTCATGTAAATATCTGAAGTGGTTTCTGCCTGATATGCAACTTTAAGACCGCTGAGTTCTTCCGGCGTTTTTGCCGTTACTTTTGAATCTTTTGTAAGGACCATTGACTGTCCGTTACCGATATAGGGACGTGAAAAATCGTATTTTGCCTTGCGTTCG
The DNA here is from genome assembly GCA_023231445.1 of Treponema sp. Classification (GTDB taxonomy): domain Bacteria; phylum Spirochaetota; class Spirochaetia; order Treponematales; family Treponemataceae; genus Treponema_D. The sequence continues at coordinate 3,879 of JALNVF010000100.1, read as the reverse complement.
TCTGTTATAGTAACAGCAGACATAATACAGTCATATTTGTCTGTATCAATACCGGCAAAAATACCATCCCATGCAGTGTCTACAAACTGAACTTCAAGTCCGAGGCGTTTTGAAACTTCCTGTCCGAGAGAAACATCAAAACCAATTGGAGTTTTACCGTCTGCATCAAAATACTCAAACGGCGGATATCCGACTTCCATTCCAACCTTCAGGATTCCTTTTTCAAGCGTAAGACTTCCGGAAGCAGATTCCGATTTCTTTGAGCAGCCGGTACACACCATACCGGCAATTCCTGCAGCTGCAAGAGCCGCAATCATCATCTTTTTCATATTTTCATCCTCCTGGACTAAAGGTCTGTAAACAATAAAAGGACAAAGGCCTTGTTACAGACATCTTTGTCCTTTCTTCGTTAGTATAGGGAATAGTTTTCTGCTTGTCAATTATTGTTGCAGGATTTCTGTATATTTATGCATTATTTGGAAATATTAGAAACAATATCTATACCGAAGTTTTTCATTGACAAATCTTTTAGAGTGCCGTCTGCTGCAAGCCCGTCAAGCGCTTTATTAATCGCATCCCGCAGTGCTGTATTACCTTTTTTACACGCAATACCAAAGTATTCTTCCGCCGGACCTTTCCAGACAAGTACAAACGGGCTGTCGGGTTTATTTACGTAATCCGTCGCAACCAGAGAATCGGAAATAACCGCATCACAGCGTCCGACTTTGAGATCTGCAAATGCATTCATTTCATCATCATATTCATCAGCTTCAAATTTCAGGCCGTCTTTTGCAAGCTTTGTCATAAAGATATCGGAAGTTGATTCCGTAAGGTACCCTACTTTCAGTCCGCCGAGTTCCTGCGGAGTTTTTGCAGTGACATTCGAATTTTTAAGCAGAATCATCGACTGCCCGTTACCGATATACGGTTTTGAAAATTCATATGCAGCCGTGCGCTCATCTGTAATTGTTACTGCAGAGATGACACAGTCATATTTGTCTGTATCAAGGCCTGCAAAAATTCCTTCCCATGCAACATCAATAATATCAGGTTCAAGTCCAAGTTTAGCCGCAACAGCTTTCCCGAGTCCAACGTCAAATCCGAGCGGAGTTTTACCGTCACTGTCATAATATTCAAACGGCGGATATGCGATATTTACGCCGATCTTAAGAGTCTTTCCTTCAAGAGTCATGCCTGATGCGGTTTCTTTTTTTGAACAGCCTGTGAAACAGGCCGCAATTACAGCTGTAATAAGTACAGCGCCAAAAAGTCTTTTCATTTTTTTGTACCCCTTATATGAATAAAATCAAATTTCGTCTCCGCCAGTATAACTGCGAAGAAAATAAGAACACATCCTGTTATCATACGCGGAGTAAGACGCTCGTGCAACAGCAGCGTACTGAACAATACTCCAAAAACTGATTCAAACGACAGAAACAAAGCTGCTATCGACGACTGAACGTATTTAAGCCCTACATTCTGAAGTACGAACGCCGCCATTGTACTGAAAAGTCCCAGATACAGCATTGAAACAACAACACGCGGATTAGTTACTGCTCCTGCAGGGAAAGATCCGTCAAAAAAAGGTGCCGCTGCCCAGGAAAAGACAGCTGCAAAGAAAAACTGCAGGACGGTAAGAAGAATAGTACTCTGAGTTGTATTACACCTCTCCATACGAAGTATATGCAGTGCATAAAACAGTCCGCAGACAAGTGTAAGCATGTCTCCCCTGCTCATAGTAAGGAGAGAAGTATCTGTATTCGAAAGTGCAAGCAGCCCTATTCCCGTAATAGAAATAACCGCTGCAGCAAAAACGTACCATCCGGGACGTTTTTTATACAGCGGCCAGCCGAGCAGTGGTACAAGCATCACATAAATTGTCGTAAGGAATGCGTTTTTCCCGGCCGTAGTATACTTGCAGCCGATTGTCTGAAACGCATATGCCAGAAACAAATAGCCCCCGAGGATGATGCCGTTTTTCCAATAGGTTCTGTTCAGAAGTTTCAGCTTCGGTGCAAAAAGCAGCGCAAGAGCGATTGCTGCAATTGAAAAACGGAATGCCATCATGTATATCGGACCAATATAGTCAAGACTGTCCTTTACGACAACGAATGCAAATCCCCAGATGCAGGCGGCAAGCAGCAGGCCTGCCCCTGCAAGCAGGGATACAGTTCTTCTGTTCATTTTGTACTGCCGGTAATCGGAGTCTTCTTCAAGTGCCAGATATCATTAACATATTCTTCTATCGTACGGTCGGAAGAAAATTTACCGCTGCTGGCAATATTCATAAGCGCCATACGGGCCCATTTCATCTGGTTCTGATATACATTCCCGATAGTTTCCTGCTCTTTGCAATATGCATCAAAATCGGCCAGCACATAGAATACATCCGGCCGCTGTCCTTCAACACCGTAGATAAGCGAATCATGGATTTCCTTAAATTCCTGATGAGTCGGATCATATGTTCCGTCAATAAGCTGATTCACAACCCGTGCAAGCTGAGGATTGCGGTCAAGACAATTCTGGGGATTGTAGCTGTGATCATTCTCTGTCTTTATTATTTCCTGAGCAGAAAGGCCGAATACAAAAGCGTTATCTTTTCCGGCCTCCTCCACAATTTCGATATTTGCACCATCCATGGTCCCCAGTGTAAGTGCACCGTTTACCATGAACTTCATGTTGCTTGTACCCGAAGCCTCAAGCCCTGCCGTTGAAATCTGTTCGGAAACATCCGCTGCGGGGAAAATTTTCTCAGCAACGCTTACTCGGTAATTTTCAACAAATACAACACGGATTTTACCGCGGACCCTGCGGTCGTTATTAACGCGGTCGGCAACAGTGTTGATAAGTTTTATAATCATTTTTGCACGGCGATAGCCGGATGCTGCTTTTGCACCAAAAATAAATGTACGTGCCGGCGGATTAAAATTGGGATCATCGATCAGACGGTTATACAGATACATAATATGCATGACATTAAGAAGCTGTCTCTTGTATTCGTGCAGACGTTTTACCTGTACATCGAAGATACTTTCCGGATCAAGGAACTCGTTCTGCGTATGCTTCAGGTAGTCCGCAAGATGCTGTTTGTTTGCCTGCTTTATTGCCATAAGTTCTTTAAGCGATGCATCGTCACCGGCGAATTCCGCAAGCCCCTTAAGTTTGCTCAAATCCTTTTCCCAGCCATGCCCGATCCGCTTCGTTATAAATTCAGAAAGGAGCGGATTTGCGTTAAGCAGCCAGCGGCGTTGTGTTATACCGTTTGTTTTATTATTGAATTTTTCAGGATACAGGTCATACCACATTTTAAGTTCACGTGTTTTAAGAAGTTCTGTATGAAGTTCAGCAACACCGTTTACGCTGAAACACGAATGAATAGCAAGCCATGCCATATAGATTTTCCCATTGTTGATAATGGACATTTTCTGCTGCTTTTCATAATCATCCGGATATTTTCTGCGGAGTTCAATAAGCAGACGTCTGTTGATTTCCTCGACAATCTGATAAACACGCGGAAGCAGTCCCTGGAAAATATCAATCGGCCATTTCTCAAGTGCTTCGGCCAGAATCGTATGGTTGGTATACGCAAACGTATGGGTAACGACATACCACGCATCATCCCAGCCAATGTTATACTCATCCAGAAGAATGCGCATGAGTTCGGGAATAGCAACAACAGGATGCGTATCGTTAAGCTGAATAACGTGAAGTTCAGGAAATTTATGAAAGTCGGTTCCATAATCGGAAACATAATGCCGGACAAGATCCTGCAGACTGGCCGATGAAAAGAAGTACTGCTGCTTCAGGCGGAGCGCTTTTCCGCTCGGACCACTGTCGTTGGGATAAAGCACGCGGCTGATATTCTCTGCACTGTTCTGC
>JALNVF010000099.1 GCA_023231445.1 Treponema sp. | reverse complement strand
AACGAACAGGAGCATCAGAATGGGTAGAACGGTATTTGCTTCAATAGAAGAAGCTGTGGATGACATGAAAAAAGGAAAGATGATCATCGTTGCAGATGACAAAAATCGTGAAAATGAAAGTGATCTTATTGCCGCCGGACAGACTGCTGCACCTGAACAGGTGAATTTTATGGTATCACATGCGGGAGGACTTATATGTATGCCTGTATCAGGACGGATCGCAGATCGTCTGCAGCTTGAACCGATGACCACGCGCAATACTGATAATCATTGTACTGCATTTACCGTGAGTGTTGATGCTGTTGAAACAACAACCGGAATTTCTGCATTTGACCGCTGCCTTACGGCCCAAAAACTCGCGGATCCTGCTTCAAATTCTGCCTGTTTCCGCCGTCCGGGGCACCTGTTTCCGCTTATCGCAAAAGACGGAGGAGTGCTCTGCCGCCGCGGTCATACGGAGGCAACGGTTGATTTGTGCCGTATGGCAGGTTTTCAGGAAGCCGGACTATGCTGTGAAATTATGAACGCCGACGGTCATATGGCGCGGCTGCCGGAAGTGATGCGGCTTTCTGAAGAGTGGGGTATAAAACTAGTAACGATAGAAGCACTTACTGCGTACCGGAAAGCACACGAAATAATTACGGAACTTGCTGCAGAATCTGAACTTCCGACAAAATTCGGTATTTTTAAAATTTTTGCGTTCGTTAATAAAATTAACGGCAGGGAACATGCTGCGCTTGTCATGGGAAATATCGCCGGCGGCGGTCCTGTTTTATGCCGTGTACATTCCCAGTGTATTACCGGTGATACTTTCGGTTCTCTCCGGTGCGACTGTGGCCAGCAGCTTGACGCTGCGCTTAAAATGATTGCAGAAGAAGGCCGCGGTGTACTTGTTTATTTGTCACAGGAAGGCAGAGGAATCGGTTTTGCAAATAAAATCCGTGCATACAGTCTGCAGGATACAGGTTGTGATACGGTTGACGCGAATTTAAAACTTGGTTTTCCTGAAGATGCACGTGATTATACTGATGGTACGCAGATTTTAAATCAGCTTGGTATACATGAGATTCGTCTTATAACGAACAATCCGCGGAAGCTTGAAGAACTTGCTCCTGAAGATAGCGGAATAAAAATCACGGAACGAATTCCGCTTGAAATAAATCCGCAGAAGTACGACTGCGCCTATCTGAAGACGAAAAAGTACCGTATGGGGCATCTGCTTACAAACGTATAATTTTTGGAGGATTATAGTATGGAAATAACAACGATTGAAGGTTCGGTCGTTTCATCAGGTGACATGAGAATTGGAATTGTTGCTTCCAGATTCAATGATTTTGTCGTATCAAGACTCATTTCCGGTGCACTGGACGGACTTCTGCGTCATGATGTAAAAAACGGCAATATAACACTTGTGAAAGTTCCCGGTGCGTTTGAAATTCCTGTCGCTGCAAAAAAAATGGCGGTCAGCGGAAGATACGATGCGGTTATTTGTCTGGGTTCGGTAATTCGGGGACAAACATCACATTATGAGTATGTCTGTAATGAGGTGTCGAAGGGAATCGCCGCCGTTTCTCTTGCAACTTGTGTGCCGGTCCTGTTTGGTGTTCTTACGACGGATACTATTGAGCAGGCTGTTGAACGAGCAGGCACCAAGGCTGGTAACAAGGGATATGACTGTGCGCTGGATGCCATCGAGATGATTAATGTGCTGAAATTACTATAAACGTGGAAGTCGTGGGAAGAAAAAAAATACTGACGTATTTTTTTTCTTTTATTGGAGACGTGGAAGTCGTAGGGAGAAAAAAATACTGACGTATTTTTTTCTTTTATTGGAGACGTACAAAAAAGATGCCCGTCCCGGGGGCATCTTTTTTGTACTCTTACTTTCCTCCTCGTCCGCCTATATGGCTTGGGTTTGTAAGAAGTGTCCGGGATGTCTGGTTATGGGCAGACTGATTTTTTATGCTGGTATTGGTTGTGCCGGCTCCGCCCTGTTTGTTGCCTGCTCCGGGGATGAAGTTTGTGTTTTTTCCTTTGCCTTTACTCATGGTGTCCTCCATACAGATAGACTTTACTCTTCTCTCTGTGTTACGTCAATAAACCTGATGCTGATAAACGGTGTGACTGAAGGAAGATTGATCATTACTTTAGCGAAACTGCTTGTCAGGTATCTCTGTGTCCTGTTTAATTACCGGATATCCGGTTAAATGTCCGGGAGATTCAAGTTAAATGTCCGGGAGATTCAAGTTAAATGTCCGGGACATTCAACTTGAAAGAAGGCTCGTTTGAAGTTCAAAGAAGCCTTCTTTTAATTTGAAACAAGCCTCATTTGAACTTAGAAGAAGACTTCTTTAAAAATTTTAGTCCGGTTGCTGTATTTGAAATGACCTGACGGAATAAATTTTACTTCATGTGCCCTGTATAGTATGACCGGTTTATTTACTGCTTCCAAAAGGTTCTGTGCTGCCTGAAAAATCTGTTGCTTCTGTGCCTTATAAGGGTCTGCCTGTCCGCGATTCGTGCCTGATTATCCGGTATGATATAACGTCAATGACAATGACGAGTATAAAGAAATACGGTGAAAAGTTACTGCTGTTTGCTGCGGGGCTTAGAAGAAAATCGTATGTTCCGTGTATACAGACCGGGATTGCAATGCAGAGCACCATGCAGAGGAAACTTATAAAGCTGTGGCCGCGGAGCCGAAAATGTTTTGCCCGTGCAAGAAAAAATCCCATAATGATACCGAACGCTGCATGGCCGGGAATTGCAAAAAGTGCGCGGGATACAGCGACTCCTGTACCGTAATGTATGACATAAATGATATTTTCAAGTCCGGCAAATCCGAGAGACGCTGACACTCCGTATACAATGCCGTCGAACTTATAATCAAAATCGTGCGATTTCCAGATGAACAGATACAGGACGAGCCATTTTGTCAGTTCTTCAACAGCTGCGACACCTAAGAAATTTTCGGCCAACTGATAATTTATATCCATTGCAGGATAATATGCAGCGATTATCTGCTGCAGCAGGCGTTCCACAGGAATATCCGCCAGAGAGAAAAGAGCGCCGTAAAAAAGTGCTTTCAGTACCATGAGAGCGGGTTCGCGTTCCACTTTATCCTGTTTGTATACATACCCCACAATAAGAATTACAGGAAGCAGGGCAGGAAGAAGTACAAAATAAAATAAAAATCTTGTCATGATGTTTTCTCCTTCTCATAGTGATTATCATTTTACGAAACTGAATACGCCGAAACTGATAAACGCCATTATGATTCCGGCGATGAGCACTCCCCCTGTGACCGCAAGAACCGTTTCCTTGAAATCCATATCGAGGATGCTTGCGGCGAGTGTACCTGTCCATGCACCGGTTCCGGGAAGAGGAATGCCGACAAACAGCATAAGTGCAATAAAAAGTCCGTGTCCGGCTTTTGCCTGAAGCTTTTCACCGCCGTGCCTGCCTTTTACAAGGAAAAACGTACAAATTCTGCCGATGACTTTTTTGTCTGAGCCCCATTCAAGAAATTTCCGCGCAAACAGATAGATGACCGGAACCGGAATCATATTCCCTATGATGCACACAACATACGACCACAGAAGTGGGAGCGGGGGATTGAAGGCCTGCGATACGGGTATGGCACCCCGCAGTTCAATGAGTGGGACCATAGAGATGAAAAATATCCATAAATAGTGTTTCAGCATAGATACTAAGTATACTGATTCAATAAGCGGAAGAAAAGCCTGCTGCTGCTGATTGATGTGCCGGATACATTGATTTGTCAAAATACCAGACAGGTTTTATACAGCCAGACTTCCCTCGATTATAAAAGTAAATCATAATCAAACGAAAAAATTATCAAATTTTGTGTTTTCTCCGGTATATTTCTGCCTGTTGCAATATTTCTTTCTTTTAGGTAACCTGTTCCATAATCATTCAGCCGGAATACCTGCAGGCATTCTGCGCATCTTCCTGCCTGTATTACAGGTTTTATTTGACTTTACAGGAGCCTATACGTGAAAACGGGTTTTACTGAATACAGGAAACTGTTTCTTTCCACACTGTTTCTGAGTACGTTTACATTCGGCGGAGGGTACGTCATTGTTTCGCTTATGAGGAAGAAGTTCGTCGACGAATATCACTGGATTGACGAAAAGGAAATGATCGACCTTACGGCAATCGCTCAGTCAGCACCGGGATCCATTGCGGTGAATGCCTCCATTCTTGTCGGCTACCGCGTCGCAGGAATCCCGGGAGCACTGCTGACCATATGCGGTACAATCCTCCCCCCGCTTCTAATCCTTGCCGTCATTTCGTTGTTCTACCAGTCATTCGAACGCAATTCTTTTGTAAGTGCGGCTCTCAAAGGTATGCAGGCAGGCGTCTCCGCTGTTATTTTCGATGTTGTCATCACTATGGGAGGTGATGTCATTAAAGAGAAAAATCTGCTGTCTGTCATCCTGATGTTCGCTGTTTTTACCGCTTCTTATTTCTTTAACGTTAACATAATTCTGATAATAGTTTTGTGTGCGGCACTGGGAGCTGTATCTGCGGTATACCGGAACCGTAAGGGACGCCGTTAATGATATATGTTCAGCTGCTTGTCAGTTTTTTCCAGGTAGGTTTGTTCGGCATCGGCGGAGGTTATGCGACGCTGCCGCTGATTCAAGATCAGGTGGTAACGCTGCATCACTGGCTGACGATGAAAGAGTTTACCGATGTAATAACGATATCCCAGATGACTCCGGGACCAATAGCGATTAATTCAGCGACGTTTGTCGGAATTCGTGTTGCGGGTATGGCCGGTGCCGTTGTTGCAACGTTGGGCTGTATCCTTCCTTCGTGCATCATCGTGATGGCCGTATCGTATTTTTATTTTAAATACAAAAATCTTTCTATTATACAGGGCGTTTTGGGCGGCCTGAGGCCTGCTGTCGTAGCTCTCATTGCCTCTGCGGGAATATCCATACTGCTGCTTTCGTTGTTCAATACAGAGGTGCTTAAGTTTCCGCTTCCTGCCGCTGATATAAAAGCGTTTGTCATATTTGCGGTGAGCCTGTTTATACTGCGCAAATGGAAAACTGATCCCGTCTATGTTATGCTGGGTACTGCCGCAGCAGGTATTATCGTATATAAGGTGCTGTAATCTGTTTTTGGCTTCTGCGTTTTTTCCTTGACAGATTACTCCGGCAGTGTTTTATTTAAAGTAGAGGTTTTCTTACAAGCGTATCACAGCTAACCGTATATATTGATACGGAATAAATTATATTTCAGGGAGAAAAAAATGCTTGATTCAGGACTGGTAAAACTGCTTAACGGGCAGATAAATATGGAATGGTACTCGGCGTATATGTATCTGGATATCTACGCCTATTATACTGATAAAAATCTTAACGGATTTGGTAACTGGTTCAATATCCAGACTCAGGAAGAACGGGATCATGCCCGGCTCTTTATGACATATATGCTTAATAATGATGTAAAACCGGAACTTTATGACATAAAGGCCCCCGGAAAGGTATTCAAGGATTTCAGAGAACCTGCACAGGCAGCGTATGTACATGAACAGGCTGTTACGGCCTCTATCAATAATCTGTATGCAGAGGCTCAAAAACTCAAAGATTTCAGAACTATGCAGTTTCTTGACTGGTTCGTGAAAGAACAGGGCGAGGAAGAAAAAAATACACTTGATATACTTAAACGCTATGATCTTTTCGGATCCGATCCTAAAGGGTTGTATCTGCTTGATTCTGAACTGGGGACAAGACTCTATGCGGCACCTGCGCTGGTATTGTAAGGCAGCGTAACGTGTACGATGTCATCATTGTCGGCGGCGGTCCTGCGGGACTTGCCGCCGCTATTTATACAGCTCATGCAGGTCTTTCTACGATACTGTTTGAACGAATGGCCCTTGGCGGAACTGCAGCAACAACATACCGTATCGACAATTATCCGGGATTTAAAAATATATCCGGTCAGGAACTGGCTGATGAATTCAGGTCGCATGCCGAAGATGCCGGTGCTGTTATAAAAATGGAAACGGTGAACGGGCTTAAGCTCGACGGCAGGGTAAAACAGATACATACTGCCTCAGGACTCTATGAGAGCAGAACGGTTATTCTTGCCAGTGGTTCGGGGAGGAGAAAACTGGGAATTCCGGGTGAGGAAGAATTTGCAGGACATGGTGTGTCGTATTGTGCTACCTGCGACGGTAATTTTTTCCGGAAACGCGATGTTGCTGTTGCCGGCGGGGGAAATTCTGCCGTGAGTTATGCGGTAGAACTTGCGGCAATCTGTGCACACGTTACGCTTATATATCGTGGCAGGGAACTGAAAGCAGAATATCTGCTCAGGAAAAAACTTGAATCTCTGCCTAATGTTACTGTGCTGTACAGGCACGAGGTCAGGGAAATACAGGGGGATACTGCGGTACGCAGTCTTATCGTAGAAAATCTTGATACCGGAAAAAAGGATACGTTCCCGGTTGCAGGCATTTTTGTAGCAGTCGGGATAAAACCGAATTCGGAACTGCTTCCCCGTGAAATGCTTGATCCTGATGGATTTATACAGGCACCGGAAAGCGGTGTTACGTCTGTACCCGGTGTTTTTGCCGCCGGTGATCTCCGCAGAAAACAACTGTATCAGATAGTTACAGCGCTTTCGGACGGAGCTAATGCGGCTCATTCTGCAGGTATATATCTGCAGAATGGTAAAAAGGCGGAAAACTGATTTTACGGCTGTAATTACTTTTTCAGTCTATCATATTTTCACTGAAGTCTTCCGGTCTGCCCTGCCACTGTACACGGCCTGCTTTCATAAGGATTATCCGGTCTGCGACGGCTTTTGCTTCAGCTATATCATGTGTGACGAATATACCGGTGAAATTTTCTTTTTTCTGGCTGCTGCGGATATCCGCTGCAAGTTTTTTCCGGAGCGGTGCATCAAGGGCGGAGAGCGGTTCGTCGAACAGTACAAGCGGCGGCTGCATAATAAGCGTACGTGCAAGCGACACCCGCTGTGCTTCTCCTCCGGAAAGTGTATCCGTCCGCCGGGAGCCGAATCCGGTAAGACCGACAAGCGACAGATATTCTTCTGCACGTTTACGGGCTTCTGCTTTGTGGATACCTTTGCAGCGGAGGCCGTACGCGACATTGTCTGCAGCTGACAGATGATTAAAAAGCGCATGATTCTGGAATATCATGCCTATACCTCGTTTTCCCGGAGCAAGATCAGTTATTTCATTACCGTTGAGTGTTATGACAGGTTTTTTTCCGTCAGAACGGAGACTGAACTTTTCAAGTCCTGCAATCAGACGAAGGACAGATGATTTTCCACTGCCGCTTCTGCCTACGATGACAGTCATTGTTCCTTTTTCTACAGTAAACGAAAAGTCTATTGTTACTGAATCCCAGACACGATATAGATTTTCAGCAGAAAAACAGTTAGTCATGTTTCTTCCCCAGTGAGAATAGTAAAATACAGAGAATGCACAGCAGTGTCCCGCATGCACAGGATGCCGCGAATTTGTATGAAGATGCAAGCCGGTATGTGTACAGTGCGAGCGTATCGAACCGGGGTACTGAGAGGACAAGCGGCAGCGTCGTATCGCCCATGCTTACGGCAAAACAGAAACTGAAAGACGATATAATGCTTTCTCTGCATGACGGGAGTACGATGCGGAACAGGGTATCAGGCGGCGTATCTGAGAGAAGTTCTGCCGTATCGAGTGTATCCTGAGGTATGGCACACATAGATGCATATATCTGCCGGAATGCGAGCGGCCATGCAAGTGCTGCCTGCGCGGCGATAAGAGCAGGAACAGTCCCGTGATGAACAAGAAGTGTCATGCCGTACCCCATTACAACGGAAGAAACTGCCATGGGCAGCATAGGCAGGGTCTGAAGAAGCGTATTTTGCCCGAGCGGATCCCGTACACGCAGTATCCACGCATATACAAACGCCGTGATGATGCAGAGCAGCGCTGAAAAAGGTGCTGTTTCCAGCGTTCCGAGCAGTGCGTTCCGGAACCCGGCTGAATGTATGATTTTTATGAAAACATATGCCCCTTCTTTTCCCGTTATGCTTCCTGCAAGAATACCTGCCAGCGGACTCAGGAAAAACAGGACAATGACTGTTCCCAGCAGAATACCGGAAACATATTCTGCAGTTTTCATACTGCGGCTTTCATACAACGCATCTCCGATTTTTGTCCGGTTGTACCGGTGAGCAGAGGCGGGACTTTCTGCAGCGTATGCAGGTTTGATTTTGCTGTATGCAGATATCACAGCAAGTGCAAACGATGTTTCAATAAGTGCGTATACGGACGCGGTTTTAAAGTCGAGCGTCGTGCGTGCTGCCTGATATATTTCGACTTCAAGGGTGGTTCCTCCTATGGTGCCGAAAAGGAGGACAATCATAAAACTGAAGAAACAGTACAGAAAGACAGGAATACATGCAGCCGCTACAGCCGGTGAAAGCTGGTGAATTGTTACGGTAAAAAATATGTGCCGTTCATCCGCACCGAGCATGCGGGCTGCATCCCGCTCGTCAACCGGTAAATTTTCCCATGATGTGGATACGACGGCCATAACAAGGGGAAAATTATAAAAGCCCTGCGCAATAATAACGCCGGCGGACGAATAGAGAAACGTGAACGGTGGATTTTTCAGGTGCAGTATTCTCATGAGGATTGTATTAAGGGCTCCGTTCATGCCGAACGTACCCACGAATCCCAGCGCGATGATAAGCGGTGGAATGCACAGCGGTACGGCCGACAGGGAAAGCAGGAACCGGCGGCCCGGAAACGATCTGTTTGCCGTAAAAAATGCTGCCGGTATACCTGCTGCCGCCGCAGTCAGTGTTGAACCGAGCGCTATTTTAAATGTATATGCGGTTATACGGAAAAGATTACTGTAATTGAAGGCAATTCCGTTTTTCCCGTTGAACAGCGGCTGAAATGACGCCGCGAGCGGGAAAATGAATGCAACGCCGATACATACTGAAACGATACCGGCACATACGACCGCAGAATATTCGGCCGCGTGAATCCGGTTAGTCATTAATTACCGAGAATATTCATAACCGTATTTACTGCAGCAGATACTTTTTCCGTATTGTAGGAAAGCGTCTTTGCGTCCCCCGGTACGACTTCTTTATAGCAGTCGGGCAGCGTAATGTTTTTATCTGCCGGAACCATCCACTGGGTAAGCGGGATGACATTCTGCGCTGCATCGCTTATAAGGTAGTCTATAAATGCACGTGCACCTTTTCCGTTGAGAGCACCTTTTGTAATACCGGCTCCCTCAACCTGTTGTACATGGCCTTCTGCAAATACAAGCGCCTTGTAGCGCGTTGTTTTATCTGCATATACATGGTATGCGGGACTTGTCATATAGCTTATGACAAGAGGAGCTTCTCCCGCGGTAAAAAGTCCGTAACCTGCACTCCATCCGGGAGACATAGTGAGAATCGACGGTTTAAGCGCTTTCCAGTAATCGGCATATCCGTCTCCGAATACCGCAACTGTCCATGCCAGAAATCCGAGTCCCGGCGTACTTGTGCGCGGATCCATAAGAATGATTTTTTTTGCATATACGGATTTTGTTAAATCTTCCAGTTTTTCAGGTGCTGGCACATCCGACTGTGTGTCGTAAATAAGTGCAAATTGACTGTAGTCATACGGGGTAAGCAGCCAGTCTTTTCCGAGTGCCTCATGAAGTCCTTCCGGGATTACGCTATCCGCATTTTCCGGTTTATACTCTGTAAGTATTTTTTCGGAACGGGCTTTATCGATAAGATTATTGTCCAGTCCCAGCAGTATGTCTGACTGCGGAGAAGTTTTTTCGAGCAGTGCCTTTGACAGAATCTGTGCACCGTCTCCACAGTTCACATATGTTACTTTAAATCTGGTTGCAGCTTCAAAATCTTTTGCAATCTGCATTCCCGGTCCCCATTCACCCATGAATGAATCGTACGTATATATGACGACTTCCTTTTCCCGTTCTGCGGAAACACTTTTCTTTCCGCTGCAGGATATGTATGCAGCAGAACTATAGATAGATAAGAGGGTCAGAAAAATATAATTGATTTTTTTCATACCTTCCTCCGCCGGTATTATCCGGATCAGGTTGGAACACCATACGGCATTCTACGGGTGTAATCTCAGGAAGCGCTGTATCCGAACAGTGCAACCACCCCGGTTATGAAAAGAGTATAGTCAGTACAGGTAAATTATACAACCCCGGAATTATATCCCCATAGCCCTTTTGATAGCTGCAAGCAGTTCACTGAATTCGGTGTATGCAGGAATACTGGGATTGTCCGCTATGATTTTTGGCGTCGATTTAAACAGAAAACCTGCTTTTGACGCATTTATCATCCCAAGATCGTTGAACGAATCACCCGAAGCTATGGTATCGAAACCGATTGACTGAAGTGCTCTGACGGTCGTAAGTTTACTTTTTTCGCAGCGCATTTTGTAACCGGTGATTTCGCCGCTGGGTGCGGTTTCAAGCGTGTTACAGAAGATTGTCGGCCAGTTAAGTTTTTTCATAAGAGGTGCTGCGAACTGTTCGAAGGTATCAGAAAGAATGATGACCTGCGTAAAACTCCTCAGTTCGTCAAGAAATTCTTTTGCCCCCGGCATAGGATCTATTCCTGCGATTGTATTTTGAATTTCAGTAAGCCCCAGTTTGTGTTCTTTAAGAACAGCAAGCCGCCATTTCATCAGTTTGTCATAGTCGGGTTCGTCGCGGGTTGTTCGACGAAGTTCAGGGATCCCTGTTGCCTCACTGAATGCGATCCAGATTTCCGGTACAAGGACTCCTTCCATATCAAGGCAGGTAATAAACATAGTATACTCCTGAAAAAGTTATACAAAATCAGCCACGTGCAAAAGTTTGTCATTTTTTGCAAACGCCTCTGCACTAAAAACTTTTTTTAGTATATCCCTTTATAAAAGTTTGTCATAGACACTGGTTCTATTTACAGTAATGTTTCTTTATATGTGGTGTATGAAAAAATAGACGCTGAAAGAATTGAATCAGATAAACAGAATCTGATATACCATTTTTATCTGAATAAAATGTTTGTATCATATTGAGATGTGCTGAATTCTTGAGATTTGATAATACCATATATATGGTATCTATGAAGTAATGATATGGTATTGGTGTGGGCAATACCATATTTGTTTGTTTGAATACAGAAAATGTCTGATAAAATATACAGTACAGGATTTCTTATGCGTGACAGGTGTATATTTTTTTATACAAAGTGATATTTAAATCATAGTAATAGATAAGAGTTCTTTTTTTTTAGTGTAATTTTTATTTTTTTTCCGCCAGAAAGTTATTAATTATTTATAATATAATAAAATATATGTAATCCTACCATATATTTTATTGCCGGAAATAAACGTTGGCATATAACTTGCAATTGTAAATGTGAATATGTTGCTGCTATACGAAAAGGAGAGGACGGTATGGAAAACGATATTTTTTATACATATGTAAATGAAATAAAAGCATATAAACTGCTTACAGCTGACGAGGAAAGTGAACTTTCTAAAAAAATAGCTGCCGGCAGCGAAGTTGCCCGGAAAACGCTTATTAACTCGAATCTCAGGCTTGTCATCAGTATTGCAAAGAAATTTGCAGATTCAAATATTCCTATAATGGATCTGATACAGGAAGGTAATATAGGTTTAATTACCGCTGTCGCAAAATATAACTCTTCATTTAATACACGTTTTTCGACATATGCATATTCATGGATTATGCAGTATATGCTTCGTTATATGCATGCAAAAGCATCTTTGATTCATCTTCCTAATAGAAAAAAAGAAATGCTGCATTGTCTGAATAATACGCGTTCATATTTATATCAGAAAAATGGTCATGATCCTTCTTGTGAAGAACTTGCAGCCTATTTGTGTCTGCCTGTTGAACAAGTCAGAGCAGGTATAAATCTTTCGTACAATGTGGTAAGTCTTGACACGACTTACGGTGAACACGATGAGATGACCGTATCTGACAACGTTCCGGATCAAACACCAGGACCCGAAGAAGATTCCATGCGGGGGGTAGAAAAGCTGGAAGTTCATAAATTAATGCGTACTCTGCCTGAAATGGAACAGAAAGTTGTTTATCATCGTTTTAATTTTGATAACGACAGAAAGGCAAAAACATTGCGTGAAGTAGGTGAGCTGCTTGGAGTTTCTGCAGAAACAGTCCGTCAGATGGAAATGCGAGCCATTCAGCGCATGAAAGTCTCTGTGACTGCTGCAGGGGATAGTGAAATTCTCCTTACAGCATAATTATACTGGTT
>JALNVF010000098.1 GCA_023231445.1 Treponema sp. | reverse complement strand
CGAAGAAGAAAGATGAAAAGGAAGCGGTGCTTAAATATATGAGAAGTAAATTCGAACCGGAAAAAATATATTCAGAAAGAGAAGTAAATGAAATTATAAACCGATGGCATTCGTTCGGAGATTACGCACTTGTCAGGCGGGAAATGTACGATCATTTTCTGCTGGAAAGAACACCGGACGGGAAAAAGTACTGGCTGGAAAATAGAAATGAAGAAACGGAGGAGTAACATAAGAAAGAAAGTAGTGACTTCATATACCTGTACTGATCTGTCTACCACCTGTTTCTGTGTACGATTTCTTCCGTTTTTTTCCGTGGGCGGGGCGCAGAATTTTCATCGGGATATCCGGCTGCAGGTATAGTAACGAGAAATTTGTCTTCCGTCTGCGCTTCAGGCAGTCTGGCATACTCCTTCCGGTGATATTGTTTATTTTAATTCCGTCAATGCACGGTTTTTCTACAACTGAACGGAATACTGAAAGTGTCAGGCATTGTTCCGCATGTTTATCACTGCAGGGTGTTAAAATGAACAGGGCCATTCCTTTATCCTGAACGGCCCTGTTCATTTTTATTTCATAAGTTCTGCAAGCAGTTCAGGCGGCCGGGACCGTGTCCAGAGCGGCGATTTATCTGACACATAGACCGGCAGCTGTTCTTCGAATGCCGGTTTTCTGTCCGTCCTCCGGTAGAATATGCCGAGCGGCAGTGGGTCCGATTCGAACGCTTTTTCAAGTGCTTTCATACGGTCCGACGCATCCCACGAGTCAGTCAGTCGGTACGTATGCTCCTTATACCATTTGAACGTATTCGTCTTATTGAAAGATACACACGGATCAAGAATGTCGACAAGCGCATACCCTTTGTACCGGACTGCTTCTTTTATGATGGTTTTTGTCAGTTCCGCATCGCCGGTGAATGCGCGTGCAACGAACGGTGCTCCGATCGACAGGGCTGCAGCGAGCGGATTAAACGGTTCGGCAATGACACCGTCCGTCTGTACTGGTGTTTTCATTCCCCTCGGGCTGGTAGGGGAGGCCTGTCCCTGTGTGAGTCCGTACACCATGTTGTCGTGTACAAGATGCGTAATGTCGGGGTTCCGTCTGATGACATGTATAAAATGGTTACCACCCTCTCCGTACATGTCACCGTCGCCGCCTTCAGCTATGACGGTGAGAGACGGATTTACCGCCTTTATTGCAGTTGCTACGGGAACGGCCCTTCCGTGCAGTCCGTTAAAGAAATTGCTGTGTACGTACTGCGGCATTTTTGCCGCCTGTCCGATTCCTGATGAAATAACGAGCTGCGACGGGTCAATGTCGAGTTCTTCAAGCGCTTCTTTCAGAATTGCAAGCAGCGGGTAGTTGCCGCAGCCGGGGCACCACGCGATATCGGTATCCGGATCGCAGTCAAAACGTGTTTTTGTCATAATTTTACAGCCTCCCCGATCTTTTGTACCAGTTCTTCGACGGAGAACTGCATGCCGTTGTATTTGAGTATCCGTGTGTCAAAATCCGTGAGCAGTTCCTGCCTGATCAGATTACCGAACTGTCCGGTTACATTGTCTTCTATGAGTATTTTCCGCTTTGCGCGTGCAAGCAGTTTTTTTGCGCTTTTTGGAACCGGATACACCTGCGAAAAATGCGCAAATGCGATATCTTTCCGGCCCAGCCGTTCAAGTGCTTCGCGGACTGCACCGTATGTTGATCCCCAGCCGACGACAAGCGTTTCATAGTTCCCGCTGCCGGTAAGTTCAGGTTCGACATCCTGAAGCTGCGCCAGTTTCCGCATACGTTTGTCGGTCATAGCGGTACGGACGTCCGCATCTTCCGTGATGAGACCTTCATCAGTATGTTCGTCGCTGTCGACACGTACGATTCCTTTTCCGTATCCGGGAATGCCGCGCGGAGAGATACCGGACGGCGTCATTGCATACCGCCGGTAGTCTGCTGCTGTTTCAGTTATGTGCTGCGTGATGTGGTTTTGTGTAAAGTCAATTTTTGGAATAATCCCTTCACTGTCCAGAAAATACTGGTCGGTAAGCAGAATGACGGGTACCTGAAACTTGTCCGCTGTGTCGAATGCTCTGCGGGCCAGTTCAACACCTTCCTGCAGTGTGCCCGGTGCATAAATGACGCGGGGAAAATCACCGTGTCCTGCGTACAGCGCAAGATTCAGATCACCCTGTTCCGTCCTCGTCGGTAGTCCTGTCGCAGGACCTGGACGCTGCGCAATATGGATTACGGCAGGAGATTCTATACAGCCTGCAAGACTGAGTGCTTCGGTCATGAGCGCAAAGCCGCCGCCCGACGTCGTGACCATAGCCCGGGCACCAGCGTACCATGCACCCAGTTCCATATTAAGTGCCGAAAGTTCGTCTTCTGCCTGTTCTGTTATGACACCGTACTTGTCGGCATGAGAAGCCATGAATGCAAGCACGCCGGTGCCGGGTGACATGGGGTAGGAAGCGATAAAGTTGCATCCACCCGCAAGCGCGCCGATTCCGACGGCCTCTGTTCCGCTCAGCGCCTTAAAACGCGTTGCAATTGTTTCATCCTTTTTCAGACTGGCACGGAGTGGAATCGTCTCCGCGAGTTTCATACCGCGTTCGAACGCAGCTTTGTTCTTTTCGACAATGTCCGTTCCTTTTTTTGCGAACCGTTCGCTTATAAGACGGTATGCTGTTTCCGGGCTGCACGAGAAAAGCGCACACAGCAGCCCGCTTACGAGCGTATTTGCATACAGGGTACCTCCGAGATCTGCAAGGTTTTCCTGTACCGGAAGCGGAATTTTCCGGCAGGGGACGTTTGTATCGCTCAGATGGTCCGATTCTCCTGTTATGATTGTATCGGGCGACAGCCGTTTTTCAAGGCGTCTGATTCCTTTTTTCCCGAGCACGATCAGCAGATCGATTCTGTCCGTAAAGGCATATACCGGGCCCGAGGAAATACGCAGTTCCGTCGTATTATTGCCTCCGCGGACCCGTGACATCAATTCCTTCGTCATGAATGCGTAATATCCGCTTTGACGCAGCAGTTTCATGAACAGCGTCTCAATTGTTTTCAATCCCTGTCCGGCTTCTCCAGACAGGACCACTGAATAACTTTCCATCTATAGCCTCCGTACAAAATAAAAACGACAGAATTGCCATATCCTTTTTAGTATACGTCTGTCCTGCGCTGTTTTCAAGCAAAATACGGTTAGATCTGTTTAAAACAGTTTCTGTTCTTCAACCGGACAAAGTGTTATTTTCCGGTCCGTAAGTATATCGGCCGGCTGTAATTCGGAGCATAACAACGGACTAGACTGATTACAGACCGTGTTTTTTTCGTTTATTTTGTGTGGCCAGTCTGCATAGCAGTAGATACAGTTATGACGGCAGGTATTGTATGCTCCTATATCTATGCTTGTACTGCACTGGCAGTTTTTCCGCTGCGTTTTGTCTTTTTTAAAAATGAAGTGGTTATTTCTGATTCTGTTGATCAGCCGGCCGTCTATACAATGTCCGTGTTCAATGCCGATTCGTTCAAGATTAATATTTTCGCAGCAAGTCTCCAGTTTTAAATTATATTTTTCTGCTGTTTCGGAGAATCTGTCTCCCAGTTTATACATTTCATCTGACGATAATTCGCGAATATGAGCAGCTTCAAGCCGTTTTCGTATTTTGGGATAGGTGTCTATAAAACTGATGATACATTTATCAGTATACCCTGACAGTTTTGAAGCAATGTAATCAAAATACCGGACATGATAGTCAATCGTATATATATCACTAAGGAATACTGGATCATACCGCCAGATAATTTTTTCCTTTCCTGTTTTTTCAGAAAGCTGACGGAATGTCTGCATGACAATTTTTTTCCCGGGGACATTCTCCTCGATCTGCGAATTATACGGAGTAACAGTAAACTGAAAATAATATGTATAACCGAGTGTATCCAGCATACTGAGGTTATCTATAAACATTTGTGACGGATTTTTTGTCCAGAACACGATGCATTCAATCCGGTCAGGAGAAAGTCTTATTTTAGAAACCTGATGCATATTCACAGGATTGCGGATCTCGACAAATCCTTCCCTGATCCGTTCATAAAACCAGTCTGCATAGAAAGCCGGAATATCCGTCCTGCGGGAAACGCTTAAAATCATACTACTGTTCCTCTGATTTTTTTATATACGCACGTTGTCATAAACAGTGACTTTATATTTTTTTATTCATCAGCCCTGCAGAAAATTCTCTTGCTCCGTATTTAAATCTTTTTTCAGCGATTTTTACAAAACCATTTTTTTCATAATATGGTACCAAAAAAACCGAATCCATATAACAGTCAAGAAGTATTTCTTTTATTCCTTCGATTTTTGCCTGTTTTATACATTCTTTCAGTATAATTCCGCCGTATCCGTTACCTTTTTCTGTAGTATCCACAAAGAAACTGCTCAGCCAGTAATTTGAAGAAGAGTTGTATATTCCCTGCCATTCTTCAGGAATCATATTTTTTGTTAATGAAACAATCCCGACTATTCCGGAATCATTCAATAAGCACCAGTTTTCATTATTATTATTGCGGTTGATGTATGTTGCCTTGTCCGGATAACAGGCTGTATATTGTCCGGTATTTTTCGTTATTAATTCATCGATCCTTCTGCATAAGATCATGTAAGCCTGATCTGTCTGTGATTCGAGTACCGGTTTAAACTGCATGTCATTCATACTATATCCGACATATACTACTATGGAATTTTTTTATGTGTCAATGAAAAAGAAACGTTGATACGGTAAAACCTGTCTACTGAATTCTTGACATCCCCGGTATACTTTTGTATATTTGTTATATAAATAGGTTTATGCTATAAACTTGTTTAAGTGGGTATGTATATGAAAGATAATTCAGGCGAATTTCGATTTTTTGTATACTTATTCTGGTTACTTTATGAAGGGTAATTACGATCTGTGGCTTACGGGAAGCATCACTGTGCTTTTTGGCTTTATTTATGGGACATTGAAAATATATGGAAAATTTTCAGCCGAATAAAATCATTCATGAACCGCCGCGTCTGAAAATTATGGTTTTACTGGCTTCTGACAAAGAACATGCGGTAACATTCCCCGACATAAAGGATGCGCTGGGAATGTCGTCCGGCAATTTGTCTGTTCAGCTTAAAACGCTGGAAAATGCCGGATATATCAGTATGGAAAAATACATTGATGATAACAAGAGCAGAACAGATGTATCTATAACACCGGCCGGAAAGGAAGCACTGATTGAATATATGGAATCTCTTGAAAGATTTCTTTCCCGCGTAAAAAAATAGACTGTAAGAAGGAGGGACGACTTACGATGATACAAATTGAAAATGTCGTAAAAACATATTTCCCGGATAATGCCGGTGAAAGGAAAAAATTGAAGAACGGCGGAAAAGATGAGATTTCAGCTGTCCACGCACTCCGTGGGGTGTCTCTGAAAATTGAAGACGGAGAATTTACCGCGGTTGCAGGACCATCCGGTTCCGGGAAAACAACGCTGCTTAATTTGACCGGCTGCCTTGATTCAATAACTTCCGGAAAAATCAGTATTGACGGACACGATATTTCCGTCTTGAACTACAGGCAGAAGAATGTGCTCAGGCAGGAAAAAATCGGTTTTATTTTTCAGAGCTATAATCTTATTCCGGTGCTGACTGCACAGGAGAATGTGGAACTTGCGCTGATCCTCCTGAAAAGATATACAAAAGAAGAAATCCGGAGTATGGCAAACGGTATTTTGAGGGAAGTCGGACTCGACGGTCTTCAGTACAGAAAACCGGGTGAACTGTCCGGCGGACAGCAGCAGCGCATTTCCATTGCGCGTGCACTTGTTAAAAAACCGGCAGTCATCCTTGCAGACGAACCGACAGCCAATCTTGATTCACATACATCACGTACCATACTTGACCTTATGAAAGATCTGAATAAGAAGTACGGGACGACTTTCGTATTTTCTACGCATGACCGGACGGTCATGGAGCACTGCAGCCGCGTTATATTTCTTAAGGACGGACTCGTGGAACGCGAAGGAACAGGTATATGATTTTTTCTATGGCATGGAAAAATATGCTGCGCTATAAACGACGGTCTGTCATTACTGCTGCTGCTATTGCAGCAGGTATATTGTTTTCGATTTTCACTGACGGGCTGCTTGCAGGTTTGGATCAGGAATCGTCTGTTAATATGATGGAGTACGAGACTTCAGGCGCAAAAATTTATGCCGGCGGTTATTTTGAGAAACGGAAGACATTCCCTGTTAATTTTCTTATCAGCCGCAGTCAGCAGGCAGTATTTGAAAAATGGATGAACCGTACGTTTGCCTCCGTAAAATATACGCTCCGGTACAGTGCGGTATGTGAACTTGTTTTCAGTAATACCGACGGTCTTACCGGTTCTCTGAACGGGCTGTTGTACGGGATCGACCCCGAAAGCGACAGATTTGTTTTCGATACGTCCCGCTGTGTTGAATCCGGTTCATGGTTTTCCGGAACTACGGAGGGCACTTCCGTCGTTCTCGGAAGCGGTATTGCACATGATCTTGGCGTTGTTGTCGGCGATTATATTACCGTGCAGTGTAAGGGCAGGGGAGGATTCATTCAGACAATGGACGTTCCTGTAACAGGGATTGTCCGTACAGGTAATCCTGTCGTCAATTCGACCGCTGTTTATATGGATTTGAATTATCTTAACGATATGCTTGAACTCGGCGGTGCGGTCACTGAGGTCTGCCTGAATCTTGGAACTGTTGCACAACAACCGGCTTCCTTTGCCAGATTCGACAAAGCGTTTGCTGAGTCAGCACAGACAGGGCTTTCCGTCTATTCGTGGCAGGAACTGGCGCAGGATGTGGTTGCGCTGCAGAATACAAAGTCGAGCATTTCCGGAATCATGATTTTTTTTATGTTCGTCATTTCCGCCGTCGGAGTATCAAATACTATTCTCATGTCGATTATGGAACGGAAAAATGAAATCGGCATGCTGAAAGCGCTCGGGTATTCGTCAGGATACGTAAAAGTGCTTTTTATGACGGAAGGATTCTTTATTGGTGTTCTCGGATGTATTATAGGTGTGTTTGTTTCAATACCAGTGACCTGGTTCATGGTGAACTACGGCATAGACTTTTCCGGTATGATGGGTGATATAGACATAGGATACCGGGTTTCTCTTGTCATGCATTCATGCTGGCATATTATCGGATTTCTATTCATTCCGGCAGGAGCTCTTTGTATTGCGTCGTTTTCCGCACTTATTCCGGCGCACGGTCTTTTGAAAAAAGAGATTGCGGATATTTTCCGTAATTAACAGTCAGGAGTAACATGTATGAAGGATAAAAGAAAACAATCTGCAGAAACTGTTATTCCTGCAATGGCTTTCAGGAACATTATGCGGAACCGTCAGCGGACAATACTTTCCGGTAGTACGATAGCACTTGTTGCTTTTGTTGTCTGTCTGCTTTTTTCTCTTGATTCCGGCGCGGTTTCAGATATGAAGAACAATGTCGTGAACGATGTTACCGGTAATATCCGCATCAGAACAGAACGCTATTCAGAAAATGAACGGATTCTGCCGCTGCAGTTTTTTATTCCGGCGACAGACGAACTTACGCGGAAGATTGAATCAATTGACGGTGTTACAGGAACCGAACAGCGGATAACAGCCGCGGCTTCTATATATCGGAATGATAAAATAGAAACAGCTGTATTAACCGGAGTTTCTTACAATAAAACACGACTTTTTTCCAACAGAAGTACTTTGTTTATAGAAGGAAACAATACAGATCTGGTAAACGGACAGAAAACTGCGGTTATAACAAAAACGCTTTCTGATGCTCTTGGACTTCATGCCGGTGACAAATTTACCTTTTTTACCCGTACCGCAGCCGGCGGATCAAACGGTGCGACATTTACTGTTGCTGCCGTAGTTCATCTGGGTGATACTGATTTCAATTCCATGCGTTGTTTTATGGACTGGCGGGAGTTGTCCGGTATTCTCCGTATGGACGGTAATGCATCGGAGATTTTTGTCTATACCCGTAAAAATATGTCTGAGTCGGAAAGTGACGGAATAATACAGAAGATAAAGATGCTTGAAAAAGCTTCCGCCGGGACCATGGAAATGCCGCTTGAGATTCTGCCATGGAAGAAGACGGGATCTGTCTATGCTCTGTTTGATCTTATGGATACGATTTATTTTTTTGTAGCAGTCGTCTTCTTTCTTCTGGCATCGACCGTCATATTCAATACCACAATGATGTCCGTTCTGGAACGGAGAAAAGAGATAGGCACACTGATGTCGCTCGGTATGAGTAAATACACTGTCTTCGGCATGATACTGCTCGAAATTATTATGACATCCGGCTCGGCTGCACTTGCAGGATGTGCAGCAGGTGCTGTTATTATTAATTTGTGGTATACACAGGGATTCAATATGTATGCAGCCGGCGGCAGTGCGGTTGAGGGCATGAATTTGTCCGCATGGATTTATCCGTCGCTTGCTTTTTCACGGTATATTCTTATTTTTGTGACAGGAATATGTATTTCAGTTGCCGCATGTATACTGCCTGCACGTCAGGCCATGCGGGTGGAGCCGGCAGAGGCTTTACGAACGGAAAACTGACGGAATGCGCTGTCAGGAGGTATAATGAAACGGGTAATTGCGGTTCTTTTTTCAATTTTTACTGCAGCAGGTATTTCTGCGGCAGATATCGACACGATAATCAGTAAGTTTGAAGCTAATACGGTTTATGATACGGTGTACGCGGAAAGTACAATGAAGACAACTAACAGTCTTGGTACAGCCCAAAGTTCATTTAAAAGCTGGAATCGAAGGAACGGTGATACCCTCATCGAAATAGATAAGGGACCTGATAAGGGACAGAAAATCCTGCGGCAGGGTGCATCTGTTTTTTTATTCTATCCGGATGCGGAAGAAGTTATCCGCCTGCAGGGAAGCGCTTTAAAGGATTCTCTTATGGGTAGTGATTTTTCCTATGAAGATTTGACCGGAGAAAATTCAATCAGTGACCGTTATACCAGTAGTCTGGCCGGTACGGAAATTGTAGACGGACGTTCGTGTTACCATGTCCTTTTGACGGCAAAGAACAGCAGGGAAACGTACCGTCGTCAGGAACTCTGGATAGATGCTGAACTGTATGTGAGTTTGAAAACCGTTCTGTACAGCGCAAGCGGCAGGGCGCTGCGGGAACTGCATTCCGGAGACATAAAGAAAGTCAGCGGATTTTATATAGCCACGAAAATGATCATGCAGGATCTTCTTAAGAAAGACAGTACGACAGTTCTTACAATTGAAACTGTTATCATTAACAAACCTGTTGATGATAAAATTTTTTCGAGAGAGAATCTGACATGGTAAAAAAGTTTTTTTTACCGGTTGTCATTTTTTTTCTGCTGACACGTTTCCTGCCGGCACAGGATGTCTCGTTCGGGGGAAAGTTCTCATTTGGTACGGCATATCTGCATCTTACTGATTCAGAATCTGATGCACAGGGAGTACCGGAAAATACCCTTGTTTCGAACGGTCTTGTACAGCTTCTGATGACAGTTACCTCCGGAACTGTTGTCCGTGCGTATTTCGGCGGAACTGTTTCGGATTACGCATGTACCGATATTTCCGGCAATGCAGTTATTTCGGATCAGAAGAGTGAATCACTTGATAAAGCATATATAAAACTCCGTTTTCCATGGTTTACCGGTCAGCGGATGCGGCTGAGTCTTGGAAAAATGCCGTTAAGCTGGGGTTATGGTGTTGTTTTTAATGCCGGCGATATTGTGTTCGGTCCGGAACCGGAATCATTTAAGAACTCGGAAACAGTGTTCAGCGGCGGAACGGAATCTTCATTAAGTGATTTAAGAACTTCGACAGACTGGATAGTGAATGCGTCTGTTCCGCTGCTGGACGGAAAACTGGCAGTGGAACCTGTTGCAGTACTGCCGCTTGAATCGGGTTCTGCAGCGGCTGTTTCCGGAGAGAGTGAATTGTATTCTGCCTTAGCAGATTCCGGTTCGACCCTTTCAGGACGAAGCGGATATCCCCGCGCAGGCGGCAGAATTATGTTCATGTCGTATCTTGAACAGATTGAGACAGTTGAAGCAGGATACCTTACTGATTTTACCGCTGCAGAGCAGCAGTTCTATGCCGCGGCAGACGGAAATTTGTATGTTGACTATAATCTGTGCGCTGCATTTTCACTGTTTAAAGACAGTCTGTCGTTTACCGGTTCATCCGGAACAGAAAAAAAATATACTCCTTCAGAACAGACAAAAGAGTGCACTATGCTGAGTCTGGGACTTTCAAAAATATTTTCGGTTGCCGCATTTGATGCAGCTCAGGCCCATACCCTGTCGCTCAGAGCGGAAACTTTGTACTATCCTTTTTCCGGTACGGTAAAAATATGCACCATAAGCAGTTTTTCTTTTACCCCTGCACTGTCGTCGTCGGTGACCTGGCTGTTTACCCGGACCTCACCGGACAGCCTTGCAGGGCAGGCATCATCCGTACAGGAATATATACATCTGCTTGCATTGAATCTGGAAATTATACCGGCAGGTTCATTCACGGTAAATGCAGCGGCTGTGCTGCCTGACATACAGAAGGCGGCAGGAATACAGGAGCTGTCGCTTTCCTGTACGTACCGGTTTTGAACGAAGTACTGTTCCTGTGTTCTATTTGGATAATACAATCATCAATATATGAATTGAAAGGATCACTGATGGTTGATTCACAATCATTGTTTTTTGTTTTTTTTTGAGATATAGTAGATATAATAGAGTGTTTAGTCATGCAAAGAGGATATTACTCTACCAATTGAAGCGCAGTTGCTGGTTATTAAAGAAGGTATAGTAAATGATACAGTTTCAAAAGTACAAAGCATCGCTTTTATCCTTTATAATTACATTTGTTATTCTGGTTATTTGTTTCATTGCACTGTATTGTTATTGCATTTATCAGTCAGGCGTACTTCATACGTATGTTTTTACAGAAGACAATCTGAATATTCCTCAGGACGGATTATCGTTGTCTGTGACAGTTACAAAACAGTGGATCGATGAATCTCTTCATCCTGATATTCCAGCGGGAGCTCAGTATGATGGTATTCTGAAGAACGGTTCTGAAATTACATTTAAGAACTGGAAGGCAGAACTTATTTTTTCCGGTAATTTGAAGATAGACAGCTCATGGAACGGGCTGTTTATGAGCAGCGGAAAACGATTAACTTTTGTTGCAGAGGGAAATCCTGCTACAGTACTGCCGCACAGTACAAGTACGTTCGGTGCTGTCCTTTACGCAGTTAATCTGATGTCTCTGAAAAGTTATACGCTGAAGGGATACAGGCTTATCTGTATGCAGAAGCTGCCTGTTTTCCGGGCAGCAGCAGCACTGTTTGTTTTGTGGTGCATTATACTGATTATCTATACTGCAATACAATTACGCACCGCGGCATACCGGAAGCGGCAGGAACTTGATTCCAGAATTATTGTACAGTCTATGAATACGCTGACAAGTTTTATTGATGCAAAAGATACATACACAAAAGGACACTCAACCAGAGTTGCGGAATATGCTGCTGAAATGGCCCGGTGTATGAAAATAGATCATAACGAGGTTACTCAGATTTATTATATTGCTCTTATGCATGATTGTGGAAAAATCAGTATTCCTGACGCAGTATTGAAAAAAAACGGCAGATTGACAGATGAGGAATACAGCGTAATAAAATCTCATACAGTAATTGGTGGTGAAATGCTGCAGAATTTTACTGCAATACCCGGAATCAGAGACGGTGCACTTTATCATCATGAACGTTTTGACGGGAAAGGGTATCCTTCCGGACTCGCCGGTTTTCAAATTCCGCTTTGTGCAAGAATTATCTGTATAGCTGACTCTTTTGATGCCATGAGCAGCAACCGGTGTTACCGCCGCAGTTTACCTTTGAAAGTCATTTTAAAAGAATTGGAACAGAATGCCGGCAGACAGTTTGATCCGGCATTTGTTCCGGTCATGATCAAATTAATAGAAAACGGATTTGTTAATAAGACACAGGAGAAATATCCGATAATCGATTATAACTGAAAAATTGCTGATTACTGTATAAAGCAGTGATGACATATATCCGGATCTGTTACTTTCTGTCTTTTGCGTATAAAGACAGGCCTGTTAAGAGACATCCGTCGATATACGGAATTTTGTGCTCGTCGAGCCATGCAGTCAGTTCTTCATCAGATGCGCCCGGCTGGATAACAATCTGTTTGAACGGTTTTGTATTTTCATTCAGCAGCCGGAGTCCTTCCTTTGCATTTATACACAGATCAAT
>JALNVF010000097.1 GCA_023231445.1 Treponema sp. | reverse complement strand
TTTACTCCTGCATCTACGGGTTTTGTATATTTACAGAGACAGTATTGTACAGGACGGAAACAGTTATAACAGCGTTCGCTCATAATTCAAGCAGTATAACACGGAAAAAAGTAAGCAACAACACTTGTATTAATCTATAAATGGAATGGAACTCTGCTTGTAATGAGTTGCAATAAGGCTTGATTTGATCAGTTGATCAATTAAATCCTGTTTGTAGATCAGTGACGTTTACTTGACGCGTCACTGTAAAATGGGCAGCGCGCAAGTGATGCGCGGATTTTTTATCACTGATGCGTTATATATTTATCAGTGATAAGCTGAATATTTATCACTGATGCGCTGGCAAAAGTGCGGGGAGATTCATGTCATTTTGTACAGACCTTCTGCCGTAAATGTGCCGGCTCAGGAGTGTGGGGACCTGCCGTTTACTATATGGAAAAGGGGTAACAACAGGAATGGTTGTTGTTGGTTGTTTCTGCATAATAGTCTCCAGCTTCAAGCGGCGGAAATTTCGCAATGATTTCCGTACTCTTTTTAAAAATATACCGTTCCGGCGCAATTTCCCGGGTATCCCCTTTTAATTTAAGACATAATCCGTTTCTGCTTATCGAAGGATCAAAATCAAGATGACGGCCTGCAACGGCAATTGTACTGTCGTCGTCAAAATACGTCAGTTTGCTGATGACGGGAGAGTGTCCGTAAATATTATGCATCACACGCATCCACCGGACTTCCTGTCTGAGTTTTTTTTCTTCCTTTTTTTGTACGAGTGCATGCAGGGAAAACGTATGACCTGATTTGATCCGTTTTGGTGTAAACGGTACGGTAAGATCCTTTGCAGCTCCTTCTGCTTTCATATACAGATCGACGAACGGAAATTCCACCCGGTACCCGTCGCAGAGGAGATGTTCCGTTGTTTCCGTCAGAATCTGAATACTTGCGGCAAGGTCTGCCCGTGTAACGGTCGTGTTTGCATCTGCTGCTTCGTCAAGCAGCTTCTGGAGGGATATTTTTCCTTCTTCTTTGCTTATGAACAGAAAGGGAGTTTTACCACACGATGTTGAAAGATTATTCTTTTTTGTTGTTACTTTTAACGGCATATATACCTCTCCTTATATAGTATATCGTCATAAAAGTATAATTTCAGACAGTTTTAGTTATATATAATTATCTCAGTTTTTGAGAATACAAACATTTTATGATTACTCTGATAAATGTAATAAAAGTATTTATGTATTTATATTTTTCTGTTACTTATGTTAAATAATATAATTATATTCTTGACAGGTAAAAAACATAACGTATAATCAGAAAAGAGGCGGTATGAGAATGAAAAAAACAGTACTGGTGGTGATTATGACGGCAGCAGTTATTATGAATGCAGCGGCTTCGAGAAAGAAAAACGAGAATGTTTTACCCGGCGTACAGAAAACATTTACTTTAAATGAACAGAACAGAGAGCTTGGGTATCAGATTACCGGCGA
The DNA here is from genome assembly GCA_023231445.1 of Treponema sp. Classification (GTDB taxonomy): domain Bacteria; phylum Spirochaetota; class Spirochaetia; order Treponematales; family Treponemataceae; genus Treponema_D. The sequence continues at coordinate 11,131 of JALNVF010000097.1, read as the reverse complement.
CGGTACTGTTGTATTTGTTTTTGATCCGGCACTGTATAAAATTGCAGATACTGACCATGTGTATGTTGAAGGTTCTTTTAACGGATGGAAAAAGGGAACGGATGAAGCGTGGAGCATGACAAAATACAGGAGAAACGTATGGACGCTTACAAAAAGTGCTGCAGAAGTACGCATTCCCGGAAATTCCGGATTTCCGGAGTTTAAATTTTATATTTTTGTAAAAAGCAGTAAATATGCAAAAGAACCGCAGGCTGTTTCAAAAATTCCGGGATACCAGATGGCAACCAACAATCTGGTTCTCTTTCCAGGTGACGATCCTGCTGTTGTTGTCGCAAATACCGCGACTGCAGACTGTGTAAAGAAGCTGTCTGATTTTGATCTGAGTGATCCGGCACAGGCTGCTGTTTTAGCAAACGTCCGGCAGGTGCCGGGAACAACAATGCTGTGGCGCGGCTATCATCCGTATAAAAAGTCGCGCGCGCAGTACGATACTGAGCAGCCCCGGCTTGAACTTGTAAAAAAATTACTTGAAACGAACGGCATAAAATCGATTATAACACTTTCCGGTGATGAAAAGCCTTCGGAAGCAGCCGGTGAATCAATATCTCCGTACGAACAGGCCATTATTGACGCAGGGAACGAGCTGTTCATAGATACTTCGTATAATACCGTTTATTATCATTCTGCCGAAGCTGATTTCGGGAATATGATGCAGCAGATAGTACGATTTATCGATTCTCATCCAGGGCCGTATTATATCCACTGCAGACTCGGAACAGACCGTACCGGCGTAACCTCGGCGGTGCTTGCGGCATTCTGCGGTGCGGACTGGCAGGACATTGCGGCCGATTACCAGAAAACGAATGAGATGGGAATAAAGGAATTCCGCGATTACCGGCTTCTGCAGTATTCGTTTGAGCAGATGCTTGGAAAGCCGGTGGCTGACGTGCAGAACCTTCAGCACGAACTTGCCGCTCATTTTGTGGACGGCGGATATCTTACACAGGAGGAGTTTGCAGGGCTGGTGAAGAGGCTTACAGGAACGATTGAATAAAATGTTCTGTCACAGTACAGTTTTAACCGGAAAATTGTAAAACTCAGGTGGAATGATTATGACTTACAGTATTCTCTTTCCGGAAGGAACTGTCTGTAATCTGCAGAAAAATCAGCCGGCGTGTTTTAAAGATCTCGGACTTGATCAGCTGTTTACTGGTTTTACGGCGGCTTCTGATCAAATTCGTTCCGTACTGTATACTCCTTTGTCCGAAACAAAATTGATACAGTACCGTCAGGATGTTATGCGGGATCTGGAGAACAAAGAGGCAAGGGAGCTGTTTTCTGATTTTGCAAATTTAATCTGTAACGTCAACGGAGAAATGAATACCATCAGGAAGACTTTTCCTGATTTTGCCGGACCTGTTCCACGATATATGGTACAGGGGCGTTTGTTTTATTGTGCGGAACGGTATTGTAATGCAGTAACTGAATGTTATGAAAAAAGCCGTAATTTTGTTTTTAAGTCGGCCGGATTATCAGGCTGCATCGGTTATCTTAAACAATATTACAAATCCGCTCCTTTTGTAAATTTCCGGGAACAGGTAAAAAGACTTCACAGTGAAGCAGACAGTATGCATTACTGCATGTTGATAAAAGACCGTACGCTTCGCATACGAAAGTACGAAGGTCAGTCTGATTCTGCAGAACGCATTCATGCGCTGTTCGACCGTTTCAGGCAGGGAGACGTACGGGAATACCGCCGTATTATACGGGAAGAACCGTACGATGAACACGCGGAAGAAGCTGTTTTGCATATTCTTTCGGGGTTGTATAAAGAGTTTTTTTCCGGATTACGCGCTTTTTGTTCTACGTATTCGGAATTTGAAGATAAAATGCTTCTGAAATTTGCCGACGAATTGAACTTTTATCTGTTCTGGATTGCAGAAACACTGCCGCTTGAAGAAAAGGGGCTTTCATTTTGTTTTCCTGCCGTGCAAAAAAAATCAGGCAGTATATTCGTCCGTGAATCATTTGATATTGTTCTTGCATGTAAAAAAGACGGCAGCGTTGTTACAAACGATATTACTATGAATGATCCTGAACGGATTATTGTCGTAACCGGACCGAACCAGGGCGGGAAAACAACGTACGCGCGGGCCTTCGGTCAAATACACTATCTTGCGTCACTTGGATTGACGGTTCCCGGGGCAGCAGCACAGGTAAAACTGTTTGATACTATCTATACGCATTTTGAACGTAAGGAAGACATGTCGTCTGGGAACGGCAAATTGCAGGATGATTTCCTTCGTCTGCATGATATTCTTAAAACGGCAACGTCCGACAGTATTATCATTATCAATGAAATATTTTCTTCAACAACCGCTGCGGACGCCGCCGAACTTGGAATGAAAATGATGGATATGATTGCATCTCTTGGAGCTGTATCTGTTGTTGTTACATTTCTGGATGAACTTGCCCGGCATGGCCCTGAAACTGTCAGTATGATGAGTATGGTTGATTCAGAAAGTTCCGGCAGAAGAAATTTTAAGATAGAGCGAAAACCTCCTGACGGACTTGCCTATGCGCTTCAAATTGCAGAAAAATACAGATTAACGTATGAATCACTGAACAGGAGGTTGAATACAACACATGAATGTGCATCTGATGTTCAATGACAATGATTTTCTACCTGATACCCACCCGCAGTGTCCGAATCATGAAACACTTACCGACGATCTTGGGCTGAGCTATATAATAGACACAATGGCCGGCGGCGACGAAATTATGCGTGCATCCTGTACGGCGGCGTTGCTTTCTCCTCTTTCTGATTGCCGTGCAATATTGTACCGACAGCAGATACTGACCGATGCACTTGAACACCCCGATTGTATGCGCATTCTCTACAATATAACAACTGAGGCGCGTGCACAGGAAAAACGTTCGTTGTTCTGGCTGTCGGGTAAAGAGCTTTCCGGTATATTTTCAAATGCAATCGGGTTACTTCAAATATATGTAAAAATGCTGCAGAGGCTTCGGGCTGCAGCAGATATATTTCTGCCTCTCGTCAAATCGGATGGATTACGGAATCTGTTTACACAATTTGAACATGAACTGGATGATGCATATTTTAATGAAGTATCCGACTATCTTACAGGACTTGAGAACAGAAAAAGCATACTGATAGGAGCAAAGTTCGGCAGTCACCTGCAGGGAACGGAATATGCACTCCTTGAAAATGAGGAAAAAGAAGTCCGGCATCACTGGAGATTTGCTCCGTCATATACTCTGGCTGAACAGGATGGAAGCGGTACAAAAGATTTTGAAATGAGGATCGAACGTGCGCTCAATGAATCTACGGACGCACTGGCCCAATCGGCTGAGCATCTGCAGCATTTTTTTGCTGCTCTTCAGTATGAAGCAGGATTTTACATCGGCTGCTGTAATCTTATGGTGCAGATGCGGAAAACAGGAATGCCGTTCTGCCTGCCGCATGTTGTTCCCTTTCAATCTGCATCTCAATGGTCGTCCTGTCGGTTGTACGATGTGAGCCTTATGCTGGTTCAGAAAAGTTCCGTTGTGTGGAATGATTTCGAAGCTGGAGGTAAGAATCTGTGCATCGTCACAGGAGCGAACCAGGGGGGTAAATCAACATTTCTCCGCAGTATCGGACAGGCTCAGCTGATGGCTCAGTGCGGTATGTGCGTTGGGGCAGAGCAGCTTACAGTGTCCGTAAAAAGCGGCATATTCACTCATTTCAAAAAAGAAGAAGACTCTGCTTTAAACAGCGGAAAACTGGATGAAGAACTTGCACGGATGGACAGCATTGCCGGCCATTTGAAGCCGGATGCACTTGTATTGTTCAACGAATCATTTGCAGCGACGAACGAGCGGGAAGGATCCGAGATTTCGCGGCAGATAGTCTGCGCGCTTATGGAGCACCGGATAACAGTCGTATTTGTTACTCACCAGTATGAATTTGCCGAGTATTTTTATACAAACAAAACAGATACTATGATTTTTCTGCGCGCGGAACGTCAGAACGACGGTGCAAGAACATTCAAAATAAGCGCTGGTGCTCCGATGAAAAAAAGTTTTGCTTCCGATATTTTCTCGAAAATATTTCCCGGATGAGGCTTGTGTGGTTCTTACGGTATCGATTGATAAATAAGTCTGCTGAAAATTTTAGGGATGGAAGATATAAAAAAAGTTCAGATATGATTTTCAGAGGATGAAGAACTATTTTCCTGAAATTTTCGTTAAACGCTATGGTTTCGTGTTGCTGCTGGTTATAAAATCATCGGCAACATCCATTATATTTTCAAGCACTTAAACTTTTATTTCAAAGCCTTATCAATTCCATCAAGCTTTTTTTTCATTTCCCTGTCTTTCGTTACCATGAAAATGGTATCATTCAAATCTTCTCCGTTCGTCCAGTAATCAGGGTAAAAGCCGCTCCCTTCTCCGTGCCAGGAAGGATAGTCTTCTATATTATTTTCTTTAGCGGAAGCAAGATTAATACAAATGCCGCTGTCCGGCAAGACAGCGAAATGGACATCGCCGAACGTAATGCAGCCCCTTGTATTTTCTCCGATAACAAAAACCTGTTTCGTCGGTCCAAACAATGTCTGAGCCAATGCAACAGTCTGCTCTGCGGCACTTGCCGTATTCCTGTCGGTAAGTAAAATAATTTTTCCTTTGAACGGTATTCTTTTGTTTTTGGTCATGTCATCATCTGCTGCAGCCGGTACGTTCCTGTACAGTTTTTTGGCAGGATAGGTTTTTGAAAACTCAAAAGTAGAAGTATACTCTTCTACCATATCTGTGAGATTTATCATTCTGGCGGTCTGAAGAATAAGGCTTACTGTAGCAGGCGATTCAATAAATATTTTTTTTTCCAAAACATTGTCAACCCAGCTGTCTATTGTTGTTCTTGCAGGTACATCCATATCTGTTATGGCGTTAAAGTATAATGGAGACAACAGATACGATGAATACTTTATTTCTCCTCCCCCGTTACTACGTAAATCAATAATAATGTTTTTCTTTTTTCCCCATTTGAGGCCAAGAGTTGAATATTTTTCAAATACAGTTTTTCTAAGCGGAGACTTCTCGTCAGGCAGCATAAAAGAAGAGAGACAGACATATCCCGTGTTTTTTGTTTCTATCTCATGATATTTCAGTGGGCGGATTTCTATTGCACCGTCGTCATACGTCTCTACCGGATATTCTTTATTGTTAATATTCAGAGAGAACGTCTCAGGCTTTTCCACCGCAAAAACACCAGCCCGGTAAATGTTTTTACCCTTCACCGGATAATAGACGAGATTCTCTTCGTTACCGGTAAATTTCATGCCCTTTGCTATGTTACTGTTATCGCTTTCGTATACCACCCAACCCTTTTTCGTTTTTTCGACGAATGTATTCGTATAGAAAAACTTGTTCTTTTTACAAAATGATTCAGACTCACGGAAAAAAACGAGAACACAATGACTGTCATGTATATATGGGACAAGTTCCTGAATCAGAGCAAGATATACTTTTTTCGTGTCGATCTGACTCTGGTTGTTGTATTCAGACAGAATGTCAGTAATCAGCTTTTTACCGTCAAACCCTTTGGCCACCATTGAGTCATAATCAATATAGGCCGTCTCAAACAGATAGACGAGGTTATTCAAATCCTCTTTAAGCTGTTCATACGTAATAGTCCCTTTGCTGCAGTGTGGATCATTATAAAGATGCACTTCTTCGTACTCGACCGGCTGTGAAGAAATCAACTTTCTTTCTGCAGCTAATGAAACAGACAGACAGACAAGTAAAATAAACAATACACACTTTTTCATTTTGTTCTTCCTTACGATTATTTTAATTTTATTGGTAAAGTATCTCCTCTTGCCTCTGTCTCAATATTTTCTGTCGAAATAATTTTGCAGCCACTATAGCGTGCAAGAAGTCCGATACGGTCAGGAACATCGAGTTTGTCGAATAAAATATGCATATCATTCTTGACCGTACCAGTTTGCAGATTATATTGTCTGGCAATATATGAATATTTAGCACCTCTGAGAACTAATCCGATCCATTCTTTTTCACGGCCGGTAAGATCCGGATACTGTGTTAAATCAAGTATCTGTTGCCGGACATGTTTTTTTTTCTGTACTTTCTCTGTCATCAGAAAAAGTGCTATGCAAAAAACCAAAAGATAATCACTTTTATTGAGTAAGGCGTCCAAAAACTGTTTTCTACCGTACCGGATTTCCGTCGAGAGAAGCGCTGCAAATAAAAGTAATATGCACACTATTTTTAGTTTTGTATTTTTTTTGAGTAATCCTTCCTCATACAATGTAATAACAAACAGAAAATATAATATTACTCCCAGCGCGCTGTTGCGGCCATCGACGAGGAACACAACAGAATAGAGAAAACTGACTGCTCCATACACTTTAAATTTCAGCGGGTGAAAACTGAGATATAAGAATGCAGCACATCCTGCTGCATTAAGTATAAGAAGAACTTCCGATGAGAATATATTTTTTCGGGAAGGCAGCACGTACGAACAGTGAAACACAATCTGACGGAAAAGACTAAGTGATAAGGCAATACATCCGGTTATTGCAAATATACGCCATATCTTTACAGTTTTTTTCTCTCCCTTTTGATAAACCATATAAACCCCGAAAACTTTTATTATAGTTATAAGTATTATACAGTGACTTTGGTCATTTTTAAAGCACTTTTGTCATGACCTTGGTCATTTTTGGATATTTTGGAGTTGTTTTTTTTATAAAGCGACCTAAAATAATTGATATATGAAAACAAGTATTGAATAATCAGGGGGGGCGGCGTTTTAAATGAAAAAAATAATTTTAGGTATTCTGGTCGGACTTATGGTCATGAATATGTTCTGCTTCGGCAAAGAGACTAAAAAAGAAAAAGTTGCTTATAAAAAGCTTTCTTTCAATATGGAAAATTTTGTAGAGAACCTGACACCGGTGCAGATGGAAAGAGACATAGACATGCTCGAGTATTATATAAAGAACTGCTATGTTAATTATGACCTGATAGAAAAGGGTAAGTATTTTGATTTTGATGCAGCACTGTCCCGTCTCCGTGAAGAGTGTTCACAGAGTACAGGAATGCAGAGAAAAGAATTCACTGAATGTATAGGTAGAAATTTATACGGCTGGCCTGACTCTCACGTAGGACTGTCTTTATTTTATAGATCTGCCCCCCCGTTTCAGATGCCTGTACTCAGTCACTTTGATTATTACAGTACAGGAATTGTCGTAAAGAAAGCCGGCAACGGATACACCGTCGTTTCTTCAGAAGAACCATCCGTCCTGAAAGGGTGGGTGTATCAGTCTGAAGGGCATGATCTGTTTCCACTGTACACTGCCGGTAAGACGGAACAGCTATTCAGAATCGGAACATTGTCGGACAAACAGACAGCACAGATGCAGCTTGTTTTTTCAGATGCAGATAACGTGAAAAAGACAGAAACCGTTCCGGTTTCCATGGCGCCGCTGAGAAACATCCCTGCGTCTGCCAGTCCCCTGACAATACAGCAGACGGATTCGCAGGCCTATATCAGGCTGACAACGCTCGATGACCTGGTTAATCAGGATCCTGCTGTGCAAAAAAGTCTGGATTCGTTTGTGGCATATGCTTCTGAGGCAAAAAAGAAAAGTCTTCTTGTTATAGATGTCAGAGGAAATGGGGGTGGAGACGACGATTATGTTTTCCGTTTCTTTTCCGGCCTCTGTGGTAACAAAATTGAATCTAATATAGGAGAAACAGATCTCTGGTCTCCGGGAATTGTTCAGAGCTGGCAGTTTATGCAGGATTATTTTCTTTCTGATAAGAAAAATATACCTGACGCTATGGTGTATGAAATAAAAAAGATTCAAAAAATAGCGAAAAAGATGAAAAAAAAACCTGTACGCTATTATGAAATAAATGGAAAAATGAAAAAAAGAGATATTAAGAAGCTTCTGGAAGGGTATAAAGGAAAGATTATTCTGATAATGGACAGAATAACGGCTTCCTCTGCCGAAACTTTTGTGGAGCTGTTAAAAGGTGCCGGGAATGTAGTCATTCTGGGAGAAAACAGCTGCGGTCTGATAGCAACTGGTAATCGCTTTCTGTATTTTCTTCCGTATTCGAAGTGTTGTATAAACCTTCCCTGCTCGCGCCATGCTGCAGCATGTTCTTTGCCGCACGGACTTGATGACGGTATGGGGTATTCACCAGACTACTGGGTATCGTCGGATGAGGAACTGTACGGAGATTTACGTGGTATGGGTGTTGATCCGGTGCTGCTGGAAAAGATAAAAGATGAATAAAACTATTTTTAAACTATGTTGCAATCTTGCCTGTGTTTTTGTTTTGTTTGGCTGTGCCTCAACAAAAGTGTATACAGGTGAACTTTTATCATCTGTCCCTGTAGAATTTCAAGATGTCCAAAAATGCAGTTCGGAAAACAAAACGGAAGCTGTGCTTTCTCCTGATGAAGTGAATGAAGACTGCTCCATGCTGAAATATCTTATGGAAACGGCATATGCAGGTTATGATGCAGCCGTTGCAAACGGCCTTAGTATGAATACTGCCATACAGCATATTGAAGCCGTGTTTGCCGGCCAGAAACAGATAGAACGCAGAAAGTTCGCGAAAGCTGTCGAAGCTGAACTGCGTCCCTATATCTCTGATTCTCACTTTATACTGTCAACATGGCGCTATCAGTGCAGCCTTTGTCCTGCGTATACTGTGTATTTTTCAAATACCTATGTTCATAAAACCGGTGAAACGTTTTCCGTCTGTCTTACGGACAGTGATAAGATTCCTTTAGGAAGTACGTATACAGACACAAAGGATACATTATTTTATTACCCGGCGAAAGGTACGGATGTATACAGAATCGGTATTCAGGCATCTCAAAAAACGGACGGCATGGATATACACATAAACAATGCCGTCGTTTCTCTTCCGGTATATACGGATGGGGCCATAGAAGTCAGGAATCCCAATGCCATAAAATATCACGAGCTGACGACAGATAATTCTGTATATGTCGGAATATCTTCTTTTATGATGCCGGATGAGCACTCTCAGTTCAGAAAAGGTGCGGAACTTGTATTTGACAAATATGCTACACTGGGTGTGCGGTATCAGGATAAAAAGAATATCATTATCGATTTACGCAGCAACGGAGGTGGCATTTCTGTGTATTCCGCAGCATTGCTGTACAGCCTTTATGCAAAAGTGACGTATTTCAATAAAAATATAAAAAAGAATACTTTCGATAGAAAGACAATGAATAATTTATATACTTTTGAACGGAATTTTGTGTACTCAGAATATATCCTCTCACCGGCTGTCATACAGAAAAAAATTGCATGGAATAAGAATTTGGACAGAACGAACACGGTCAAGTACTTTGAAAATCTATTGGAAGTTCAGAAACAGAATCCCGTAAAGAATACCTATCTGGAACGGAAGAAGCCGCCTGTTACGGGGAAAGATAAATTTGACGGACAGGTAATTATTCTTACTGACAGGAATACTTGTTCAGCGTCGGAAGAAACCGTGTTAATGGCGAGGGAATTATTCGGAGCAGAAAAGCGGGTGACGGTTATTGGAGAAAATACCCATGGCTGTCTGCAATATATATCCTGCTTTGGCTATCAACTGCCTCATTCAGGAATTATCGTCCATCTGGCAAGTGCGGATTATGCGCCGAAACTTGAAAGTTGTGGCTCATGGCACGGTGAGGGAAGGGGTATGTATCCCGATTACTGGGCAGCAGGTGATGACCTGTTAGAGACGCTCGTACTGGCTACAGGAGATGAAGAGCTGCGCACAAGGCTTGCAAATATTGCCTGCGGGTTGCAGTAGAAAATATTATAAGATTTGCAATTCTGGAATATATTTCACGGAAAAAAGATGATGAAACCGGCTTCTGTATTCAGCATATATGCTTTGCAGAAGCCGGCTTTATGTTATACCCCGAGTGACTTGAGCAGATCGTCCTTGCTTCTTCCGCCTACAACCTGGGCAGCCGGTTTTCCGTCTTTGAACAGGATAAACGTCGGAATACTCATGATATTGTACTGCGCAGCAATGCTTTCCTGTTCGTCTACGTTTACTTTACCGACTTTGAGAGTGCCGTTTTTCTCTTCAGCTATTTGAGAAACAACAGGTCCCATCATGCGGCACGGACCGCACCATGTAGCCCAGAAGTCAACTAGTACAGGTGATGTTGAATCGAGTACTTCACTTTTAAAGTTCTCTCCAGTTAATGTGATTTCCATAAATAAACCTCCGTTAAAAATCCAAATAGATTGTACACAATTAAATATACACCAATATGTTGTAAAAGAAAAGAAAATTCGATAGATTAAACGCGCGGGAGTTGTGTGAGGATCGCATGACAAAAGATTTGACAGAAGGGAATCCGTTTTCGCTTATACTGGGATTTTCGGTACCTGTACTGCTGGGCTATCTGTTTCAGCAGTTCTATAATGTAACTGATACGATTATTGTCGGTAAAAGTCTTGGTGTGCAGGCACTTGCAGCTGTCGGGTCCACGGGGGCCGTGAATTTTCTGATTATCGGATTTGTCATGGGAGTATGCAGCGGTTTTGCCATTCCTGTTGCCCAGCGGTTCGGAGCAAAAGATTATGCGACAATGCGCAGATATGTTGCGAATACCGTGTATCTTTGCGTGGTGTTTTCACTTGTTATGGCGGTACTCACGGTCGTGTTCTGCCGTCCGCTCCTGCTGCTTATGCAGACTCCGGAAGATATTGTGGACCGGGCTGATGCGTATATCAGAATTATTTTTGCCGGAATTCCGCTTATTTTTCTGTATAATATGGTATCCGGTATTATACGTGCGCTCGGAGACAGCAGAACACCCGTATACTTTCTTGTCCTTTCCTCTGCTCTTAATATTGCGCTTGATCTGATTTTTATTCTTGTGTGCAGATGGGATGTACAGGGAGCGGCGCTTGCAACAGTCGTTTCGCAGGGAGTGTCCGGATTTGCCTGTCTCATCTATATGTATAAGAAATTCGATATTATCCGTCCTCATTGGGATGAGCGGAAATTTAATCTGCACCATTGCAGCATTCTCTGCGGG
>JALNVF010000096.1 GCA_023231445.1 Treponema sp. | reverse complement strand
CCGCCGACAACAAACGGGAGCATGTAGGAGACCCCGTTCATCAGATGTTTATAAATAACGTGGCCTGTACTTTCTTTTCCGTATGTGCCACTGGTGTCTGATACCGTCTTTTCTGCATGGTATTGTGCGACTTTCCCGGACATAGCTTCTTCAATAATTTTTTCAGCCTTGTTTATTCCGTCCGCGACTTTGCACTGAATTACTTTTTTACCGTCAAAGCGGTCCATAGGAACTTTTGTATCTGCGGCAATGATGATACAGTCGGCTTCCGCAATTTCTTTTGCCGTAAGTGCATTCTTCGTACCGCTCGCTCCCCGTGTTTCTACTTTCATTGAGCAGCCCATCCTGACTGCTGTTTTTTCCAGCGTTTCAGCGGCCATATAGGTATGTGCTATTCCTGTTGGACATGCTGTTACTGCAAGAAGTTTTGCTTTTGCGTTCATAACGACTGTTTTTGTTCCGCTTTCGGCATCTTTTTCTGTTTCTGCTTTATCAACAATGGAAATGAACTCTTTGGCGCTTTTTGCGGCAAGCAGATTTTTTATGAGGTTTTCGTCAAGAAGCAGTGTTGAAAGTTTACTGAGCACATCGACATGTATATTGTCTTTTGTGTCCGGAGCTGCAATAAGAAACAGCAGCTTTACTTTTTCCCCGTCAGGGGCAGCGTAATTCACGCCGTCTGCTATTGTCATAGCAGCAAGCCCCGGTGCTTTTACAGAAGAGCTTCTGCAGTGTGGAATCGCAACCCCGTCACCGACAGCTGTTGTAGCTTCCTGTTCCCGGGCACGGACGCCTTCGAAATATACATTTCTGTTTTCGATTTTGCCGCTTGCCGTCATTAAATCAACAATCTGAGCAATGGCATCATCTTTGTTTTCTGCTGATCCGTTAAGTCTGATGCTTCTTGGATCGAGCAAATCTTTAATTCTCATACATTCCTCCTATTATGATAAAAAACGACAAGCATGCATTGTACGTTTTTTAATTCCGAAAAATTAATGAACACTGGTTAAATCATCTGAATTTTATCAGCATTTTTCTTAGAACTGTTTCTTAAGAAGTTTTTCGACCTGTTCCCGGGTCGCGAGCTGTTCAGAAAAGGCACTTGCAGAACCGGTACATAATCCCATTTTAAAAGCTTCTCCATATGATCCGCTTTTCAGATATCCTGTAAGAAAGCCGGCAACCATTGAGTCACCTGCGCCCACGGAGTTTTTCTTTTTTCCATCAGGTGCGGCACTCTGGTATATTTTCCCGTTTTCGTCTATAAGCACGGCTCCTTCTGCTGCCATTGATACAAGTACGTTACAGGCTCCCAGTTCGCGGAATTTCTGTGCATACGTAATCACATCACCTTTTGTCCTGAGTTCTACACCGAAAATTTCTCCGAGCTCATGAGTATTCGGTTTTACAAGAAACGGGTGGTACTGCAGCACGTTTCTTAGAAGATCATTTGTTGCGTCAACTACGATTTTTGTTTTCTTCCACTGCATTCTTTTCATGATGTCCATGTATAATGTTTCCGGCAGAGTTGACGGGATGCTGCCGGCAAGAACAAGAATATCAGTGTCGGTAAGGCTGTCTATTTTTTCAAAGATACATGCAAGATCCGATGTGGTAATTTCCGGTCCCTGTCCGTTGATTTCTGTTTCTTCTCCGGATCTGAGTTTTACGTTTATGCGTGACATACCTGATTTTACAGGGATGAAATCCGACGTAATTCCCTGGTCTGAAAGCATGTTTTTGATTTTTGTTCCGGTGAATCCTGCGGTAAAACCGAGTACGACTGAATCAATACCCAGATTGTGCAGCACGATAGAAACATTTATACCCTTTCCTCCGGCATTGATTCGTTCCGCTGTTGTCCGGTTTACGATGCCTGTTTTAAAATTTTCAACGTCGACAATATAATCGAGTGAAGGATTTACGGTTACGGTGTAAATCATTATTTGCTGACCTCCACAATATTTTTACATTCTGTATACGCATCATCGTTGATTTTTGAGGTGATGACTGTTGCCTGACCGAAATCAGCGAACGTAACACATGAAATCCGGGAAAATTTTCCTGCGTCGCAGACTATGAATCTTTCCCGGGTTCGTGCCATAGCAGCCTTTTTAATAAGCGCTTCGTTTACGTCCGGGGTGCTGAATCCTGTTGAAAGACTTGCACCGTTCGTTCCCCAGAAGCCTTTTGTAAAATTGTATTTCGAAAGTGATTCCACAGCTTCTTCACCAACAACGGCTTCAGTCGGTTGTTTTATTTCACCGCCCAGAATATATGTGTGGAACCCTGATTCGGAAAGATGTTTTGCATGGGAAAAACTGTTGGTTACAAATACAGCCTTCTTTTCGACGATAAAATCAATAATAAGATTTGTCGTCGTACCTGCATCAAGATAAACAAAATCATCGGGTCTGATGAGGGAGGCAGCATATCTTGCAATTTCGATTTTTTCAGCGTGATTACAGTTTTCACGCGCAGGGATCGTATCATCCGTAGTACTGAATGTAACGCCCTTTGCTACGGCACCACCGAACACTTTTGTAAGACGACCGTCAGAGTCAAGCGTATTAAGATCTCTGCGGATGGTGGATTCCGATGTACCCAGTTCTGTCATCAATTCCTGAACAGTTACTGTTTTTTTTGCATCAACGATCGAAATTATTCTGCCGAGTCGTTCTTCTGTAAGCATTTTCTACCTCATCAGAACTCAGTGTAAGTCCGGTTTTCGTCAAAGTCAAGCAAAATAAATCATAAAACGCCAAATTAAACCAATTTCAGGCGATAACAGTAGTCATAAAGTAAAAAACCGTCCTTTGAGTTGTACTCACGGGACGGTCTGTCTGGTTTGAAGAAATAAATTGTTATTTTGATAAAGATGAGTATTTTATGTCGTTTCGCGGATTTTTTGACGTACGGTAAGAACGCTTGCAGGTGAAACCGACAGTTCGTCTATTCCCATCCGGATGAACGTTTCTGTGAGTGACGTATCTGCACCAAGTTCTCCGCAGATACCTACCCAGCAGTCGTGTTTGTGGCCGTTTTCTATCGTCATATGTATCATTTTTAGAACTGCCGGATGATGCGGGTCGTAGAATTTATCCAGTTTTGAATTCTGCCTGTCGATTGCGAGTGTGTATTGCGTAAGGTCGTTCGTTCCGATGCTGAAAAAATCGACTTCCGCTGCGAGTTCTTCGCTTATCATAACAGCAGCCGGAGTTTCAATCATAATGCCTTCTTCGACATTGCCGTACGAAACATTTTCTTTGCTCAGCCCGGAACGTACTTCTGCAGAGATTTCTTTTATGCGCCGTACTTCCTGTACGGAAGTTATCATCGGATACATGATTGATACAGTACCGAATGCACTTGCCCGGTAAATGGCGCGCAGCTGTGTTTTAAACAGTTCGGGGCGTTCGAGACATATACGGATTGCACGGAATCCCATGGCAGGATTATCTTCGTGGTCAAGTCTGAAATAATCTGCTTTTTTGTCTGCGCCGATATCGAGGGTACGTATGACAACTTTTTTACCTTTCATTTTTCGTGCAACGTTTTTATACGCGACGAATTGTTCTTCTTCCGTCGGACTGGAGTCTCTTCCGAGATACAGAAATTCGCTGCGGAAAAGCCCTATTCCCGCTGCGTCGTTTTCGAGTACGGCTTCAACGTCATTTACATTTCCGATGTTTGCATACAGATTAATGTGTCTGCCGCTTTTTGTAACGTCGTCTTTTCCCTTCAGGTCCATAAGGCGTTTTCTGTGCAGTTCTTCTTCTGCCTGCTTTTTTTTGAGTGCGGCAAATGTTTCTTCATCAGGTTCTATGATTACTTCGCCGCTAAGACCGTCGACTACTGCCTGTTTTCCGTTCCATTCCGGATTAACAATAACGCCGGTGACTGCAGGAATGTTCATTGTGCGTGCAAGAATTGCTGTATGCGAATTTGATGAACCGTATTTTGTTACGAAGGCGAGTACTTTACTTTTATCGAGTTGTACTGTTTCTGCGGGAGTAAGATCATCGGCTGCGAGTATGAACGGTACAGCGCCCGCAAGACTTTCAGGTTCCTGCCCGGTAAGTATGCAGAGAACGCGCCGGGAAATATCCTTGATGTCGAACGATCGCGCCTTCATGTATTCGTCGTCCATATCGGAAAATATTTTTGCAAATTTATTTCCTGTAGACTGTACGGCATATTCCGCGTTGTCGTGTTGTTCGCGTATCATTTTATAAATTGAGTCATTATAGTCGTCGTCGGAAAGCATCATTGCCTGTACATCAAAAATTGCGGCAGTATCTTCATCGACTTCACTCTTTGCTTTTTTGCAGACTTCGTTGAGCTGTCTGACTGCGGTGCTGCGTGCTGCTTCATATCGTTTTACTTCTGCTTCAGCATTAACAATTTCACGGCGGGAAGTATCTATTTCAATCTTCCTGTAGTATTTTATAATGCCTGCGGCTACACCTTCGTAAATTGATTTTCCATTGTATTTTTTCATGACATATATACTCCTGCGATTTCAGATACCTCAAAGTATATAAACAAATTTTTTTAATTGTCAAAGAAATAAAAAAAAATGTCTTATAACTATATATTGTTATAGTTATAAGACATGATGTGCATTACCGGTGTATAGTAATTATTACTTATAGCTTCGTTTTACTTTGAGCGTTGTTGTCATTGCAAGAGGTTTTTCAAGTATTTCTATACGGCTGATTCTTGCATACGGTTGAAGTGTTCTGTTTACTGTATCGACGTCGGTCTGAATAATTTCTTTAACATCATCGGATGCAAACATTTCTTCGCGTTTTACACCAAGTCTGTTGTATACTTCATCACTTGGATAAATGAGCGCTTCAATACCTTCTGACCGTGTGTTCTGGTCCTCAATGTAGCCCTGGACGGTGATCTGCTGGATGTCGTCATAAAGCTGAAATGCATCTTCTATTTCCTCGGGATAAACATTTTTACCGCCCGATGTAACAATAATATTTTTTGCCCGGCCGCAGAGAACCAGATAGTGTTCTGCGTCAAGTTTACCGATGTCGCCTGTTTTAAGGAAGCCGTCTTCTGTGAACATTTTTTTTGTTTCTTCAGGCATGTTGTAATAACCTTTCATAACCATCGGTCCTTTTACTGCAATTTCACCGATACCTTCTCTGTCAGGGTTAATAATTTTAATTTCTTCATACGGATAAAAATCTTTCCCTACGCTTTCAATTTTGAAATGCTCGATCGGATTAAGAGCGAGAATCGGACTGGTTTCGGTAAGACCGTATCCCTGAATGAAGTTGATCCCGGCGGCATTGTATGTTTTGAATACACCGGACGAAAGAGGTCCTCCTCCGCAGATAGCGACACGCAGTGTGTAGATATTTGCCTGCTGGAGTACTGCCTTGAAAAGAGATTTTCCGGGATTCTTTCCGGTAATCTTTTTTATAATGTATGAAAGTCCCATAAGGAATTTCATGAGCCCTGCAACAAGGGGCCCTTTTTCACGAATACCTTTCGTAATACCTGCGAGCAGTTTATTGTACAGGAGCGGGACACCGAGCATAACGGTAATTTTTCCTTCACGCAGTTCTTTCATAAGACGTGAGACAGCCATGCTTTTTCCGAATACGATTTCTGCGCCGGTTGAAAGCGGATTAATAAAGGCTGCCTGCATTGTATATGCATGGTGAATCGGGAGCAGTGCATAGAATACGTCGCCGTTTCCGTGATTAAAATTCGACTGCGCAATATAACAGTCTGAAATAAAATTTTCGTGAGTAAGCATGACACCTTTCGGGGTCCCTGTTGTTCCTGATGTAAACAGAATTGCTGCCACGTCGTCCGGTTCTGCAGGAGGATTTTCCGGTACGTTTTTTTCTGATTCAAGATTATATACATATGTTTCCGTGTATTTTCCGCAGAGCGAATATACTTTACCGTTTTTTTGGGAGAGTGTGTCATATTTTTCTTCATCGGCGAAAATCATTGCCGGCTGTGCGGTTTGAATCAGATTTTCAATTTCATTGTCGTGAAGTGCATAATCGAGCGGAACAATTATTCCGGAAGCAAAAAGTGCGGCAAGATAAACGGTACCCCATTCAGGAGAATTTTTTCCGGTGACTGCTATTTTGTCGCCTTTTTTTATACCGTTTGCAACCATCCACTTCGCAAGTTTTTTGACGCTTACAAGAACCTGTGCATAGGTAAACGTACGTTTTGAGCCGTTCGGACCGTCAAAATCGGTAAAACAGGGGCTGTCCGGATATCTGTCTGCAGAAATCATAAGAACCTGCGGAAATGTCGGCCATTTTGTATTAAATAATTTACCGCGGTATGTATCAAGAAATGTCCACGGATGTATTTCTTTATCTGCCATAATAAACCTCAATGTCCTGTATTTTACCATAATTTGACAGATAAGAGTGAAAAAAGTTGCAAAAAGTGCCAATAATTAAGATATGAATAAATTATCAGAATCCCGGCATAATGCCGCAGTTGTTTTTATACTATTTCTTTTTTTATGCATCCCGGTCACGGCGGGAGAACTGACTTCCGCTCATGCACAAGTCCAGAGGGAGACAATTGTAGCTGATGCGAAGAAATATATCGGTTTCCCGTATGCGGACGGTGCTGTTGGTCCTGATTCTTTTGACTGTTCCGGATTTATTTATTTTATTGCACACGATGCGGTGAATGTACAGCTGCCTCGTACTGCAAAGGCGATGTACAGTTTTGTCAAAGTAATTCCTGACACAAGTCTTGAACCTGGGGATCTTGTATTTTTTAAAACGACTGAGGCGGGAACTGTTTCGCATGTCGGCTTATATATAGGAAAGCGGCAGTTTATTCATGCCGCCAGTGACGGTCCGAATAATGGTGTGATAGCATCCTCTCTTAATGAATCATATTGGAAAGCTCACTATGCAGGTGCTGGAAAATTTCTTGAACCGGGAGATTCTTCGTACAGTTTTGATAAGGACAAAGAAGACAATTCTGCAGACAGTTCTCTGATCGAACCTGCGGCAGAAAAAAGATCGGCAGGGGAAGGGCGTTCTGCGGAATCTGGGGCATCCGGCGGAATATCTTTTTCGGATAGTCTGATGTGTAATTTTTCTTTATCGCCCGACTGGTCTCTTTTTACCACGAATCAGTTCGTTCCGAACTACCGCGGTCTTAATGTACAGGCTGACGTGACTGTGACAAAATGGCCGTTAAATCCCGGTGCAGGCATAATGATGCGCTGGAATTATGGGGTGCACACTTTCCAGATACCTGTTGTGTTTACACTATCGTTTACTGATTTTATGCGTATATATGCAGGCCCTGTCATTACAATAGGTTCTCCTTCTCTTCCGGCAACTGAAACCGAAATAAAGTCGTCTTTCTTTCCCGGAATTGCAGGTATATCATTCTGTCTGCCGTCATTTACACATGGAAAGGTGCAGGTACGGATTATTCAGGATCTCTGTTATACCGTGTTTAATGACACAGACGGAGCAGCGCTTTCCTTTTCCGAGTCTGTAACTGCGGGGCTTGTTCTTTCGACAGGTGTGCGTGTAACTTTTCCGCTTTCCATGTTTACTAAATAGCAGAAGATAAGGTGGGAAGTATGAAATTGATTAAATATCTGCTGACGGCATCCGTTTTTTTGAGTGTGATGTTTCTTTCTGCCTGTACAGCATCCATTGAAATACGTCGGGGTTCTGACGGGAATACCTCTGTAGCTTATGACGCAGAGTTTGGAAATGCGTTTGTCGAAATGATGAAATCTCTGTCGGAAGAAAATTCCGGTCCGCTTTTTGATATTCAGACAATTACTGGACAGTTTGAGGAAGCCGGGATTCCGGGGGTAAACGTATCATCGAAATCAGATACTTCGTTAAAAATTTCAGCATTACTTCCCCGCGGTTCAAAAGACTCTGTATCTGTTTCCGGCTGCATTTCCGGAACGGCGGACAGTATCAGTCTTACTATATCTCCGGAAAAACTTTCAGCGCTTTATACATCCCTTCCGGAAACGGTTAAGTCGTATATAGATCTGTTCATGGCCCCGGTATTCAACGGTGATACAATGACGCCGGCGGAATATACGGATCTTATTTCGTCCGTGTACGGGAAATCTCTTGGCGACGAAGTAGCGGCAGCACAGGTAAATATTATATTGTATGGTCCCGGCGGAAACGGCAAAAAAAAGACAGTAACTGTTCCACTGACAGATATTCTTACAGCATCGAAACCACTTTTATATACCGTAACGTGGTAATCTTTCGGTAATATAACGTAATATCCCTTCGCAAAATGACTGTTTCGATTTATAATGGAAGGCAAACTCGAATCCATCGGTTTCTATAGGAAATCGGGAATATAAAATATATTTGCTGTTCAGGAGAATAAAAATGGCAAAAGCTGGAAAAGCCGGATTCTCTAAGGACCTTTATGATTTTATAAAGGTCTGGAAGGATAAACCGGGTAATCTCATTATGATCCTGCATCATGTGCAGGAGGAACAAGGCTACATTTCAAAAGATGCAGCTATGGAAGTTTCTGAACTTACCGGAATACCGGTCGCACGTGTGTTCGGTGTTGTCTCATTCTACCACTTCTTCAAAACGCAGAAGCCCGGAAAGAATCAAATCAGCGTTTGCCTTGGTACAGCCTGTTACTTGAAAGGCGGTCAGGATATTATTGATGAAACCCGTACTCTTCTTAAGCTTACAGACAAAATGACTTCAACTGAAGACGGTCTGTTTTCTGTCGAACCGGTCCGCTGCATAGGCTGCTGTGGTCTTGCTCCTGTTATGTCGATTAACGGCGATGTTTACGGGAAGCTTACAAAAGGCCAGGTAAAGGGAATTCTGGATAAATACCGCAGCGCATAAAAGAAACGGTCTGTTATGCATTATACATTGTGCGATATGATAGCTGATATAACTGCGAACAGTGTTGAAGCCGGTGCAACTTGTATAGCGCTTGAATGCATACAGACTAAGGATGCATTTAACGTTACGGTAGCGGATAATGGGAAAGGCATGAGCAGTCAAACGCTTATGAGGGCTAAGGATCCTTTCTATACTGACGGTAAAAAACATCCGGGCAGAAAAGTCGGACTGGGAATTCCGTTCCTTATTCAGACAGCGGAAGAAACAGACGGTTTCTGGGATATTCAATCCGTGCCGGGAAAAGGAACGAAAGTGATTATGGGATTCAATCTGGCGAATATAGATACCCCGCCGGTTGGGAATCTTCAGGATTTATTTCTTGATATACTGACGCTTCCTGGAAACTACGACATGGATATACACAGAAAGGATGATGAGGCGAAGCTTGATTATAAGTTAAACCGGAATGAACTGAAGGATGCATTGGGCGGCGAGCTCGAATCTGCCGGATCGCAGATACTGCTCCGGAAGTTTATCGAATCCCAGGAAGTATGAAAAAGTACGTATTGTACTTTTTTAATGCAGTAGAAGTGTACTGTACGGCGCGTCATTCATGACGTGTAACCTGCAGTGATGTTCTAGGAGAATACTATGACATTGGAAGAACTGCGCAAAATGCGCAATCAGATGAAAACAGAAGTTGAAAAACGCGAAACAGCAGGTAAAACAATACAGATTATTGTCGGTATGGGAACCTGTGGTATTGCTTCGGGTGCAAAAGATACATTCAATACTTTTCTCAAGCTTATAGAAGAAAAAGGACTTGCGGATCGTGTTATGCTTCGTCAGACAGGATGCATGGGACTGTGTGCGCATGAACCGACAGTTGAAGTTGTTGTGCCGGAAATGCCTCGTGTTATTTACGGTGATGTAAAAGCAGATGTAGCGAAGGAAATCGTCGAGCAGCATATTATCGGAAAGAAACTGCTTGATAATCTTATCATCGATAAGCCCGCTGCCGACATCATAACAAAAAAATAGGAGACAACGATGGCATATTCACATTATATACTTGTATGCGGGGGTACTGCCTGCGAATCAAGCTCATCAAAAAAAATTTATGAAAACCTCAAGGCAGAAGCGAAAGCGCTTGGCGTTGCTGATGAAGTACAGATCGTTCAGACCGGCTGTTTCGGATTTTGCGAAAAAGGCCCGATCGTAAAAGTTTTACCGGAAGATTCGTTTTATGTGAACGTTGTACCGGAAGATGCACACGAGATTATTGCCGAACAGATTGTAAAAGGCCGTGAAGTTCCACGGCTGCTGTATGACAAGAATAAAAAAACTACGGAAGAAGTTTCTGATATTCCGTTTTATAAAAAACAGATCCGTATCGTACTCCGTAACTGCGGTGTTATTAATCCGGAAAGTATTGAAGAATACATTGCACGTGACGGATATCTTGCACTCGAAAAAGCCCTGTTTGAGATGACGCCTGAACAGATTGTTCAGGAAGTTAAGGATTCCGGTCTCCGCGGACGCGGCGGTGCAGGATTCCCTACCGGTCTTAAATGGGATGCGGGTCTTAAAGCAAAGGGTGACGTAAAATACGTTGTCTGCAATGCTGATGAAGGCGACCCCGGTGCATATATGGATCGTTCTACTATTGAAGGAGACCCTCGTTCTATCCTTGAAGCTATGACAATCTGCGGTAAGGCAATCGGTTCACATCACGGATTTATTTATATTCGAGCAGAATATCCGCTTGCTGTACACCGTCTTGAAGTCGCAATTAAACAGGCAACTGAAAAAGGTCTTCTTGGAAAAAATATCCTTGGATCCGGGTTCGATTTTGATATTGAA
Organism: Treponema sp.; assembly: GCA_023231445.1. Taxonomy (GTDB): domain Bacteria; phylum Spirochaetota; class Spirochaetia; order Treponematales; family Treponemataceae; genus Treponema_D. The sequence continues at coordinate 2,055 of JALNVF010000096.1, read as the reverse complement.
ATACGTCTTGGCGCAGGTGCTTTCGTCTGCGGTGAAGAGACTGCTTTGCTTCGCTCTATTGAAGGAAAACGCGGTATGCCGACACCGAAGCCGCCGTTCCCTGCTCAGGCTGGTCTGTGGGGAAAACCGACGATCATCAACAATGTTGAAACATGGGCAAATATTCCTGTTATTATTACTAAAGGCGCCTCATGGTATAATAAAATCGGCGATGCGGATTCAAAGGGAACAAAAGTTTTTGCTCTTACGGGTAAGATTGCAAATTCCGGTCTTGTCGAGGTTCCGATGGGAACGACGCTGCGTGAGATTATTTTTGAGATCGGCGGTGGCATAAAGAACGGTAAGAAATTTAAAGGTGTTCAGACAGGCGGCCCGTCAGGCGGTATTATTTCCGAGAAAGAACTTGATACTCCTATTGATTATGGTGCACTTATACGCATGGGCTCAATGATGGGTTCCGGCGGTATGATTGTTATGGATGAAGATGACTGCGTAGTCGATATTGCAAAATTCTATATGGAATTCTGCGTTGACGAAAGCTGCGGTAAATGTTCTCCCTGTCGTATCGGTACACGTCAGATGTATACCATTCTTGAAAAACTTTCCCGTGGAAATGGTACAATGCAGGATCTTCAGAAACTTGAAGACATAGGCAGTGCTATGAAATCATGTTCTTTGTGTGCCCTCGGACAGTCGGCCCCTAATCCGACCCTTTCCACACTTAAAAAGTTTCATGAAGAATATCTTGCTCACGTTCAGGATAAAAAATGCCCGTCAGGAAAATGCAAACACCTTCTTACGTTTTTTATTACAGAAAAATGTATCGGATGCGGTGCCTGTGCGCGTCAATGTCCGGCAAATTGTATTTCCGGTGAAGTTAAGACACGCCACGTCATTGATCAGACAAAGTGTCTGAAGTGCGGTGCCTGCGAACGCACATGCAAGTTCCACGCCATCGAAAAAAAATAGGCAGAGGCTAAGGAGAAAATCATTATGGCTAAAGTAACATTAACTATAAACGGTCAGCAGGTCACCGTTCCGGAAGGAACTACGGTTAAAACTGCTGCTGAATCAATCGGTATAAAAATTCCGTCTCTGTGCTACAGTCCGGATCTGAAACCGTGGGCTTCCTGCGGTCTCTGTGTTATTAAAAATGTGGATCCGAGAACCGGTCGGGCACGTATGGCTCGTTCTTGCTGTACAGCTGTAACACAGGGTATGAATATTGTCACTGACGATGCGGAACTCCGTAAGGCCCGCCGTACTGTGCTTGAGTTAATTCTTTCTAATCATCCGAATGATTGTCTGAAATGCTCACGCAATCATCAGTGTGAACTTCAGGAACTCGCCGCAGAGTTCGGACTCCGCACAGTACGTTTTGATACAATTCTTAAAGGGCAGGAAACGGATGCTTCCTATAAGGAAATCGTACTGTACCGTGACAAATGTATTAACTGCGGACGCTGTGTTGAAGTATGTCAGAACGTTCAGAATGTCTGGGCGCTTGAATACAACGGACGCGGAGACAGAACTGTCATAGGTCCTGTCGGCGGTGTTGATATGGCACACAGTCCGTGCGTACACTGCGGTCAGTGTGCAGTGCATTGTCCGGTCGGTGCTATTACGTTTACGAATCCTATCGAGGAAGTATTCGACAAAGTTGCTGATAAGGAACTTACCTCAGTCGTTTCAATTGCGCCGTCTGTCCGTGCTGCAATCGGTGAAGAGTTCGGTATGAAACCGGGATCTCTTGTTACCGGGAAAATTTATGCCGCGCTCCGTGCACTCGGATTTAAGTATGTTCTTGATACGAACTTTGCAGCAGATCTTACAATTATGGAAGAGGCTAATGAGCTTGTTCAGCGTCTTACCACAAAGGGAAGCAAAATCCCGATGTTTACAAGCTGCTGTCCCGGCTGGGTTGACTATGCGGAAAAACGGTATCAGGATATGCTTCCGCATCTTTCAACGGCAAAGTCGCCGCAGCAGATGCAGGGTGTCATGATTAAGACGTATTTTGCAGAAAAAATCGGTATTAAGAAAGATAAGATTTAT
>JALNVF010000095.1 GCA_023231445.1 Treponema sp. | reverse complement strand
TTAAAAACCTGCAGGAAAAGGCACACTGGAGCAAATAGCATGATACAAAACATTTCACTTTTCGAAAAAGATCCTGTTCCAAAAGCCGTATTTAAACTCGCCGTTCCGACAGTCATCAGTATGATGGTCACCGTATTGTATAATATGGTAGATACCTTTTTTGTCGGTCAAACAGGAGATCCGAATCAGGTAGCTGCTGTATCGGTAGCAACGCCTGTTTTTCTGCTGCTCATGGCCGTAGGAAACATGTTTGGTGTAGGCGGGGCAACATTTCTTTCACGGGCACTCGGAGAAAAAAATTACGACAAAGTCAGTCATATCAGTTCGTTCTGTTTCTACGGAGGCATTGCGGCAGGCATAGCCGGTGGTGCAGTTTTTCTGCTTTTTTCGACTCCGATCATGACTGCGTCGGGTGCCAGCCATAACACACTCAGGTATGCATGTACTTATTTACAATATATTGCATGGGGTGCGCCAGCGATTGTTCTTTCGAGCGCATTCAGCAATCTTGTCCGCGGAGAAGGTTCTGCAAAAATCTCCATGAATGGCATGATGCTCGGAACTATTGCAAATATTATTCTGGATCCTGTATTTATTCTTGATAAAATTTCATTCGGCCCGGCACACATCGACTTTCTCGGAATGGGAGTAGTTGGAGCTGCAATTGCGACTGTCATCGGTAACATACTCACCGTTGCTTACTATCTTGTTTATATTTTAAAAGGCAAATCCCTGCTGTCCCTTCGTCTTTCAGATTTCATGACAGGGGGAGGAATACTGACGGGCGTGATAGCTATCGGGCTCCCTGCTTCTATTAACAATATTCTGATGAGCACAAGCAACATAATTCTTAACAAATTTCTTGCTGCATACGGAGATATTGCAATTGCATCAATGGGAATTGCAATGAAAGCAAATATGCTTGTTGCCTTTGTACAACTCGGACTCGCTATGGGCAGTCAGCCCCTTATCGGATACAATTACGGTTCACGGAATTTTAAGCGGATGAAATCAATTATGCGGTTCACAATGATCTGCAATATTATAGCAGGCACGACTCTTATGGCAGTGTATCTTGTTTTTACGGATCAAATTGTAGCCATATTCATAGACAACAGGGAAGTAATTGAACAGGGAATCCTAATGCTCCGTGCACTCATGCTGTCCGCTCCGGTACTCGGTATTATGTTTGTATTTGAATTTACGTTTCAGGCGCTGGGAAAGGCAGTGCCGACACTTGTTCTTTCGATCAGCCGGCAGGGATTTGTTTTTATTCCTATGTTATTCATAGGACGATTATTTGCCGGATTGAACGGAATAATCTTTGCTCAGCCGGTAGCAGACATACTTGCGGTATTTATTTCGCTCGGGATGTTCCTTAAAATTAACAAGGAACTCAGAATGTGATGTCTCTTGCCCTGTAAAGGCACATATACTATACTTATTCTATGAATACGGATATATTTTCTCAATTTTTAAAAATCTTTTTCACATTCATCATTCTGCTCGATCCGCTCGGTAACACGCCTCCTTTTCTTGCTGTTGCCGCTGCTTACGATCGTAAAACTCAACTGCACATTCTGAAAGAAGCTGTTATAATCGCCGGCGGAGTGTTATTCATTTTTGCCGTATTCGGTCATTTTATACTGACATTTTTCGGTATTACCGCAGGCGCCTTTTATATTTCAGGCGGTATTATTCTTTTCACAATAGCGCTGGATATGATTCAAAGTAAACCGCGCGCACGTCATACCCCCCGTTCAACACTCGATTCAGAACAGACAACGATGATTGCTGTATTCCCGCTTGCAATACCACTCATTGCAGGGCCGGGAATGATCACAACCATTATGCTGTATACGGCATCATCACCGTTCAATTTTATTACTTTTGTAATGGCCGTTACAGCACTCGTTTTGGGATTATTTATTGAATATTTTGTTCTCCGCAGCGCATCGCTTCTTGTCAGAGTAATAGGTACTACAGGTCTTTTTGTTCTTGAAAAAATAGTCGGACTTATTCTCGCAGGGCTTTCCGTACAGCTCGTCTACGACGGACTTCAGAAGCTTGGACTGTTCATATAGCAGGACAGTAATTTAAGACATACTCATACCCCAAAATGATATATTTTTTAATTAAAAGAGGGAACCGAAAAAATTGAATCATATCCAGTTGAATCGTATTCAGGAAATTATCAATGACGCAGTTTCAAAACAGTACATCTCCGGTGCAAGCTGCCTTATTCATCAGAACGGGCAGGAACAGGGATACTGGAGTGCAGGAACGGCAGTTAAAGAAACGGGAAAAATATTTTCACGTGACACAATCTGCCGTATGTATTCAATGAGCAAGCCTGTTACTTCTGTTGCAGTCATGATGCTGATTGAGGAAGGTAAAATCGATTTAATGGATGATGTTGCGAAATTCATTCCCGAATTCAGCAATCCGGAATATTGTGCAGAAAACGGCAGGATTGTCCCGTCAACACGGCCAGTAACAATACAGGATCTTCTGAATATGACAAGCGGCCTTACATACGGAGGCAGTCCTGATGAAAACGGAAAACAGACTACGGCGCTTATCGAAAATGTAAAAGCCCGGATTAATTCCGAAGATCCTGTCACCACAAAAGAATTTGCCCGCCGGCTGGGAAAAATACCACTTGCTTTTGAACCGGGAACAGACTATCAATACGGACTTTCTGCAGATGTGCTCGGAGAGGTTGTTGAAACCGTTTCCGGCATAAATTTCGGGGAATTTTTAAAAACACGTATATTTGATCCTCTCGGAATGAAAGATACCGGATTCTATGTCCCTGAAGAAAAGCAGTCAAGACTTGCCCAGGTATATCAGCACATCTCACCTTCAGAACTGACTGTTTATACCGCACCTAATCTCGGGATACAACATAATATGCGCAGACCCCCTGCATATGAAGCAGGAGGAGCAGGTCTTGTTTCTACAATAGACGATTATATGAATTTTACACGCATGCTGCTGCAAAACGGATCTCTGAAAAATGCACATATTCTTCAAAGCCGTACCATTAATTCTATGAGATCGGCACACCTTTCTCAAAAACTTCAACAATCATTCGAATCAAAAATGCCGCATCTTTCCGGATACACATATGCAAATCTGCTTCGAATTATGACGGATCCCGGACAAAGCAAATCGTTTGGCGAGGCCGGTGAATACGGATGGGACGGCTGGCTGGGTACATTTATGATGGTAGACCCCGGCAATAACCTTGCTATGGTATTCTTTACACAGCTCACTGATACAGGAATGTCAACAACAGTACGCCGTATAAAAAATGTTGTTTATTCAGCGCTTTGACCGGTTTTGGTTTTTTTATCAGAAAACAGTTTTTTCAGCAGCAAGCGCATCAAGAATTTTTGCAGTAATAACAAAACTTTCCGGCGTAAGATTCTGCTCGTTGTCATACGGAGTATGAAACAGACGCCATGTCTGAGGCATCATACTTCGAAGACGTTCTGCATTTTCAGTGCCGTTGCCCTCGTGGTTCATGACAAAACGCTCAAGCGATTTCTCTCTTATTAAGGCTGCAAGATATCTGTCGGCATCATCTTCAGGCAGTATGGTTATTACAACAGCGGGTATTCCGCATGCAATAAATCCGGCATTGTCACTATAAGGCAGCGGCAGCGTAAGCCACCGGCCTGTTCCCGTTTTCCGGAGCAGCTCTTCCGTACGTTCTTCAAGATTAAAGAAATTCTTTCTGAATTTAAAAGGGGCTTTAAACATTTCTACTGTTTTACCAATAACGGGGATCGTTCCCCGCCCTGTACAGTCGAATACATACACGTCGTCGTTCACTATACCAAGCCGCTTAAACAGTGATGCAAGCGAAAAAGCTCCCTGATCAGCAATCCCCTTTGCACCAAGTTCTTCACCGTCTGTAAAAAGCATGCGTACATTATGAAAATCCGCCCGCTGCTGCAACCGTACAGCCCAGTCCATGAGACAAAAATCAGCTGCGCTGTTATCGTTAGCTCCTGGACTCCCCTGCGCACGGTCATAATGCGCAATCACTGTCTTTATTTTAAACTGAGGATTATATTGAGAAGATGGAAATTTAACATATACATGTTCTTTTCCGTCTACCGGCAGTAAAACAGATGAAACGCCGCGTTCCGAGAGGTATGACTGAATAAACAAACTTCTGCTGCAGTCTGGAGCAAGATATTCCGAAAAGTGTTCAGGAAGATACAACATTCACACAGTATAACATAAAAAAGCCGGCAGAGCATTACTACCCGCCGGCTTTCTGAAATCAGTTTATCTGTTTTCTAGCGGTTTCCACCGTTACCATCACGGCTGTTGTTATATCTCGGACGGCGGTTCTGCTGCGGGCGCTCTTCAGCGATATTAACGCGGACACGGCGGCCGTCAACTTCTTTGCCGTTCATTGCAGCGATAGCAGCATCAGCTGCTGAATCATCTGCCATTTCGACAAAACCAAATCCTTTTGACTGTTCGGTAAAACGGTCTTTGATTACTACTGCTGAAAGAACTTCACCAAATGAAGCAAAGTTGTTTTTCAGAGTATCCTCTGTTGTTGCATAATTAAGATTACCAACATAAATTTTTTTGGACATACCCATGTTCCTCTTGCCGATTACGGCACTTGTTATTTGCTGATGCCAGCTGCAATCTGCGTTTTCTGAATACCGTAATCTGAAGAAGCATACATTCATTCGAAACGAAGAAAGTCCATCAGAACTGTCTTTAGAGAACCAGAATCATATTAAGGCTAACCCAAAAATGATTCCGTGTCAAGCATTTTTAAACGACATACACAATGTTCAATATTATTTCAGAACGGTTGAATATGAACAGGGGGCATTGTTGAACATTATGCAGGTTTCTACTATCATATTTATATATCAAAGTATCCTTCTGGCGTTTCAGATGAATTACCATCGTGAAGGGAACCTGCGGCCGCGCGCCTGGACCGGGGAAAATCAGTTTTTGAGAGGTATAAAAATGTCTACACCTTTGGAAGATTATCTTGCCCAGTGTAACGGAAAACCGGATGCTGCAATGACTGCATACGTTGCAAACCTGCAGGAAGTCGCTGCTGTCGGACCCGAGATTGCATCCAGTATCGTAAAAGAGCTGGAAACACAGCGCGCGCATTTAAAACTTGTTGCAAGTGAAAATTACTGCTCACTTAATGTACAGGCTGCCATGGGCAATCTGCTGACTGACAAATATGCGGAAGGATATCCGGAACACCGTTATTACGGCGGATGTGAAAATATAGATGCCGTCGAATCCGCAGCGGCGCGTGAAGCCGAAGCGCTTTTTGGAGCAGACTATGCGTATGTACAACCGCATGCAGGCTGTGATGCCAATGTTGTCGCCTACTGGGCAATACTTAATCATAAAATTGAAATGCCGTCTCTTGAAGAATCAGGCGTAAAAAGCGTCATGGATCTTACCGAATCACAGTGGGAAACGCTCCGCAAAAAACTGGGCAATCAGAGACTTATGGGGCTGGACTACTATTCAGGCGGACATCTTACCCACGGGTATCGTATGAATGTTTCCGCAAAAATGTTCGAAAGCCATCCGTATACAGTCGACAGGGAAACAGGTCTTCTCGATTATGACGCAATAGAAAAACAGGCGGTGGAAGTAAAACCGCTTATTCTTCTGACAGGATTTTCGGCATATCCCCGCAAAATAAACTTCCGCCGTTTCCGAGAAATTGCAGATAAATGCGGAGCTGTATTAATGGTGGATATGGCGCACTTTGCAGGACTTGTCGCCGGTAAAGTATTCACGGATGATTACGATCCGGTAAAATGGGCGGATATTGTTACTACAACAACTCACAAAACACTCCGCGGACCACGGGGTGCACTCATACTCTGCAAAAAAGAATTCATCGATGACGTTAATAAAGGATGTCCGATGGTACTGGGTGGGCCACTTAATCAGATTATTGCTGCAAAGGCTGTTGCATTTAAAGAAGCGCGGACACCTGCTTACCAGCAGTGGGCACACAGCGTCGTCGCTAACGCACAGGCACTGGCAGCAGAATGTCAGAAACTCGGAATGCGTCTTCAGACAGGCGGAACTGAAAACCATCTTATGCTTATCGACGTAACGACATACGGTCTTACCGGAAAACAGGCAGAAGCAGCAATGTTTAAATGCGGCGTCACGCTCAATGCAAACGCCTTACCGTTCGACAAAAACGGTCCGTGGTGGACATCCGGTATCCGGGTCGGTACTCCGGGCATTACGACACTCGGCATGAACACAGAAGATATGAAAGAAGTTGCCGCCATTATCGATTGCGTACTCAGAGGAACAAAACCGGGACTTACAAAAGTAGGAAAACCGGCAAAAGGCAAAATTGAACTTGCGCAGGAAGTGGAAACAGCGGCAAAAAAACGTGTAAAGACACTGCTTTCAAAACATGTGCTTTATCCGGAACTTGATCTTGACTTCCTTAAAAAGGAATTCGTAAAGTAACAGCCATAATTACAACAGGGCAGAATATTTTTTCTGCCCTGTTTCATATATATCATTCGACAGCAATGCTGTTACCGGTATACAGGTGATAATATCTTCCCTTCTTTATCATAAGTTCATCATGTGTGCCGCGTTCAATGATCATACCGTGTTCCAGTACGATGATTTCATCAGCATTGCGGACAGTACTCAGACGGTGAGCTATAACAAATACTGTTCTGCCCTTCATAAGACTGTCCATGCCCTTCTGAATCATTGCTTCCGTACGCGTATCAATTGAACTCGTCGCTTCGTCCAGAATAAGTACGGGCGGATCCGCTACAGCCGCACGTGCAATTGCAAGAAGCTGCCGCTGCCCCTGGCTCAGATTGCCTCCATCGCCGGAAATAACCGTGTCATATCCGTGTTCAAGATGGCGGATAAATGTATCAGCATTGGCAAGTTTTGCAGCTTCCTCTATCTGTACTTCACTCGCCTCCAGATTTCCGTATTTAATATTTTCCCGGACCGTACCGGTAAAAAGATGTGTATCCTGCAGCACCATACCAAGAGAACGCCTAAGATCGTCCTTCTTTATTGCGGTTAACGGAATTCCGTCGCAGGTTATAGAACCGGAGCCCGCAGGAATATCGTAAAACCGAGTAAGCAGATTCGTTGTTGTCGTCTTGCCGCTTCCCGTCGAACCCACGAGAGCAATTTTCTGCCCAGGAAGCGCACGCATACATATGTCGTGCAGAACGATTTTTTCCGGCTCGTATCCGAACGTAACATGATCAAATACAACGTCACCCTGGAGTTTTTCAAGGCGGACTTCATCCGGTTTCTTCCATGCCCATTCGCCTGTAAATGCATAAGACTGTACAAGATGTCTGTCCGTGCCCTCTGCGCTGGCACCTGCCTCATACGCATTCACCAGTTTTATAGAGCCGTCGTCAATTTCAGGTTTTTCATCAATCACTGCAAAAATCCGTTCGGCGCCCGCAAGGGCGTTCAGGATACTGTTAAACTGCTGACTCATCATAGTAACAGGCTGACTGAAAGTTCTTGTATACTGCAGAAAAGCTGCAATCGTCCCAAGATCCATGTGACCGCTTATAACGAGAAATGCCCCGCAGATTGCAACAAGCGCATACTGGACATGTGATAGATTTCCCATCATCGGCATAAGTATATTGGCATATGTATTTGCCGACGTACCTGCTGCACAAAGATTGTCATTAAGGACCGCAAACTGAGTAATTGACTCATCCTCATGATTAAATACTTTTACGACGCGCTGTCCTTCGATTAACTCCTCTATATAGCCATTAACAATACCAAGATTCTTCTGCTGGTCGCGGAACGCTGCCGCACTCCGCTTACCGATCTTCGCTGCAAGAACCATCATGAGAAAAATTGAAACAATGACAACTGCCGTAAGAACGGGACTCAGAACCAGCATCATGACGAAAACACTTGTCACTGTCACGACAGATGACATAAGCTGCGGCACGCTCTGGCTGAGCATATCGCGCAGAGTATCCGTATCGTTCGTAAACCGCGACATTATTTCCCCATGAGGATGAGCGTCGTAATATTTTATCGGAAGCGTCTCAAGCCTGTTAAACAAATCGGTGCGGATGTTGTACAACACATTTGTTGAGATAAACACCATGAGACGTGAATTGACCCATGTTGCAAACGCTCCGAATGCAAAAATCCCCAGCATGGTTATAAGCATTGAGGCAAATCCTTTCATATCAGGATGCTGCTGACCAATCAGCGGGATAATATAATTATTAAGGGCAGGCTTTATAATATACGACCCTGCCACGCCTGCAAGAGAACTTGTTATAACAGCAATAAACACAAATATCCAGAGCGACTTGTACTTCCCCATGTATTTAAGAAGCCGCATGATAGTTCCGCGCGCATTTCTGGGTTTTGCAAAACCTCTTCTTTGATTCGGTCCCGGCATATCAGTTGCCTCCTTCTGCGGAGCCGCCTAAATCGGCATCGCCGCCCGTCTGCTGTGAATCATACACTTCCCGGTAAATCTTATTATTTGTAAGAAGCTCGTCGTGCGTTCCGTATCCGCTGATCTTTCCGTCATCAAGCACGAATATAACATCAGCATCCTTCACAGATGATATGCGCTGAGCTATTATTATTTTTGTTGTCTCGGGATGCGCGCTTTTGAGCGCATCCCGGATACGACTTTCCGTCGCCGTATCGACAGCACTTGTACTGTCGTCAAGAATAAGTATTTTAGGATTTTTAAGCAGCGCACGTGCAATGCACAGACGCTGTTTCTGCCCGCCCGAAACATTTACTCCGCCCTGCCCCAGTTCCGTGTCGTATCCTTTCGGAAACGACATAATAAAACTGTCCGCGTCGGCTGCCCTGCATGCGGCAACAAGCTGTTCGTCAGTTGCATTTCTGCTGCCCCATTTCAGATTATCCCTGATCGTGCCGCTGAACAGAACATTTTTCTGTAAAACCATTGCTACACTGTCACGAAGCGGTATCAGATCGTAATCTTTTACGTTTCTGCCGCCTACACTCACCGATCCGGACAAAGTATCGTACAAACGAGGAATGAGCGAAACAAGAGTTGTCTTTGAAGCCCCTGTTCCTCCTATAATGCCCACTACCTGACCGCTTCTTATATGTATGTTTATATCGTCTAAAACACAGTTACCGGCTCTTTTTGTATAGCTGAACGATACATGTTCAAAATCAATTGAACCGTCGGCAACCGTACTAAGACCTCCCGCAGGCGACGTAATCTCGCTTGTTTCGTCCAGAACCTCCGTAATCCGCTGAACCGATGCACGAGAAAGAACAAGCATAACAAAAATCATGCCGAGCATCATGAGAGACATAAGAATCTGTGTAATGTATGTCAGAAAACTGATAAGTTCACCGGCTTTCATGTCGCCGGCAACAATTTTTCTACCGCCCAGCCATAAAGCCGCAATCATGGTAACATAAACGACAATCTGCATAATCGGCATGAGAAGGACAATCACTTTTTCTGCGTTTACCTGCGCAGCCCTGACGCTGTCTGCAGCTTTATCGAATTTTTCGTCTTCCCAGCCGGCACGAACAAACGCTTTTACAACGCGAATTGCTATGAGGTTCTCCTGTACCGTGTTATTCATTTTATCATATCTGCCGAGCATGGTACTGAAACGGGGATAGGCAGTTGAACCGATAAGCACAATTGCAACAGCTAGCACAGGAATTGCGAAAATGAACAGTGATGCCAGCTGAAGATTTATCATACACGCCATAATAGTCCCTGCAATAAGCATAAAAGGCGCCCTTGCGGACATTCTGATCACCATCTGGTACACATTCTGCGTATTCGTCACATCTGTCGTCAAACGAGTTACAAGAGAAGCAGAACTGAACTTGTCGACATTACCAAAAGAAAATCCCTGAACCTTTGCAAAAAGGTTCCTTCTCAGATTGTGGGAAAAACCCTGAGATGCAACAGCAGCAAGACGTCCTCCGGCAACCCCGCATACAAGCGAAAGACATGCACAGCCTATCATAACAAGGCCGGTTCGGAGTACATAATTAATATCGCGGTTTGAAATGCCAACGTCTATTATCATAGCCATGATATACGGAATTATCGTCTCCATAACGACTTCCCCGACCATCGTAAGCGGAGACAGGAATGTGTATAGAACGTATTTTTTTTCCATTCCTGCCGTAAGAGTTTTTACTGTAGACATATATCAGAATATACTACAAAAATCATAAAAATTACCATAAAAAAGATGTTATATCAAAGTACGGGTCATTCCGCTATTCTGATGTTTTCTGTGTACTTTTCCTGCTTCGTAAGATACTATATCAATATGAACAGAAAAGAACTGCACGAAAGTATTATTTCTCATACGGTTATGACGTTTGCCCGGTCAGGGGGCTCCGGAGGACAGAACGTAAATAAAGTGAACACAAAGGTTCATGCATTTATTAATATAGAAGAAATAGACGGACTGACAGACGCAGAAAAAACACTCGTAAAAAAACGTCTTTCAAACAGTATAAACAATGACGGACAGTTGTGTATCGACGTACAGGATGAACGTTTTCAGGGAAAAAACAGAGAAACAGCACTTATACGGCTCGAAGCGAAAATTGCAGGTGCGGCACATATAACAAAAAAAAGACGCACAACAAAGCCGACAAAGGCTTCCCGGGAACGACGGCTGAAAGTAAAAAAACTGAGATCGGATATAAAAAAACACAGGGGTACTATTTCATATTGAGGTAAAGATGAAAAAAACATTACATATTTAAAGTACAGTTCCTGATTTTCACCTTGTTTTTTTATCATAATACCTATATTTTTAAATTATAACCTTATATTTGGGGGCATTTTTAATGGGAAAAGTCAACAAGGAAAGTATTAAGCGGTTCTTTTCCAAACCGTCTGCCATCATCTGGCTTATCGTCATCATAGTAGCAATCGTAGCAGTTGAAAGCAATTTCTATTCTGTCGATGAGACGGAACAGGCAATTATTACAAGATTCGGAAAGTACAACGCTACCGTCGGTCCGGGGCTTCACCTGAAACTCCCGTTCGGAATAGACAAAAATTACAATATTCCGGTTAAAGTTGTCCAGTCAGAACAGTTCGGCTTTACAACGGTAAAAGCGGGACGAAACAACGAATACCGTAATAACATTGTCGACGAATCCACGATGCTCACCGGAGATTTGAATATTGTAAACGTCGAATGGATTATTCAATACAGGATTGTTGATCCAAAGGCTTGGTTATTCAACGTACAGGAGCGGACGCAGACAATCCGCGATATATCACGCTCCGTAATAAACGCACTCGTCGGCGACAGAGCGATTCTCGACGTTATGGGTCCGGAACGCAGCAATATCGAAACGCAGTCCCTGGAAATGATGAACGAAAATTTCAAACAACTCGGACTGGGCATAAGCGTAATTGCAGTAAAGCTGCAGAACATCGTACCTCCGCAGGGTGTACAGGATGCATTCGAAGATGTAAACAAGGCAATTCAGGACATGAACCGTTTTATCAATGAGGGAAAAGAAGCTTACAACTCTGAAATTCCGAAAGCCAAGGGCGAAGCAGATCAGCAGCTTCAAATGGCACAGGGATACGCTACAGAACGTGTAAACAAGGCAAAAGGCGACGTTGCACGATTCAATTCAGTATATGATGAATACCGCCGTTCACCACTGGTAACACGCGAACGGCTCTATCTTGAGACTATGGACGAGTTATTCAGCTCTGATACAAAACCAACACTCATAGACGGTAAACTTACAAATATTCTTCCGATAAAATCGCTGACGGGAAATAATCCGTCATCTTCAGAAAAAGGAGCAGCTCAATGAGTAAATCCCTGAAAAAATTCTATCTTTCACTTTTATTAGTAATTGCGGTTCTGATTATTTTCTTCGCGTCAGGACCGTTCTATGTTATTAAAGAAGGCTATCAGTCTGTTATAACCCGGTTCGGCAGCATTACCAATACTCATACGCAGGCTGGTCTTTATTTTAAGATTCCGTTTATTGATCAGGTCACGACATATCCAAAACTCATCCTTTCTATTGATGGCGACTCACAGCGTATTCCAACGAAAGAAAATCAATTCATTGTGGTAGACACGACAAGCCGCTGGCGTATTACGGATCCGGTACAGTTCTACAAAAGCTTCAAGACACTCGATTCCGCATATAACAGACTGAGCGACATTATTGACTCTTCCACCCGTACTGTTATTACAGCAAACAGACTCAGTGAAATCGTGCGCAGTTCCAATATTATCAACGATCGTGCAGGTATCTCTGCAGGAGCGGAAGACGAAGAGACAAAGGAAATCGAATCTCTGGTCAACGTAAATAACGTAAAGGAATCTGTCACCCGCGGAAGAGACGAACTCTGCAAAGAAATGACTGCAGACGCGAACGAACTTGTTCCGGAATACGGACTTGAAGTAATCGACATTGTGCCGCGTCAGATAAAATATTCGGACGAACTTACGCAGAGTGTGTACAACCGCATGATAAAGGAGCGCAATCAGGTCGCTCAGGCATACCGCTCGCTCGGTGAAGGTAAAAAAGCGGAGTGGATGGGCAAGCTCGACAATGAAAAGCGCACCATAAGTTCTGAAGCGTACCGTAAATCTGAAGAAATTAAAGGCGATGCCGACGCACAGGCAGCGCGTATCTACGCGGATGCATATAATAAAGATTCCGAATTCTACACATTCTGGAAAAGTATGGAATCGTACAAAAATACGCTCAAAGGATACGATGCTACATACAG
>JALNVF010000094.1 GCA_023231445.1 Treponema sp. | reverse complement strand
CTGCTTCCATACAGGTGCATAATTTTCATCAATCTTAGTGACAACTTCTTTGGAAAGTGGTTTAATAAAACCGCGGCGTGCAAAGTTTTTCATCATACCTGGCTGGGGAAGGGCAGCAATGTCAGGAGGGGTTCCTGCTTCTGCCTGTACCAGAATCTGTGTTTCGAATTCCGGACTGCCTTCGTAAACAGCGTTGTAGCCGGTTTTCTCATTGAAGATTTTGACGATTTCGTCAAAGCGTGCTGCTTCTTCTCCGCGGAAAGCACCGAAGATGCGAATGGTTTTGTCTTCGGTCTTTTTTGCGGTAGAAGATTTTTTGCTTCCTTTCCACGTCCAGGAAACAGTTCCGACTGTTACTGCAGCACACAGCAGCGCAGCAGTTTTTATACCCTTATTCATATAAGGCCTCCTGTTATATTTTTACTTCCGGTTTTTGTTCCGGTTGTAGCCCGTTCAACAATCCTGAGCTGAATATGCACTTTGCGTGCCGTTCTGTCAGGGTCTTTCTGCCTGTCAAGAATGAGTTCTGCGGCTGTTCTTCCGCTCTCGTCAAGTTCCTGACTTACCGTAGTTAAATTCAGATATTCAGTAAAATCAAGATTATCAAAACCGACCAGAGCAATATCTTCCGGTATTTGTATACCGTTGATTTTTGCAAGTTTCATAACCCGGATTGCAATAAGATCGCTTGAGGCGAGAATGCAGTCAGGAAGAACTTTCTGAGAAAGTAATCTGGAAATTCCTTCGTCGACTTTCTGATCGGTGAACTCGCCGAGCCATGTATGTTCTGTCATAATACTGATGCCGTGTTTTGCAAAAAAACCGGTAAATCCCCTTAGCCGCTCCTCTGTCGCAGGAACTGCATATGTTTTATTTGACGATTCTCCTACAAATCCGGGTCTTCTGTAGCCTTTGTTAAAAAGAAATTCTGCAGCAAGTTTTCCTCCGCTTTCATTATCTATCACGACGGAATCAAAACCTTCCATATTTGATTCTACGAAGCAGACGGAAATTCCTGATTCCCGAAGTTTTGAAAGCATCATATCGGTAAGTTTGAGACACAGTACGATAAGTCCGTCTACCCGTCTGCTTCCGGTAAGCATGTCAATGTATTCAAGCATTTCTTCCTGGCTTTCGATAGAATAAACAACAATTTCATAATGATGTCCCGATAATACGTTTGAAATGCCGCGAAGCCGCTGCATGAACGAAGGCTGTGTGAAGAATGGAGCTATAACGCCGATTTTTTTGTATGACTGGCGTGCATTTGCAACTGCCGCTGCTTTAGGTACGAAGTGGAGAGATGCGATTGCAGCCAGTACCTTATCCCGTTTTTCAGCGTTTACTTTTGATGGTTCATTAAGAACGCGGGAAACGGTGGCAGGACTGACCTGTGCTTCATTTGCGACGTCGTAGATTGTTGCCGTATTCTGAGTCATTTCATTTCCTTATATTTGTGAAACTGCTTTCATGAAACTGGTTTCAGTATACAGCCAGATTTCGTATTGTCAAGTAAATTCGAACAAAAAAATGATTTATTCAGAATGTGATTAAAACCTGATATTTCCTATATCAAGTGATACAAACGGAAGAACATACCCCTTTGTCGTGCCTGTTCCAATACGCAGAAGAATACCAAAATTATCCTGGATGCTCAGTCCTGCATCAAATGAAGCACGCCACTGCAGGTCTTTGAGAGTCATTTCCTCATAGCTGTCCCAGATATTTCCGACTGCACCGGAGATGAAAAGCAGTGTTTTCATACCGAATACAGAGAGGTCGGATCTTGGAGAAAACTGGAGCGTACTGCTTATTACCGCCTTATGGATGTACCATGGAGACTGCGATGAGATTTGCGGAAAGAAGCGGCGGTCCGCAAGGGAAAAACCATATACGGGCTTAAGTCCCGTAAACTTATTCAACTGCTGGCTTATATCAGTACCGGCAAATCCTTCAAAAATAAGGTTGAATGCATTTCCAAGTGGTACTGCTTTTATAAAATCAGCCTGTGTTATATCAAAGACCGGTATATCATCCTGCCTGCTTATGGGGAGAACGCCCGTTCCCTGTATTGAGGCATACATACCTCTCGTCGGAAAACAGGTAGAATCGAGCGTATTAAGTGTACAGCTTTCAAAAAAATCTCCGGTCATCATTGATACGCCGTCTTCTACTGCATCCCGCGTATCAAACCAGTTTATCCCTGCGCCGGCGGAAAGAACATTATTAGTTCCCGCAAGTGATATACCGAATTTCTGGTTTGCGGTTGCTTTCTGTATTGTCATGAGAGAGGAAGGGGAGTATACCCATCCGGCACCTGTGCTGTATGAGTTGTTCCTGTATTCTAGTGTTGTCTGTGAGAATACGCGTGAACTGAGCGGATGACGGAACATAAGTTCTCCGGAGAATCCGTCAAACCCTGAAACTTTTGCCGAGATGACGGAACCGTACCCGGTAAGTCCCCTCCACTGGATATCGGACGAAAGTGCAAAGCCGAGCGTCGAATCCATTGCAACTGTTCCTGCCAGGTTTCCGCTTAAAAGCACAATGCCGTATTCTTTCTGCTCAGGACGCAGAATAAGTTCAAGCGTTCGGTCTCCTTCTTCTCCTGTTATTCTCGTTATAACGCTTCGATATCTGCCTGTATGATATATGGAATCTGATAGTTCCATGAAATCCGATTCAGTAATTTTTTTATCCTGGATTTTTTCATACTGTTTGATAATGAATGTTTCATCTGCTTTGTCGGCATTATGGATTAGAATGTGATTAACTGAAAGATATTTATTATCCTCGTAGGAGTTTTTGTATTTTTTTTCTGTCTGTTCATTTTCTGCGGATTTTCCGGAGGAATAGATCTGATTATACAGTTTTTTACAGGCATTCCGGTACTGTTCCATTGATTTTTTACTTGCATTATAAATTTTTGCACCACGGGCATACGAGATAAGCGTTTCATCTGCATAGTCGGGATAGATACTCAGTGCTACAAACTGATCATTGTTTTTGTTGCGGGCCGCCTGATCCATATTTATCATCTGAAGAACAGCGACAAGTGGGTTAGCATCGAATTTTTCAGGATCATTCTCCATTCCATCGGATAACGACGAGACAATGATGATGTCGTAACCCATTTTTACCGCGACATCAACAGGCGTATCGTCGAGTGCAAGTCCGTCAACATAATACTGACCGTTTTTTTCAAACGGTTGAAAAAGTCCCGGAATGCTCATGCTTGAACGGACGGCCTCTGCAATATCACCGCTGTCAAGAACTTCAATTTTTCCTTTAATAAGATTTGTTGCAACCGCACGGAATGGAACAGGCAGGTCATCAAAATTTAGATTCGACGGAAGCCGTATCGTCAGCTTTTTGAAGAGTTCATATACGTTCTGTCCGGTAAGTACGCCGTTTCCCATACCAAGAGAAAATGTTTGTCCCATACTTCCGAACTGGATGCGGACAGGTGCATTCAGCGTACTGTGTCCGCCGAGAATTTGTTCGAACGGCGAATACGGGGCGTCTTTAAGTACGGCACCGCTGCTGAACTCATACATCTGTTCAAGAATCTGTTTCGGCGTATACCCGGCACAGTAAAGAGCACCGCATATTGCTCCTGCACTGTTACCAACGACCATATCAACGGGAATATGTTCTTCTTCAAGCAGTTCGAGAACTGGAATATGAGCAAATCCACGTGCACCTCCGCCGGAAAGTACTAGTGCTACACTTGGTCTTCCTTTTGGTTTCGGCGGTGACGGAAGTGTTTCTTCCTTTATTGTAGATTCAAGCTGTGGTTCTGCATACAGTTGAAAAACCAGAAAAGCCGCAGCAGTTAACAGTGTGATAATTCTCTTTTTCATAGTATAAATATAACATAAAAAAAATCGTTATAAAAAGATACACAAAAAGTTGCTGTGTTAAAATGAATATAGTAGATTTTTTATTACTACTTACGGTTGTTGATATAAAAAAAGGCTGCCTTCGTAACGGCAGCCTCTGACCGGATCCGGTAAACCTGATCCGTATATTTCATACTTATTTCTTGAAACTCTGTGCTACCGCTACAGCACAAGCAACGGTACATCCGACCATCGGATTATTGCCCATACCCATGAAGCCCATCATTTCAACGTGTGCAGGAACTGATGATGAACCTGCAAACTGAGCGTCGCTGTGCATACGGCCGAGTGTATCGGTAAAACCGTAACTTGCCGGACCTGCAGCCATGTTATCAGGATGGAGTGTGCGTCCCGTTCCACCGCCTGATGCGACAGAGAAGTATTTTTTACCGGCTGCAAGACGTTCCTTTTTATACGTTCCTGCTACAGGATGCTGGAAACGGGTCGGGTTTGTTGAGTTTCCGGTAATGGAAACATCGACACCTTCGTGCCACATGATTGCAACACCTTCACGGACATCGTCGGCACCGTAGCATTTTACAATAAGGCGCTCAGGTTTGCTTCCGTAGGGAACTTCGCGTACGATCTTAAGGGCTTTGTCAGTACCTTCGCCGTTGTAGTAGTCAAACTGTGTCTGCACATAAGTAAAACCGTTAATGCGGCTGATAATCTGCGCGGCATCCTTTCCGAGTCCGTTAAGAATGACGCGGAGTTTATTTGTGCGGACTTTGTTGGCGTTAGCTGCGATTTTGATAGCACCCTCAGCAGCTGCGAATGACTCGAGTCCTGCAAGAAAGCAGAAACACTGGCTTTCTTCGGAAAGAAGGCGTGCACCGAGATTTCCGTGTCCGAGACCGACCTTGCGGTCGTCGGCAACAGAACCCGGAAGACAGAATGCCTGAAGTCCTTCACCGATTGCAGCAGAAGCTTCAGAACCGGTAATTCCACCGGCTTTCTCGCCCTTTTTCAGCGCAATTGCACAACCGAGAACGTATGCCCATTTAGCATCCTCGAAACAGATCATCTGTGTCTGCTGGCAGATCTCATACGGATCAAAACCGCGTGATTTACACATATTGCGGGCCTCTTCGAGATCCTTGATTCCATACTCTTTCAGAACCTTGGTAATCTGCGGAATGCGGCTTTCATAATCTTCAAATAATGTACCCATAATTTCTTCCTTACATGCCGCACGGAGCGGCTATTGGTTATTTGCGATCAACTCACTGCAGTTTGTCTGTAAACTGCATGAACAGCTTTTACAGGAATGTAAAAAGCTGCGGCCTACTCTTTTCTGGGGTCAATCAGTTTGACCATGCCCTGATCTTCAGTTACACGTCCGTACTGTGTGCGGGCTTTTTCAAGGGCTTCTTTTGCATCCATACCGGCTTTGATATTGTCCATCAGTTTGCCGAGGTTTACCGTTTTGTATCCGATGATTGCACCGTCTTTATCAACTGCAACTTTTTCTACATATCCTTCCGCCATTTCAAGATAGCGGGGACCTGTTTTGCGTGTAGCAAACATAGTTCCCACCTGTGAGCGGAGGTTCTTTCCAAGGTCTTCAAGAGAAGCGCCGACTTTGAGTCCGTCCTTTGAATATGCCGACTGTGTGCGTCCGTATATAATCTGGAGGAAAAGTTCGCGCATTGCCGTATTGATGGCATCGCAGACAAGGTCTGTGTTCATAGCTTCAATAATCGTTTTTCCGATTAGAATTTCAGAAGCCATAGCTGCGGAGTGAGTCATACCGGAGCAGCCGATTGTTTCGACAAGGCATTCCTCTATAACGCCGTTCTTTACATTCAGCGTAAGTTTGCAGGCACCCTGCTGAGGTGCGCACCAGCCCACACCGTGTGTAAAGCCGGAAATATCTTCCATTGTTTTTGCCTGAACCCAGTTTCCCTCTTCAGGGATGGGAGCCGGCCCGTGATAAGCAGCTTTCGCCAGCGGACACATATGTTCCACTTCTGCAGTGTATTTCATTACATGCTCCTTACAAAAAAAAGTACTGGCACAATAGTAGCGTTTTTCTGCAAGTTATACAATCAGAAATGGAATCCATTCAGGACCAGAGAATGTCCCTGTTTACTGTTTTGTAGAAAAGTTTACGGATTTCTGCAGCATCCTTTGTCTGACCGAGAATCCACATAAGTTTTGTTACCGTTGCCTCCAGTGTCATATCGTATGCTTCTATAAGACCAAAGTTTTTTTTAATACCATTTCCCACTTCGTATATAGTCATATTACTTCCTTCACGCGGAACCTGCGTCGTCATGACGACTGTTTTGCCGAGATACGTCCAGTGTTCAATTGCTTTATAAAAGTCGCCAGACTGGTATGACGGAAGCCCTCCCACTCCGAATGCTTCTATAATTACAGCGTCGTACTTGCCCGCCATGTAGTCAAGAACGGAAGCATCCATCGACGGAATAAGTTTAAGCAGCGTTACTTTATCGTCTAACATACGGGAAAACTGGACAGACTGTTGGTTCTGATTTTTGTCATCAATGTAAAAAATACAGCGATCGTCCTGTATCGAGGCAAGGTAGGGAAAATTAATACTCGAAAATGCGTTGTAACTGTGTGTCCGTTCCTTTTTGCCCCGCGTACCGGCAATCAGTTTTCCGTCGAATACAATGTTTACACCGTATGCCCTGTCGTCGCTTGCAATGCGGAGACTGTCAAGCAGATTTGTCCGTGCATCAGTTACATCCATGTCGATTGGTTTCTGAGAACCGGTAATAATGATCGGTTTAAGGGAATTCCGGATAAGATATGAGAGGGCCGCAGCAGTGTACGCCATGGTGTCTGTCCCGTGGGTGATTACAAATCCGTCGTATGACGCATAATTCCTTTCTATCGTACCGGCTATGGAAAGCCAGTGTGCAGCCTGCATGTTTGTACTGTCTATGTTCATAAGCTGGAGTGTATTCACTTTGCAAAATTGTTCGGTCTGCGGTACATAAGAAAGCAGTTCCTGTGACGTAATGACAGGGGTAAGTCCGTCTTTTGTTCGTTTGCAGGCTATAGTACCGCCTGTTGCAATCAGAAGAATATGTTTTGTTGATGACATATGCAGAACATAGCATATTTTCAGATATCGTCATAGATATTTTATGATAAAATACGCATCAGGGTTATTGACACTTTCCTGATAAAAGAATATAGTAGGCAACGTTCACCCCAAGTGAATACGGGCTATTAGCTCAGTAGGTAGAGCAACGCCCTTTTAAGGCGTGGGTCTGCAGTTCGAATCTGCAATAGCTCATAAAAACAAAGAGTTCATTCCAATACCTAAAAGAATGAACAATAGAATAACCCCTTGTAACATAAGAAATTGCAGGGGGTTATTTCGTTAACGGGAATTATAAAAACAAAGTTTCGGGCTGTAATCCTGTCGTTTGTCGGGAAGGGCGCCCCAAAAATTTGACGCATTGTAGTAAAAAATCTAGCGAGACTCACTTTTTTAATTGTGCGGAGTTTTTAAAGAAATATTTTTTTATTCATTCATTTATATAAAAATTTTTATGATATGATAATCTTTCATCAATCAGAGTAAATTTCTTCTCCTGTTATGCACTCGGCTGTTTCGTACCAAGTTTGCCGCAAATAAGGGGAGGGGGGCTGTGTAAGAAAGACGTGCGCTTGTTATGAATATAATATATACTTTGTATAAAATCGATCAGGAGATAGAAATGCCGTATATTACTGTAGAAAGTGGAAAATTAACAAAAGATCAGAAAGAAAAACTGATTGAAAGATTGACCGAGGTTTCTTCGGAAATCATGAATATACCAAGTCAGTTTTTTCTTACAACAATAAAAGAACTTCCTGATGAAAATATAGGTATCGGTGGGAAAACTATTGAAAAAAACAAAAAAGCATATTTTGCAGAGAATAAATGAAGCAGCTCTTTTGTTTGTTTACAATTTGAAGGACAGACCGGATATAGTGGATTCTTTATTCTCTGAATAGACAGCAGCTGAAAATTACACTGATTGTACCGTCTATAAGGACGGTCACGCATCTATGCAGCGCCGTCGTTAAATAAAAAACCGCTATTTGGTGCGCGGTACTAGAATCGAACTAGTGACCCCAAGCGTGTCATGCTTGTACTCTAACCAACTGAGCTAATCGCGCACCAAATAGCGGTGAGTGTTTTTATAATATAGGAAACAGTAGCTTTCGTCAAGATATGGCGTTAAATAACGGGATGATGTATTATTGTTTCATGAATATTCAGAGCAAAACAATCGTAACGTTCGGAGAAATAATGCTTCGCCTCAGGCCTCCGGCCCGTGAACTTTTGTTCCAGTCGCCCGTACTCGAAACGGTTTTCGGCGGGAGTGAAGCGAACGTTGCCGTGTCTGTTGCAGTGCTCGGGGGAAGGGCAGTGTATGTAACGGCTCTTCCTTCCAATGCGGTCGGGGACGCCGCTGTCCGGTCTCTGCGTTCATATGGTGTCGACGTCAAGGCTTACAGGACTGAAGGCAGAATGGGTATTTACTATCTTGAG
Organism: Treponema sp.; assembly: GCA_023231445.1. Taxonomy (GTDB): domain Bacteria; phylum Spirochaetota; class Spirochaetia; order Treponematales; family Treponemataceae; genus Treponema_D. The sequence continues at coordinate 4,449 of JALNVF010000094.1, read as the reverse complement.
GGGGGGGCGTGCCAGCGGCCGTCGCAGGTTATCTATGACAGAAACGGGAGCTGTTTTGCTGTATCCGGACCGGATAAATACGACTGGGACTCGCTTCTTTTTGGTGCGGGATGGTTTCATCTTTCGGGGGTTACGCCGGCCGTTTCTCAGAGTGCGTCCGACTGCGGTATGGCGGCCGTGCACGCTGCGAAAAAAAACGGAGCTGTTATTTCCCTTGACCTGAATTACCGGAACAAACTGTGGCGGTATGGGAAAAGCGCTTCTGATGTGCTCCGTGAATTTGCCCGCAATGCGGATGTCATCATAGCGAACGAAGAAGATATACAGAAATGTCTCGGAATAAGTCTGAACGAACGGCTTCACCCTGACGAAGCATACAGAGAGCTGTGCGATAAAGTAAAAGAGCAGTTTCCGAATGTGCCCATGGTTGCGGTAACACTCCGGTTCAGCTATTCCGCAGACAGAAACGGGTGGTCTGCGGTGCTCTCAGGGGAAAAAGGATATTACCAGTCCCGTCAGTACGATATAGAGAATATCGTTGAGCGCGTCGGTGCAGGAGATTCATTTGCAGCAGCCCTTATTTATGCGCTTACAGAATGGAATGATGAACAGCAGGCACTTGAATTCGCTGCAGCTTCTTCGTGCTTAAAACACTCCATTCCGGGGGATTTTAATCTTGCTGCAAAGGAACAGGTTCTTACCCTGATGAACGGAAACGGGACCGGAAGAATCCAGCGGTGAACACAGAACTGTTTTCTGCTTCTGCATGACACGACGCAGCAGACTGTAATTTTCCGGAGAACAACAGACATGGCTAAACATCCAAAACTTTCAAGTCTTATAGATAAGGCTGTTTTTGACTATAATATGATCGAAGACGGGGACCGGATTCTGATCGGTGCGTCGGGAGGAAAGGATTCAACCGCGCTTGTCGAATATTTTGCACAGCGCGCAAAGCGTCCCCTCTGCAATTACACATACAAAGCTGTTACTGTTCAAAGTGATTTTGCACCACCGGTTCCCTCCGGTATTACGGATCTTTTTTATAGATGGAATGTGCCGTATGAAACGATAAATGCTGATGTGATTGGACGTCTTAAACCGGGCAGGAAAATGAACTGCTGGTGGTGTTCGACACAGCGCCGTACTGAACTTCTTAACTACGCTGTCGCAAATGGATACAACAAACTTGCGCTTGGTCATCATCTTGACGACATCCTTGAAACGCTGCTTATGAATATGCTCGGAAAGGGGGAACTTTCAACAATGCCCCCTGTGCTTGCGTATGACGAATATCCGGTGACAATTTTGCGGCCGTTGTGCTATGCCAGTGTCGGTACAATCATTGAACATGCCCGGCAGCAGGGATATAACGGGTGGACCTGTACCTGTTCGTATCAGGATAATTCCGGACGGAAAGAAGCCCGGAAACTGCTGCAGGATCTTACCGGCGGCAGCGGTGCAAAAAAAGAACGTATGTTTGCTTCACTAAAAAACATACGGACGGAATATCTGCCGTAGCATATTTATACAGTAGACTATAGAAGTTGTGTAAATATTCCTGATGAAGTATAATTAAAATATGAAGGAAGTAAAAAAAGCAGTCGTTCAGGCAGTGTGCGTTTTGTCTTTTATACTGGTTTCGTGTACATCAATCAAATCTGCTGCTTTCAATTCTGCGTCTACAACGCTTTCCGGCGCTGATAAAAAAGGCATTCCCGTAAAAAAAGATATATCCGCTTCTGATCCTATGCTTGCCCTTACAGGTGAAAGCGATGTAACGCTTATAAGTGATTTTTTTCCTACCGCGCTTGAACTGTATGAGATTATGCACCGGACGAACCCGGACCATCTTGGTCTTACGGCAATGACCGGTTCCCTTAATGTAATGTATGCAAACGTATTCATCCAGACTCCTGCCGATGAACTGACAAATGCCGAATTTGACAGACAGCAGGCTGAATATGACCGTGCAAAACTTCATTATCTCCGCGGCCGTGATTACTGTCTTGAATCACTGAACGGACGTCATAAGGGATTCAGAAATGTAGTACTGGGTACTGATGCAGCTGCAACTGATACTGCTGTTGCAGCACTTGATAAAAACGATGTTAATACTGCCTATTGGGCATGTGCAGGCTGGCTTGGTGCATTCAGTCTTGATCCATTAAATCCTGATATGCTCGGCAGTCTTCACTCTCCTGCTGCGATTCTGGAAAAAATTGTAGCGCTTGATCCTGATTACAACAGCGGTGCCGCCTGGGATATGCTGTGTAATTTTTACGTAAGTGTACCGTCTGATTTCGGCGGAAATCACGAGCGCGGTATGTATTGCTATAACGAAGCGCTCCGTGTTTCCGGCGGAAAAACGCCGGGACCGTATATCACCTATGCGGAATCCGTCTGTGTTCCGTCCGGTGATGAGGCAGGATTTGAAAAAGCGTTGAACACTGCGCTTTCTTTGAATCCTGATGATAATCCTTCTTCTCGTCTAATGACGATAATCAGTCAGCGTAAAGCCCGTCGGCTTCTGGCTCATAAATCAGATTATTTTTTACACTGGTAGGTATTCAGGAAGTCTAACATGAAAAAACGTATAAGTATTTGTTTCATATTTTTTATCTGTTCTTCAGGTTCTCTGCTGTCTGCACAGGCAGGCAGAACGCTTAAAATTGCAACCATAGCTCCGTCCCGTTCTGCATGGGATATAGAAGAGCGCAGACTTGCACAGGATTGGGCTAAAGCCTCTAACGGGGAAATACAGATACAGTTCATGGGAACTAATGCCATGGGCGGTGAATCGGGAGTTATCCAGAAACTGAATTCTGTCCGGCCCGGACAGAAAGCTCCGATCGACGGCGCTATCTTTTCCAATCTGGGCATTGCAAATCTTGCTCCTGAAACTCACTTTCTGACGCTTGCTGTCCCGTTTATGTTCCGTAGTCAGGATGAAGTTGATTATGTTCTTGAATCAATGCAACCGCAGTTTCAAAAGGCTGTTTCTGTAAAGGGATACGTGATTGCCGGCTGGTTTAATGTCGGCTGGGCGTATTTTTATACGAAGAAGCCGGTACACACTCCGTCCGATTTAAAAAATCAGAAGCTTTCAGTTGCCGGAGTCGGTCTTCCTCAGCTGAGCGATGCTTTTAAGGCTGCCGGTTTTCGTACGGAAGACATTCCTCCTGACAAGCTTCTGCAGAGCATGCGGACGCCGGGAGGTGTCGAGGGATTTTACACGATCCCGATGTATGCGTATGCCGGACAGTACTACAAATCTCTACCGTATATACTGGATGCACCTATATGCCCTGTAATGGCGGCTTTTGTTATTTCAGAAAAATCCTGGAATGAAATTCCGGACAAGTATAAAGCGGCAATGACAGAGGCTGTTAAGAAGGCAGAAAAAAATTTTACTGCTGCCCAGCGTTCTTCCGACAACGACTATATTGAACGTTGTGTCGAAGGCGGATGTACCCGGATTAAACTTACATCTCAGGAACGCACCGTTATGGAAAATACGCTCAGCCGTGATGCTGAAGCTATGATAAAAACGGGACTTTTTGACCAGACGTTATATGACAGTGTACAGGCTCTTTTAAAAAAATACCGGAGTAAATAATGATACGCCGGATAGAAAATGCCGCAGCTGTTTTACTTACAGGTCTGCTTGCAGTCCTGCCCCTGGTACTCAGACTTCTGCAGGGAGTATGCCGGATACAGGTTCCCGGTGCAGACATTGCTGTCCTTCATTTTGTGTTTCTTTTTTCCTGTATTGCGGGACTTATTACCTGGCGTGAGGACCGTCACCTGAGTCTTGCTTCATTAACGGAAAAACTTCCGGCAGAAATCCGCGTACCGGTTGAAGCTGCAAAAGCTGCCGTTATCACCTGTGTACTCACGGCTCTTTTTATTGATTCGTTCTGCCAGCTGGTGAATCCGGTGCAGTTTACCGCTTCGTTCTGGGGAATGAGCACCAGAGTGTATTTTGCTTTTCTTCCGGTTTGTTATTTCGGCATCATCTGTATGACAGCTGTATGCCGGAAAAATACTGCGGCCTCTGTTATAGGTATTGTACTCGGACTGATTATTTCAATGGGGCCGCTCACCGGCATTTTATACTATACTGCTGGTATGGAAAACCTGCCGCATTTATATGCGCTTAATGATGCGTGGATTTCTTTTTCGCATGCGGCAGTATGGCCGCTCATAGTGGTACTTGTTATTTTTGCCTTTCTGGGTGTGCCTCTTTTTCTCGTGCTCGGAGGCATAGCGTATATCGTTTTTTCCCAGAGCGGCGGATATGTCGATGTTATTCCGCTTGAAACGTACCGTATTCTTACTGACCGTAATATTGCAGCAATTCCTCTTTTTACAATCGCCGGGTATATTCTTGCAAAGAGCAGTGCAGGGCAGCGGTACGTCTCCGTCTTTAAGTCAATGTTCGGATGG
>JALNVF010000093.1 GCA_023231445.1 Treponema sp. | reverse complement strand
GAAAGAATCGTTTAATGATTTTGAAGTTGAGCTTGAACCGGGTTTATTTACCGGACAGAAAACTATCCCTGTTGAACATGCCGGTGTATATGTACCGGCAGGTCGTTTTCCGCTTGTTTCTACCGTAATCATGACGGTTACACCTGCTGCTGCAGCCGGTGTAAAAAATATCGTGCTTTGTACACCGCCCCGTGTGCATCCTGAAGACAGAAATGAAGCTCAAGAGAGCGGTACCGGAACTTCGGGAAAACCGTTTGAAGACGGAAAACCGTATGCTGACGAAGGTATTATGGCGGCGGCATATATCTGCGGTGTCAGGCACGTATATGCGTGCGGCGGTTCTCAGGCTGTTGCAGCCATGGCGTTCGGTACGGAGACAATTCCTGCGGTCGACGTGATTGTCGGCCCCGGAAATAAGTTCGTTGCTGAAGCAAAAAAGGAAGTATATGGTACGGTCGGTATTGACATGCTTGCAGGTCCGACGGAAGTATTTATTATTGCCGATTCTTCCGCAAATCCTGAATGGGTTGCAGCCGATCTGCTTGCTCAGGCTGAACACGACGTTGTTGCACAGCCTGTTCTGGCGGTCTGCGACAGAGGGCTTGCCGGAAAGGTTGCTGCAGAAATTGAGAAGCAGCTTACCGTATTGACTACCCGTGCCACCGCTGAAGCGAGTATACGGAACTGCGGACGTATTATTATTACGAAATCGCTTGAAGAAGCTGCTGATTTTGCGAACCGTAAGGCACCGGAGCATCTTGAACTTGCTATGGAAGAGGGGCCCGGACGGGACAGAATACAGTCGCTTGTACATAATTACGGTTCATTGTTTATCGGACACGGTTCTGCGGAAGTTTTCGGCGATTATGCGGCCGGTCTTAACCATACGCTGCCTACTTCCGGTTCTGCACGGTTTACGGGCGGCCTGAGTGTACGCTGTTTCCTTAAGACGGTGACGACGCTCCGTACGGCTGCAGGGAGCGAAGGTGTACGGAAAAGTGCAGAGGCTGCCGGTTATCTTGGCGATGCAGAAGGACTTGATGCGCATGCCCGTGCAGCCCGCATACGTTTATAATGGAAAAAAGAGGTTTATTTTGATAAGAATATGTAAACTTGGAGAAGATGTACTCCGTAAGAAGGCAGAGCCTGTTGCGGAAGTAACCGATGAAATCAGGAAGCTTGCAAATGATATGTTCGAGGCTATGGTTGCGGCTGATGGAGTCGGCCTTGCAGGTCCACAGGTCGGAAAATCACTCCGCCTTTTTGTTATAATTGCGGACGACAATGTACGCCGCGTGTTTATTAATCCGCAGATTACTGCTACTTCTGAAGAGCAGTGTGACTATGATGAGGGATGTCTTTCTATTCCCGGTGTATGGGAATCAATAAAAAGGCCTGCGAAAGTGACAGTACAGGCGCTTGATGAAAATGGTAAACCGTTCACGCTTGAGGCGGACGGCCTGCTTGCACGTACTGTTCAGCATGAGTACGATCATCTTGAAGGCATTATGTTTATTGACCGGGGTGATCCTGCTGTTGCAGAGAAAACCACTGAGCAGTTCAAAAAACGTGGAGAACGCGCAGAGAAAAAGCGTGCTGAGAAGGAAGCTAAGGAACGCAGTATCGCGGCTAAAATTGCTGCTAAAAACGCAAAAAAAACCGCTAAGGAAAATCAGTAGTGCTGCACGTACTGTATGCAGGAAGTCCTGAACCATCGGCAAGAACGCTGGAACTGCTGTATGAAAATGCTGCGTCTTCCGGTTATGAAATTGCAGGTGTTTTAACAAATCCGCCAAGTACGCAGGGAAGACATAAGGAGCTTATTCCTACTTCTGTTGCCCGGATGGCGAAGGAGAAGGCTCTTCCTCTTTTTATGCCCGAACATCTTGATGGAGCACTCCGGGAGCGGATAGCTGCAGTTAATCCTGATATTCTCGTATGTTTTGCATACGGACATATATTTGGTCCGAAATTTCTTTCTCTGTTCAGGTTCGGCGGCATTAATCTTCATCCGTCTCTGCTTCCGAAATACCGCGGCTGTACTCCGGTGAATGCGGCTATCCTCAATATGGATTGTGAAACGGGAATTACGGTTCAGAAAATTGTGCAGGGAATGGATGAGGGCGATATTCTGGCTCAGGAAGTTGTTCATTTAAACGGTCTGGAAACTGCCGGATCACTTCTTTTATATTGTGCAGAACGTGGTGCAGGTTTTATCCGAAATATACTGGAGACTGTTGCAAAAACAGGAAAACTTCAGGAGGGAACGCCCCAGAAAGGAATACCTTCGTATACGCAGATGATTACCAAAGAAAACGGCCGTATCGACTGGACTCGTACGGCTGCAGAGATTGATGCTCAGATACGTGCCTATACGCCCGAACCAGGCTGCTGGACAACGGAAAACGAGGTTCCTCTGCGTATACTGAGTGCACATCCTGCAGGGGAGGCGGCTGACGCGCTGCCGGGGACTGTCGTGTCGTTTGACAGGAAACAGGGTATCCTTGTTCAGACAGGCGGCGGTATGCTAGCGGTGACAATGCTTCAGCGGCAGGCTAAAAAAGCAATGGACGCCGTTTCTTTTATGAACGGTGTCCGCGATTTTGAGGGAACGGTATTAAAATAAGAAAAGACGTACGATAAATATACACGAAGTTTCTAAAACAGAATAAAAATCTACGTCCCGCAGATTATTATTCTGTTTCTGCTTATTCTGAAATATTTAACGTACGTTTTTCATTATCGTTTTTCATCTTTAAACATGGCTGCAATTTCTTTTTCATAAATCTGACTGAGCCGGAACCGCATGATTTCCTGTTTTGCCGAAAGTTCGACTCCTACTTCGAACGGTTTTTTTATAAGTACAAATTTATTAACGCGTTCGTACATTTTAAAACCGTTTTTTGAGTTGATAAGACTGTTTATTTCACCTTCATACAACTTTTGAATGTCTTCCGAAAGAAGCAGATTGTCGTATGTATCGTACTGAATACCGTTTTCTGCTGCGTATCCCTTCACTTCTTCTTCATCAACTAGAATAAGTACTCCAAGATAGCGCTGATCCTGCCCTACGACTACTGCTGCTTTTATATAGACTGATTCTTCGAGTTTTTGTTCAATCGGAAGCGGTTCAAGATTTTCTCCGCCGCGCAGGACGATTGTATCCTTCATCCGTCCCCGGATAACGATTTCATCATGAATTGTCAGCAGGCCGATGTCGCCTGTATCAAGCCAGCCGTCTACCGTCATGGCTTTTTCGGTAAGGTCCGGCCTCTTGTAATATCCCTTCATTACAGTGCCGCCCTTTACCTGAATTACTCCCTGTCTGCATCTTCCCAGTACATAACCGTCCTGATCGACAATCCGTACTTTTACACCGCGGATGGGAGAGCCGACGTTTCCGAATACGGGGGCTGCAAGGGGACGGACTGAAATAACGGGTGCTGTTTCGGTAAGACCGTACCCTTCGACAATATTTATACCGAGCGCCCAGAAGAATTCATCAATATTAGGAGGATAGGCTCCGCCTCCTGCTATTCCGCCTCTGAAGCTGTTACCGAGCATTTCCTTTATTTTATGGAATACAAGAGCGTCACCCAGAAGTTTTACCGGGTAAAGCAGGAGCCACGGAATGACAAGCAGCACCCACACGGCGCCGATATAATCGGAACCGAAACGGTTATTCTGCCGGAAAAGCTTTCTGTTCATTCTGCTGTGGATTATTGCGACATTAACGAAAAAATTATAAAGCGCATAGACAAAACCGCCGGTTTTGCGCATTTTATGGTTAATACCGTCGTAAATTGCTTCAAATACGCGCGGAACTGCCGGCATAAGCTGTGGATTTATTTTTTTGAAATCAGCAAGCATTATGCTTCCGACTGGTTTTGAATAGCAGACAGCAGCACCTTGTACGAAGATTACATATTCACAAAGCCGCTCAAATACATGCCATATGGGGAGAACGCAGAGTGCCCGTTCTCCCGGGTTAAGATAAATCCGTTCCTGCAGTTCGTCGAGCTGGGTAAGAAAATTACCGTGCGACAGTTCCACTCCCTTTGGAGTTCCTGTAGTCCCTGATGTAAAAATAATACATGCAATATCGTCGCGTTTTCCTTCTTCAAGTTCAGCTTCGATTTCGGCCTTCCGCTCGATATTATATTTTTTCCCTTCATTAAGGAGACTTGTGAACAGCATAAGTTTAACGCCGGCTTTTCCTGCTTCTTCCTGTATAACGCTTTTTACCTCATCAAAGGTAATAATCAGCGTAAGCTGCGGCAGCTCGTCCTTTATTGAAATGATTTTTTTTACCTGAGCTGAATTTTCCGCAATGGCAATACTGCATTCAGTGATGGAAAGGATCTGTTTCAGATCGATGAGAGTTGCATCGCATCCCCGGGGGACGTCGACGGCACCGAGCGCCATTATGCCCATATCGGCCTGTTCCCATTCCTTCCTGTTGTCGGAAATCAGACCTATCGGCTGGCCGCGTACGACTCCAATCTGTCTGAGTGCGGCTGCAAAATCAAGTACGATTTCGTATAGATCCCTGTATGTAACTGGTTCAAAAACACCTTCTGCATTTTTTGAGTACTGTGCTGCAATTTCAGGAAAATCTGCCGCGGTTTTTCTGAGCATTTTAGGAAGCGTCTGTTCCATGATGATTTTAAGTATACCTGCAAATTATAGTGAACGCAAGAGGACTGAAGAAAACGTGCAACTCATTGCCGAGTCCGTATTTCTGTGGTATTCTACAAAATACATTATGGGAAGAAAACGCATCGACCGGGACAAAATAGTACAATCATTCCTTATTTCTGCTTTTGAAAAAAGTGCCGGAGCTACATCCCTTGCAGATGTTGCCTCGCTGCTTGATGTGAATAAGGCTTCCCTTTACAATCATTTTGAAAGTCGTGACGAAATTTATGATGCAACGCTTGATTTTTGTGCAGAATATATGGGAAAAGTACAGTTTATTCCCGGCAGCATGGATTCGATGTTTGAACTTATGCCGGTAGATGCGCTTGCAAAACTGATACGACAGTATTTTCGTTCATACGAACTTGAACCATTGTTCCAGATGTACACGTTTATTCACAGCAATCAGTTTTTTTCAAAAAAGGCAGCTGATATTGCAGGAGAAGAAAAACGGAAGATTGCGGAAGGTATTACCGATCTGGCGGTAAAATTTGCTGCTGCCGGGAAATTAAATCATCATCTGTTGAAAGATACTCAGCGTCATGCTTTTTTTTTCGCAACGGCGTTAAGCGAACAGCTTAATACCTATATTACGAATAAAAAAGAGACTGTCCGGCAGAATCCGGAATCCGGTGCCGGCAGTCTTTTTGCGCTCCCTCCTGACGACAGCGCACTGAATGAAATTCTGGAACAGGATATTCTTTATTGGAACAGTTTTACAAAATAAACTGTTTGTAACAGTTCCGAATGACTATTTTTTAACGGATTTATGCTGATATGCAGATTTTATTTCCTCTGCAAAAAGTTTATTCTGGTCATTCCGCTCCGGTACGGAAAAGAGCGGCTTACCGTCCTGTGGAGAAATCCGGTAAATCTGCATCGGAGGAGCTGTATATGCAGGACTGTCGGGGTTATTAATCCACCAGTCAAGTACAGCAACAAAGCATAAAGTGTACTTTAACAAATTTGCATTAGTTGCGTTTGTATTTTTACTCGTATTTTGTCCGCCGAGCAGAACATCGAGTCGTTTTGAAATTTCATTCGGAATATCAAATTTATAGTGTTCCCACGGATTTTCCAGATTTGGTACCGTCCCTTTGCTGCGGGCTTCTGCATCACATTCGTTTACGACATTTGTAAGATATTTACGGACAAAATCTGTCCTGTGGAATAGTGGGCGGTATTTGCTTTCATCTGCAGGACGTTCAAGGAGCAGCTGATCGAATTTAAAGTCCGGCAGAAAATGATATGTCGTCTGCCACAGTATTGAAGTGAAAAGCTTTTTACCGAATTGGGATGATTCAAAATCCGGCTGCGAATATACCTGATTTACAAGATCTTTAAGCGGATCACAGTATAACTTTTCAAAAACGGTTTCGCGGTATGCCGACCATTCATCGAGTACGGTGGTAATCGAATCTTCATCACGTGTCCCTGCCGTTTTATCAGGTACTTTGAATTTTATGTTCCGGCAGCCCTGAAAGCAGTCTTCGATGATTTTTAAAAGCACGACAACTGTCTGAACGGGGTTTACAGAGGAAAGCATATTGAAGCCATCGTCGAATTTATATAACGGTTGAAAATAGGGGAATAAATCGGGACGTGAATCAAGTTTTTTGAAACCTGCCTGCGGGAAAAGCTGGTCAAGTAAGTTCAGCCCCGTATTAACGATTTCGTCGCATTTTCCTTTTACTTCTTTTGCAATAATCCTTTCAGGTTTTACTTCTTTTACCGGTTCCCTGTTTTTTTCCGGAAGAAGAAGGTCGAATTTGTGCAGTCCGATGAATTGAAGTATAACGGCAATTTTTGCAGTAAAAAAGTCAGGATATTCTTCATATGTATCGGAACACATACGCATAAGGAGCGGATATAATTTGTGGATGATTTCGGTATCGAGATATAACCATTCAGTAATTGCTTCTTTTGCCATACTGGAAAGTTTTTCACGCGGTGCATCCGGATAAGCCGTTTCATCGGCGTAAATTTCCTTTATTAATTTGGGAATTTTTGTGTTTCCGTAATAGTATACGGATATAAGCGGTTTATAGACTGCGCGTACGACAGGAATGAGGTCTGCGGTGAGGACAGGCGCAGGGATGTCCTGAAGGTCGATATACGCAAGTTTAATATTCTGCATTGTCCATCCGGCAACCATCCGCAGAAATTTGAATTTCGGTTCAGTCCCGTTTGCTATTTTTGATTTGTATGTAACAGGTGCAATCTGTATAAGTGTTTTGATGACCGTGATGAAGGCTTCCATGTTTTCGATGTACATTTTAAGGGTTATCTGATAAAAATCCGGTACGATACGTTCCTTCCCGTCTTTCTGCAATTTGCGGATAAAATTAAAGAACCCGTAATTCGGTTTTATCTGATAATCCTGCGACATCATGAGTGCATCTATTGCGTTGCAGGCCTTCTGAGAAAGCGGAGGCAGGTCATTTCTGTTCCGCCGGTGTTTTAATTCTTTTTGATATGTCTGCATATTTGCTGCTGAATTGTTTGAATATCCGGACTGCGGAAGATTTGAACGGTTGGAACCGGAATGTCCTCCAGAAGAATGATTTGTATTTTCTTCCGCAGATGATGATCTGGAAGAAACGTGTCCGACTGATGATGAATGTATTGGTTCTGAGCGTTCGTTCAAAACTTCTCCTCCTAATTTTTTTGCCATAAATGCTGCTTCTTCAGGAGCGATTTGTCCGATCGCTTTTCTTGTCTGATCGAGTGTACCGGGGTTCCAGTTGGCTGTTTTACTATGATAAGGCAGGTTACTATCCATCTTACTCACCTCCAAACGAATCTTATCAGACCCGCAGTAAATTCTTTTTTATTATACCGGGAAAATTCTTCAAATTTATTTTGTCACCGTTTCCTGTAAGGAGTACACCGTCGAAGGTTCCGCATATATTATTGTAATCGGTACGCATAATGAGAATATTGAACGTACGGTGACTTACAGAAACAGGTGTAAATGTGAGATCTATCATTGTTTCTGTATCCTGTATTATCCATTTATTTGTGATGCCGAACGGATGTGTCATACAAACTGACGGCATCGGTGTAATCTGCCCGTCGAGTACTACGATGTTTTCATTATTGTAATCTGCTTCATGAGGATCCATGCTTGTTGTGACGAAGCGGAACGCCAGCTTTTTTCCTTCGTATTCGCCGAGACCGCACATCATTTCACTTTTTACGTGATATTTATAATAGGTACGGTTCAATACCATAAAAGCAAGACCGTCTGTTTCTTTCATTGGAACCGCCGGTGTTTTTTTACTGGCCAGAATGTTTAATGCCCCGCGGACCGGCATAGTGGTAAGCCATGAAGCTGAGCACCGTCTGGTGGTGGGCGCAGGCGTTACAACAAGCAGCTCTTTATGCAGCGGATCGGTGAAATGTGCAGAAAATCCGCCTTTTACCGCAGGACGGTTACCTCCTGCTGCCAGACTGAACAACAGAGAAATACGGTCGTGTTTCCGGCTCCAGATAATCCGGATATACCGGGATTTATTGAAACTTACGCAGACTGCATTATCAAGTTTGACGGGAATAAATCTCCTCCGTGTGGTCATAAAGGTATGATATGCGAGCTTTTTTCCCGTTACTTTATTCCAGAATATTATTTCCGCCAGACCGAACATTTTGTCATCAAAAAACTCAGCCATGCCGATATAATCACCTATGGAAAACATATAGGCAATACGGCTTTTTATGCGGACATTTGTTATAAAGGAGGGAATCGGAATCCCTCCGAAAGGAGCGTTTACTCCCCGTATGTCAAGTTTTGCCGGTATATTTAAAAATGTACCGAACACAGCTTTCCCATTCGTAACGATGGTTTTTGGGGACTCACTTATCGGTCGTGAATACACGGATGCCTCGAGATTTATAAGACTACTAATTTACTCAGTGTGTCCTTACTCAATTAGTTATCCAATTATACTGGAAATTTCATATTACTGCAAATCTTTTTATAACAGGGTTTAGCTTGAGAAATCGTAAAAACAGGAGTAAAATAAGAGTAGCAAAATCAGTGTGTAACAGAGGTGCTTTATGGGAATCAGTTTATATTCGTTGGGAGCTGCAGAAGAAGTAACCGGTTCCAAACATATCTTTGAGATCGATGGACGTCCGTTTATGGTGGACTGTGGTGCGTTTCAGGGAAAAAGAAAGGAATCGGACGAGAAAAACAGGAATTTTGACATAGCTGCCGATAAACTCGAGTCGGTTATACTTACACACGGGCATTATGATCACTGCGGTCTTCTGCCTGTTCTTTCAAAAAAGGGTTATACGGGCAATATTTATGCAACACCGGCAACTCGTGATATAGCGAATCTTGTTATGATGGACAGTGCACGTATTCAGGCGCGTGATGCTGATTATCTGGGAAAACAGGCAGCGAAAAAGGGCGAGCGTTTTGTATGGAAGCCTTTGTATACAGAGGAAGACTGCATTGCAACTGCTAATCAGATCGTATCCGTTTCATACAACCGCAGAATGTACATAGCACCCGACGTTGAACTTGAGTTTTTTGACGCAGGTCATATTCTGGGATCTGCATTTGCAAATATTACTATAAAAGGACTTCACGGACATATTACCGCACCTCATCCGGGAAAAGTGGGAAATGATGAGATCCGTATTTTATATACGGGTGATCTGGGGAGACTGAATCAGCCTATAATACGCGATCCGTCAACGAATGTTCCTGCACCCGATTATCTGTTTATCGAAAGTACGTACGGCGATCGTAAGCACGAGGACAAAGAATTTGCGATGCACGAACTTGAACAGGTAGTCCGTGATGCGGTTGTAAAGAAAGGAAAGATTATTATACCTTCGTTTGCAATTGAGCGTGCACAGGAACTTGTCTTTTATCTGCATCTTCTTGTGGATCAGAAGAAAATTCCGAATATTCCTATCTATGTTGATTCGCCGATGGCTACGAATGCGACGAGCGTTTTCCGTGTCCACCCTGAATGTTACGACGAACAGGTTACGGAGGCATTCCTCCAGCATCATGAAAATCCTTTCGGTTTCGGTGCTCTTACTTTTACGACGAGTGTTGAAGAATCAAAGGCTCTCAATAAGAAGGAAGGACCTATGATAATCATCAGCGCCGATGGTATGTGTGAAGCCGGCCGTGTACTTCATCACCTTGCCAATGGAATAAACGACGAGCGGAATACCATACTGATAGTCGGATATATGGCGGAGAATACGCTGGGCCGCAGAATCCGTGACGGTGCAAAAGACGTAAAAATAATGAATGACTGGTACAAAGTGAATGCCGCTGTTGAACAGATAAATGCATTCAGTGCTCATGCCGATTATATGGAACTAACCGCATGGCTTGATAAAATCGACAAGAGCAGGCTTAAACAGATTTTTATGGTCCACGGCGAAAAAGATTCTCAGACATTTTTTAAGCAGTATCTTTCCGAACACGGATATAATGATGTAACAATCGTGAAATACGGAGAAACGTATACTATAGAATAGAAATTTTAAAGAGGTCCATCATCTGCCGTTACCGGCAGATGATGGATTCAGTTATTGACTTTGAAACGGATAAGATTCCATGAAGCCGGATCAAGAATCAGAGAACAAGTATCAAAAGTTCCTTTTTCAAGCGGCACATCAGCCGGTTTTACTGCTGAAGGGGTTTCAATTGTATTAACTGCCCGCAGATTTGTACCTGTCAATACAGTTCTGTAAATCATCGAAACAGATGAGAATGAGCGCATGTCAAGAGTCAACTCTGTTTTTTCATCCAGATTCGTATTCAGCGCGAACACAGTCACAGTCTGTTCGTCCTTATCATAAATAACGGCTGTTGCGGCAGCCGGAATATCTCCGTAGATTGTTTCATGCAGAGATGCTTTTATTACCGGTTGAAGTACTATTCCGTGACTGTACAATGACATGTCCTGAAACGGATAGTATATTGTCTGACGTATTGCAGGGCCGCCTTCTTTGGTAAGTATTGGCGCAATTACATTGACTAACTGGGCAAGACAGGCAATTTTTACACGATCAGCATTATTCAGCAGGGTAATCTCCATTCCGCCGACAACAAGTGCATCCAGCAGCGAATAATGGTCTTCAAGAATAGGAGGGGCATACATCCAGTCATGATCCTGCTGGTTCTGCATGTACCAGACGTTCCATTCATCGAATGAAAGATTGATCGTTTTTTTACTTCGTTTTAATGCTTTTACGTAATCTGCGGTAGTGCAGACTGTTTTTATGAAAGCATCCATATCGGCAAATGACGACAAAAAATCGGTATCATTACCATGATTTTCATAATATCTGTGGAGCGATATGTAATCAGCCTGTTCATACGTATATTCCAGTACTTTACGATCCCATTCCGGAAATGTAGACATTCCGGGAGATGAACTTCCACTTATGACGACTTCCGCTTTATTATCAATCCATTTTACAATTTTTGCAGCTTCAGTTGCCTTTTTCCCATAATCATCAGCATCCAGATGACAGATCTGCCATGGTCCGTCCATTTCATTTCCGATGCACCAAGTATGGATATTATACGGATCTTTATGACCGTTTTTTTGTCTCAAGTCACTCCAGTATGTCCCTCCGGGAAAATTACAGTATTCAACAAGTTCGCCGGCGTCTTTCGGTGTTCCTGTTCCCATGTTAATGGCTCCCAGAATTGCAGTACCGGCTTTTTTTGTCCAGTCATAAAATTCATCGATACCGATACTGTTCGGTTCCTTCGATTTCCATGCCAGTTCAAGACGAACGGGACGTTGTGTTTTGGGACCGATACCATCGGTCCATGTATAGCCGGAGACGAAATTTCCTCCTGGGTATCTGATTAGTGGAATGTTCAAATCGCGGACAAGCGAAAGAACATCTTTTCTGAATCCCTGTTCATCTGCATCCGGATGTCCCGGTTCATATATTCCTGTATATACACACCGTCCCAGATGTTCTACAAACGAACTGTTCAAGCGCCGGTCCACAGGGGCAATCAGAAATTCTTTATCTATTAGAACTTTTACGTTATTCATGTTTTACTCCTTTTATTTTATAGCACCTGTAAGTTGCGGCATCAGGAATTTCTGAAGGAAAATGAATAACAGAATAAGTGGTAAAGACGTGAGAAAAGCTCCCATTATTATCAGATTATAGACGGGGAATCCTTCAAGAGAAGTTATTGTTGTGATACCTAAGATGAGCGGGAATTTTGCGTCATCATTGAGCATGACAAGAGGCAGAAAATAGTTATTCCATATTCCGACGAATGAGATAAGAAAAAGTGTTGTAAAGCCGGGTTTTATGCATGGCAGTCCGATACGAAAGAATACTGCCGGTTCATTTGCACCATCTATCATGGCTGCATCAAACATTTCTTCAGGTACTTGTTTCCAGTAGATGACCATAAGATACACACCGAATACGTTTACTAAAGAGGGAATAATAATAGACCATGACGTACTCAATAAGCCAAGTTTCTGGAATTCCATAAACAGCGGTAGTGTTGTTGCAAAAGTAGGAACTTCCGAGAAACCCATAATTAAAATGAACAATATTTTTCTGCTCCTGAAACGGTATCTGCGGAAGGCGTATCCCGCCATACTGCAGAAAAGCGTCGCAAAAAGTGCTCCTGTAAGCGAATAAATGCATGAATTGAGCATCCATTTATGGAATATTCCGTTTCTGAACATAAAGACATCTTTCAGATTATTATTTATAAAATGATCTGGATTACCAGGCAGAAAAGTGCCTTCCTGCAGTTGTGAAATATCTTTTGTTGTACTTTCAACAAGCCAGTAGAACGGGAGAATAAATAATATTGCCAGTAGAACTGCAAGTATTTGATTTCCCGTTTTATTCTTTTTTATCATTTTTTTCTCCCTGTTAATTCATATCAAGTTCTTTTATAGTCTGTTTCAGAAAAATAGATGAAATGACGAAGATTATAACGGCCAGTATGATTCCCATTGCTATTGCATACGTAAAGGAACCGAACAGAAACGCCTGATTGTAAATGTACATTGCAGGTGTATAGTTTGGAGACAGTGATAAGATTTTCGATATCATCGTTGGTTCGTTGAATACTTGCAATGCGCCTATTGAATTAAAGAGAAACAACAACCAGACGGTATTCCGGAGAAGCGGGAATTTTATGTAGAAGTTAATTTGTGCATTTGTTGCGCCGTCAAGTTGTGCAGCTTCCGAATATTCTGAAGGTATGGAAATAAGTGTGGAGTAAAGTAT
>JALNVF010000092.1 GCA_023231445.1 Treponema sp. | reverse complement strand
CATTGCAACTTCCTCGGCGTGACTGGGGCCGGAAATATACACTGTACAGCCTTTGTAAATGCCGGGCAGTACGTTCTCTATAGTTTCAAGGACCAGTTTTGGACCGTCGTTTCCCGGAACAAAGCCTTTTGTAAGGGCTGCAATGCACGTAGTTCCGTCCGCTATATTCGGAACGGCAGTTATTTTTCTGATTGTACCTGCAAGATACAGAGACGGAGACGCTATTATAAGAAATTCCTTTCCCAGCACAGCTTCCATGATATCGGTAGTAACTGTAAGATTTTTTGACAACGGATATCCCGGCAGATACCGCTTATTCTCGTGTTCCTTATTGATGGAATCCGCTACATCCTGCTCCAGAGCCCACATCTGGACTTTATGACCGCCACGTGCAAGTGCCTGAGACAAACCGGTACCCCATGCACCGCCGCCGATAATACCGACAGACTTCGCTTCCATTGCAACACCTTCTTATATATTTTAGTACCAGGAAGAAGAATTATCTTCCCAGTCGATAATTTCGTTGTCTTTGAAAAAAAGCTTGATTTCCCGTGCAGCACTTTCATCGCTGTCTGAAGCATGAATAATGTTATGCTGTGTATGGGAACAAAAATCACCCCGTATTGTTCCCGGATGAGCTTCCGCGGGACTGGTTGAACCGATTAATTTGCGGACAAGTGTAACGCAGTCGTCCCCCTGCCATACCATAGCTACGACAGGACCGGAAGTAATATAATTGACAAGACCGTCATAAAACGGCTTACCTTTATGCTCTGCATAATGCATGGCAGCCAGTTCCGGCGTAATCTGCATCATTTTCAGACCTACAAGTTTAAGACCTTTCTTTTCGAGGCGGCTGATAACTTCACCTACGATTCTCCGGTTCAAAACGCCGGGCTTTAACATAGTAAAACAACGTGTCATAACGATTAATTATAGTGAAAGCCTGTATGTTTAGCAATACAGCCTGTTTCAGGCAGATTTGCACTATCTGCAATTATGGTATATTATTAAAATATACTTTATATAGAGAGGGTACATGTATGCTGCAGATTTATCTGCGTGAAAACAAGTTCACAAACCGGAAAAAGAAGTTCTGCTTTTTCAGCAAAAATTCAGGTATTATTACAAAAGAAGAATTCATACGTCAAATAGCAGATTTTAATTCATCCGCAACGGAAGCAGACGCGAGACTCATCATGAACATCATAGAAACACTCTTCAACCGTTTTATTACCCAGGGAAAGGCAGTACAGCTGCCTATGGGAACGTTTCAGGCATATGCGTCAGGAACCGCAGACACCGCTAAAACTCCGTTTACGCCTGCAAAACAGGAAACGGACCACACTGTTACACTGCATTTTGAACCGAATACGGCTACTGCGAAATTTGTTAAGCAAACGACGGTGTGTAAACGCATCAAAAGCGATGTAATACGCATTCCGCACATAAACCGCATTGAAAACGAATCGTCAGTAATCACCGATACATTCCGCAGAGGGGAAGTACTGACAGTTTACGGACGTTTTCTTAAATCAGATGTTACCGATTCTTCAATGGGTATATTCCTTACAAGCAGGGACAGCGGCACAGAATACCGGCTTACGCGGTATTTTGCAAATTCATACGGTCGTATATGCGCTTTTATCGGTTCGGATATTCCATGTGGTACGTATACGCTTACAGCCGCTTCAAAACCCGATATGACAAGACTTACTGCCGGTGCCCCTGAAGCTGTCAGAATCATTGAAGACGCAGCATCGTAACACATTACCGGAGATTTCCGCATTACTCAGGCAGAGATTTTACGACCATTATGACAGCACTGTCATAATGGTCGTGCCAGCGCTATCCCAATAATCAAGACAGAACTGTCACCGCCTCTGTGAGTATACAGTCACCGTACTCACGATGGTACCGTCATACGTATGTCTTAAGGACTCAGAACAGACGGAATGCGTATGTCCGGAATAATTCCGTATACAGGCTGTTATAACGCTGCCTGCAGTACAGCGTCATACTACCGGCTGCGGCTGCTCCGTCTGTCTGACACCTCTACAAGTACGGTCATGAGAATTACAAAAAAGAGCAAAAGGAACGGATATACGGCTGAACTGACTTTTCCCATAATAAAACCGGCAAGCGGCGGCATGAACGTACTGCCTATATATGCGCTCGCCATCTGCATACCCATTACAGCCTGCGACACGTCTTTTCCGAACCGCTCCGGCGTCTGGTGCAGCAGCCCCGGATAAACAGGTGCGCAGCCCAGTCCGATAAGCACAAATCCCGTACTCATGACAATCATACTGCCAGAAAAAAGAAGGACACAGATTCCTGCGACAATACAGCCCTGACCTGTCCGTATCATCTGTCTGTCCGTCAGTTTCATCGAAACAAAACCGCTCAGCGCACGGCCGCCGGTTATTCCAAGATAGAAAATTGAACTCAGGGAAGCCGCTAATTCCTTTGATATGCCCTTCTGCAGCACCATGTACGAACCGCCCCATAAACCAGTCGTAGTTTCAAGTGCACAATAACAGAAAAACGCAACCAGAATACCTTTTGCCGACGGCAGCGCAAGAAGCTGCTTCACACTAAGGACACGCGGATGTTTTTCCTCACCGGCAGAGCTGCTTTCGGATGGTTTTACTTTCCAGAGCGGCAGAGAAAATGCCAGTATCAGTGTAAGAACAATCTGAATAATGCTTATGATGCGGTAGCCGCCTGTCCACCCCTGCTGATGAGTAAGGCACATGCCCATGATGTACGGTCCTACAGTTGCCCCTATTCCCCAGAAACAGTGAAGCCAGTTCATGTGGCGGGCTTTGTAATGAAGTGCGACAAAATTGTTAAGTGCCGCATCCACCGATCCCGCTCCGAGTCCGTACGGCACCGCCCATATGCAGATCATCCAGAAATGACTTGAACATGAAAAACCCATGATGGCAGCAGCCGTCATTCCGACGCTTACCGCTGTTATTTTCCCCGTTCCGAGTCTGCGGACAAGTTTATCGCTGAAAAAACTGGAAATAATCGTTCCGCCGGCAATTACCATGGAGATAATGCCCGCATACGAAACAGGGACGGCGAACTGCGGATACATACTCGGCCATGCCGATCCCAGCAGTGAATCAGGCAGACCTAAACTGATGAATGAAATGTAAATGATGACAAGAAGAAGACTGTACATATGAACCCCATAAATTTCAATGGGAAGTATAATTTATGCCGGAATTGATGTCCATAAGGACACGTACTGTCTGTGCAGTTTTGACGGTAAAAACAATCTGCTTCTGACGGTAATATATGACAACACATTGTGCCTCTGAATATCTCACCTGATAAACAGTACAACCTCTTTCATGGTTTCTTTGTTCAGTTGCTTCCGTTTTTTCCTGAAATTATACATAATTACCGGTCAATGTGTTACCTTTACTATATCAGTAATACCGGTTCGCTCTGTTTCCGTACACGGATTCATCCTGAATCCATGTACTGGTTCAGCCTGTATTCCTGCACGGATTTGGCCTGTGTCACGACGGTGCTGCACACTCTGACACGAGTGTGATCTACCCTTAATCACCGGGCTGGTTCACCCTGTATCCTAAGCCTGTGTGTACCTGTTTCCCCATCGTGCATCAGTCTGAACCCGTGTAATTTTTTTCAGACGCCGCTGTGCGGCGTCTTATTTTACCGCTGCAATAATATCCGCTTCGCCTTCAAGACCTGCAAGTCCGCGGAGTGTGGAAAGACTTGAAAGAAACGCATACTGTGCGGAAATAAGTGCTGTCTCATCGGCACTGACAAGCGCCTGTGCGGTGGAAACATCAGATGTAGTTGCAATTGAAAGTTTGAACTTCTCAAGTACGTTTTCATAGTTTGTTCCGGCATAAGACAGTGCAGTAACACAGGAAGGTATTGCCATAGCAGAAGAAATCCAGCTGCAGACAGCCTGTGCAACGTTAAGATCAAGCGTCTCTCCGTCCTCAGCCGTTCCTGCATCCGCCTGCGCAAGTGCATTCTGTGCCTGTTTTATTGAATTTCTGAGCGTCCACACATCCAGATCCATTGCTGCAGAAAGCGTGACTCCGGCAGAAGTATCTGAAGTCCCTGTACCGGCAGTGTATTTTCCGCTCAGAGCAGCGGAAACAGTCGGCAGGCAGGCGGTTTTTGCAGCAGTCAGTGTCTGACCTGCCTCTTTCGCTGAAAGAACACTTGCGGAGTACGTCGGACTGTTGGCACGTGCAGTCGTCACGACAGAAGCAATTAACGTATCAAGCGCACTGCCTTCAAGTGCCCCCAGTTTCCTGATAACCGTGTCATACACAGTAAAATCAACCGGAACAGGTTTGGACAATGCCGGGCGCCCCGTAAGAGAGGAAAGTTTTACTTCCGCAGAAATGAGCGCAGCCTTTGCCTTGTCGAGCGCAGCCTGATAGCTGGCAATCTCGGATTCAGTTTCCAGCAGATCCGATTTTGAAAGTGCTCCAGCGTCTGCTTTTGCCTGAGCGATCTCAAGCCTGAGTTTTGCAGCGTTAAGATCACTCTGAGCGGCGTCAAAAGACGCCTGACATTCAAGTACGGAAAAGAAAGCCGAATCGACTGTATCAATAACCGAAATACGGCCTGCGCGGAGGTTTTCACGTGCAGCCTGAAGTGCAAAATCGTATTTTCTGGACAGGACAATATTTTTGCCGCCGTCAAAAACCGTAGCTGACGCGGCAAGGCCGGCAGAGGCTGATACACCGTCCGGTAATGAATCAGGAATATCATAAGCAGCTGCGGCGGATGCGGAAAGATCCGGCAGAGCTGCATATACCTGTGCCTGTTTTACCAGGGCAGCTTCATCGACAGCAAGCGTATACTTACGGACCGCAGCCGACTTAGCAAGTGCCAGAGATCTTGCCAGGGCCAGACTGAGCTGCCCCTCTGTATTTCCGGCATCAGATTCCGGCTGCACCGATACAGACTGTGCGGAAAGAACCACCGCCGGTATCAGAAACAAAAAAGCTGTCACAATAGTTCGAAGTCGCAGTTTCATGTTCGCTCCAGAAAGTATTAACCGAACCTCTAAAAACTAAAGTTTTCAGAGATACCCTTATTCATAACGCAGCGCGTCAATCGGGTACAGATTGGCAGCCTTGCGTGCCGGATACCAGCCGAAAAAAATACCGACCGCAGCCGCAAATCCTGCAGAAAGTGCGATGACGGGAGGACTTACAACGGTAGGGGTATTCATAAAAGTCCGCAGTATGTATGAAGCTGTCAGGGCAAGCAGAATACCGGCAATCCCTCCCAGAAGGCTCAGAATCATCGATTCAGAAAGAAACTGCAGCAGGATGTCTCTTCTGCGTGCACCGACCGCCATGCGGATACCGATTTCGCGCGTACGTTCGGTCACGGAGACAAGCATAATATTCATAATGCCTATGCCTCCGACAAGCAGCGATACACCGGCTATTGCTGCAAGCAGCGTTGTAAGCGTCTGAGAAGTCTTCGACGCAGTCTCAAGAATCTGAGACTGATTCATCACGCTGAAATCAGCATCTGCTTTATCTGAAAGTTTATGAGATTCCCGCAGAATGGCGGTCACTTCCGTTTGAGCCTCATCCATTAAATCTTCGTTAATAACGCTCATCTCAATCGATTCAATCTTCCGGTCTTTCGTAAGCCTGTTCACAGCTGTTTCAAGCGGAACCATAACGACGTCGTCCTGATCAGATCCCATCGCGTTCGACCCCTTGCCTGCAAGCACTCCGATAACCGTAAAAGGTGTCGTAAGTATTCTGACGGACTGACCGACTGGATCTTCATCGGGAAACAGTTTGGCCGCTACGGTAGTACCAAGTACCGCAACCTTGTTTCGTGCCTGAGTATCCTTCTGCGTAAAAAAATCGCCTTCTTTCATGTTCCAGCTCTTGATCTTAAGATAGTCAGGTTCTATTCCGTAAACAGAGGTTGACCAGTAATTCGGTCCGCCGACAACATAGGTTCCGGAAAGTCGTACTTCACCGGTGATCGCCGACAGATAACTTGACTCCGCACGGAGTTTTTCAACATCCGTCATCGAAAGCCTGTTGCCTTCCCGTGGTCCACGGGGAGGCATAACCATAAGCAGATTCGTTCCCATCGAGGCTATCTGTTTTTTTATCTGTTCCTGAGATCCCTGCCCAACTGCCACCATGACGATGACAGAACAGACTCCGATTATAATGCCAAGAGAGGTAAGGAAACTGCGCATTTTATTGCGTGTAATGCTTCTCATCGATACCTTAATAAGTTTAGCAACCGTCATGTCCGGTCCCCCTGAGACAGATGGTCATTATCTTTCCGCCAGGACGCAAGGTCTCCTGATGCGTTTCTTCGATCCGTAATCGGAGTATCCGAAACTATGGCACCGTCGCGGAGTGTTATCATCCGTTTGCAGTACACGGCAACGTCCGGTTCATGCGTGACCATGACAACTGTCTTTCCCCTGTCGTTAAGTTCCTGAAAAAGTGCCATTATTTCTATAGACATTTCAGAATCAAGATTTCCCGTCGGTTCATCCGCCAGGATAAAGGCAGGATCATTAACCATTGCACGTGCTATGGCAACGCGCTGCTGCTGCCCGCCTGAAAGCTGGTTCGGTGTATGATCAAGTCTGTCTCCCAGTCCTACATCCTGCAGTGCTGCTGCGGCCCGTTCCCGTGCATTTATCTTTTTCCCCGACCGGTCGTAGAACAGCGGAAGTTCTACGTTCTCTATCGCACTCGTACGGGCAAGCAGGTTAAACCCTTGAAAGACAAAACCTATTCTTTTATTGCGTATATCGGCAAATTCATCCGGACTTGCTTTCGACGTTTCAAGACCGTCAAGAATATAGCTGCCGCCGGTCGGCTTATCAAGACAGCCGAGCGTATTCATAAGTGTAGATTTGCCCGAACCGGACGGTCCCATAATCGCAAGAAATTCACCTTTCTGCACATCAAGGTCTATACCACGGAGTGCATTCACCGTTATATCACCTATGAGATACTGTCGTCGAATTCCGCGCAGCTCAATAACAGCCATATCCTACTCTACCTTAATTTTAAGAATAATCTTTTTATTCATAAGGGAATCGGCACCGCTTACTTCAGTTTTAAGAGAATCACTTATTCCGACCTGTACCATAACAGCCGCGAGTTTTCCGTTTTCATCAAGATACCATAACGGTTTTCTGGTAACAGTTTCAGCTTCATCCGGCTGTTTTTCCTTGTTCTGTTCAGTCTGACTGGTGCGCTGATGCTGTCCTTTACCGCCGCCCGGGCCTCCACCTGGTGCACCGCCGCCGGGAGGACCTCCGGCTCCCGGAATTCTGCCGCCGCCGCTCATAAGACTGGACAGACCGCTTTCCTTATTCTCTGTGCTGATTTTCCCGGACGATTTATTTTTAAGCTGCTCGTCATACTGCGAAAGTGCTGTATTTTTTTCTTCCTGACTCATATCGGGTGGAAGTCCTGCCGCAAAGAGCAGTCTGTTTTTCTCTGCATCAGTGAGCGTCGAAGGAGTAAATCGCAGTGCCGCACTCGGTACGGTAAGAATGTCGTCTTTTTCTTCTTTTATAAAGTTTATGTTTGCAGTCATTCCGGGAAGAAGTTTCCCTGACTTGTTGTCTGCAAGAATAATAACATAGTAATAGACCAGATTGTCGCTTGTTTCAGGAACAAGACGCACTTCTTTTACGTTACCGGTAAATTCGACACCGGGAGCAGCTTCGACGGTAAATGTTACTTTCTGTCCCGTCTGAATGGAACTGATATCAAGTTCGTCTACTTCAGCCTCTATTTCCATCTGTTCCAGATTCTTAGCGATTGTAAAGAGCGTTGTCGGTGAAGATGTCGAACCGCCCGTAACGCTTGATCCTGCATCAATTTCCCGGGACAATATAATACCGTCTATAGGAGCTGTAATATATGCATACTGATTGATTTCTGTCGTAATTTCTTCAAGAGATACTTCTGCTGATTCAAGCTCAGCTTTATCTATGCTTAATGCAGCAAGTGCAGATTTATAATCAAATTCCGAAAGAAATTCTTTTTCGTAAAGTGTCTTATCGTTCTGAACTGTCAGTTCCTGAAGATCATATGTTGCCTGCGCTTTATCGACAGAGGCTTTCGCCGATTTCTCCTGAAGTTTCAGCAGATCTGTATTGATTGTTGCAATAATCTGGCCTTTTTTTACATGATCGTTGTAATCGGCTGATACTTTTTCTATGCGGCCGCTCATCTCTGCCAGTACGTCAACAGACGAAACAACAGCAAGTGTTCCGGTACTTGTTACCGTACTCACTATAGATCCCTTTGTCAGCGTTGTAAATTCATAATTCTGTTTCTTTGCAGCGGTCTTCTTCCCCGAGCATGAAATCAGCAGGGCATGCATGATAAATAAAAAAGCAACGGTAGCAGCAACAGTAAGCCTACTCTCTTTTATCATATTTTTTCCTCATCTCTATAAATCTTTACACTACAGAACAATTTCCGTGTATAACTTACAGTAAATTCAATTGTACGTGCTGTCAATTAAGTATATGGATAACTTTCCATTATAGAGATGAAAAAATTGTTATGATTAACAAAACTTAAAAAATAAAATAAATCAGGCGTCAAAATACATATTGTCTACCGGGTCAATTACTCCTGCAGCAAGAAAAAAAATCAGTTATACATAATTTATATACGATTTTTAAGGTTTCCTGTATTGTACGCGGTCTATATAGTCTGACCCATACAGAGCTGTTCCGCTGAAACAATTTTATTCCGACCGTTTTCTTTCGCTTTATACAAAGCTCTGTCGGCACACGCGACCAGGTCCAGATAATTATCCGTTTCGTTACAATCACTGCATGCAATACCGAAACTGACGGTGACTCTGCCGGAAATGGAAGATGCACAATGGCAGATACAAAGTTCGTTTATTGAAGTCTGTATCCGTTTGCAGATAATTTCCGCTCCGCATGTCTCTGTATTCGGAAGAACAAGAAGGAATTCCTCTCCTCCGTACCTGGCTGCATAATCTCCCGTCCGCTGTGTATTGTCGCTTATTGCCGCAGCAATTCTCTTCAGACATTCGTCTCCCTGCAGATGTCCGTACATATCGTTATACTGCTTGAAAAAATCAATATCTATCATGACAAAAGAAACGGGTGTTGTAGTTCTGGCTGCGCGTACATACTCATCCCTGCAGACCCTGTCAAGAAAACGGCGGTTCGGCATATGAGTCAGATCGTCTTCGTTTACAAGAATTTCAAGTTTTCTGTTTGCGACAATCAGTTCTTCACTTTTTACATCGTTCCGGTTTTTGAGAATTCCGACGAGCAGAACAATAAGCGGAATGAAAATACCTATGACAACCATTTTCTGTTCGTTTTCAACGGTAAAATTTTTAAGTAAAAAAAAGAAAACTGAATACAGAAGTGTAATCATAGCGCTCGGAATACCGGAAACAAACCCGCCGGAAGAAGTAAAAAAAACAATAACTGTAATCAAAATAACATTCGGATTCGGGATTCTGAGTTTCCATACCAGTATTGTTACTGTTCCGGTACAGATACTGCTCACAAGTAAATCGACAAGTTTTTTCCGGTCAATTTTCATGGGATTTCTTCCTATATTGTTTATAACAGACAACAGTCCGATTTCTCTACAAATATTCCCTTATAAACTATAACATCAATTTCTTGTTTTTCAACCTTCTACGTGGAAAAGCGTACATAATTTTATTATCCTGTTCTTTACAAATAAATTATCCTCAGCTATAGTCATTACCAGTAGAAAAAGGCAGGTATACGTGAATTATTATATCTTTCAGGATAAAAATATTCTTGTACAGGCAGGTCCGCATTCACTGCCGGATGCTGCTGTATGGAAACGGTTCTCAGATTCAAAAACGTTTAACGATACATTTACAGAAGACATATATTCATATACGGCATCTTCCCTTCAGAACGGAAACAATGTCGAACTCCCGTCAGGCTATGAATTCATCCCGCTCCGCCAGTATTTTGCAGAAAACAGCGATGACGACGGCACCCGCGCAGGACGGGCATCTGCCCTTCTGAGCTGGCGTTCGGCTTACGCCTTCTGCCCTGCATGCGGAGCCTTGCTCAAAGACGACGAACATCTCGCAGCTCGTAACTGTAAAAAATGCGGCAGGCAGTATTTTCCACGTATAGAACCGTGCATCATCGTACTTATTACACGTGGAAAGGAACTTCTCCTTGCACGTCACAAAATGCGTAATCAGGATATCTATACGTGTATTGCAGGATTCATCGAAACGGGCGAAAGTGCAGAGCAGGCTGTCGTACGGGAAGTACATGAAGAAGTAGGTCTTGAAATACAGAATCTCCGGTATGTAGGAAGTCAGGGCTGGCCCTTTCCCGACCAGCTTATGCTCGGTTATCGTGCAGAATACAAAAGCGGTGAAGTACACGTACAGGAATCTGAACTGTATGAAGCAAAATGGTTTACCCGTGACGCCCTTCCGTCGTTTCCAAAGGCAGGAAGCATGGGATGGCGGCTTATCTCGGGCATGTACGATTAAGGGCTTTATCGCACGGATATGACTACTATATTCCTAAAACTGTATTTTATCTTTATCTGAAGGACCAACTACGGCAAACCACTGGTATGTATTGTCGACCCAGTATTTCTTAAAAGCTTTTTCAACTTCATCCGCACTCACACTGCTGATTCCTGCAATCTTTTCATCAATGATGTACGGATCGCCGAATTCAAGCAGGCTCGTTGCGATCCGCCCTGCAACTCCACTGTTTGTTACTGATGAATCATAGAATGAATTAATATACTGATTTTTGTACCCTTCAAGCCTGTCTGCAACCGATGAAAACTGATAACTGCCGTCATCATTTTTGCCGTCAATTACTTTCCCGGACGCAAAAATATCCTGTGCCTCTTTTTCATATTTCACGATACCGGCAAGATTACTTGCCTTGAAAATATAGACTTCCGCAAGTCCCGCTTTCATCGGTGAAATTGAACAGCTCGGAGTGTAACAGGCACCGTATTTTTCACGCACGACATTGTACAAAACCTGTGAATACATGGAAGCAGCTACCGCAGCAGCTGCCAGATCGGTGCTATTAATAGAAGGACCTGCATATTCTTTTTCAAGATAGCCGGTACCTGCAGCTGCGTCGCTTGTAATAACGACAGGTGTACCTCCGATTTTGAGAGGCGGGATGGGCTGAGATATAAGTTCATACGTCTGTGCCGGTATTTTTCCGAGCGTTCCGTCAAGCTGTTCTGCAAGTTTTGCCGCGTCAAAGTTTCCGACCGCAACTACCATGATGCGGCGTGCATCCATATCCTTATCATGCAGTTTTTTCATATTTTCAACAGTAATATTTTCAATTGAATACGGTTTTACTGCGGAACTTGTTTCATACGGATGTCCGCTGAATACCGTCTGATTTACAGTATACCCCAGCATACTCTGCGGATCGGTCTGAAGCTGCTGTAATCCCTGCTGATAATTGGTCATAAGCGTTTTGTACTGGTCCTCATTGTACACGGGATTGATGAATGCGTCGGTAAAAACCGGAAGGACTTTGTCAAAATAGTAATCTATACAGCTCATCGCCAGAACAGAACCTTCCCGCGAAGACGACGGTGTTATCGAAAAATTCATCTGATATGCGAGCTGCTGCAGTTTATCGTAACTGTAGTCTTTAGAGCCGTACGTCATCATGCTGAAAAGTGCATTTTCGAGCCCGGACGTTTCTCTGGTAAGATAATCGGTTCCGCCCTTTACGATGACGGCAAGCGCTAGTTTCCGGTTTGCCGTGTTTTTCTTTACGTAAAGCGGTATC
Source organism: Treponema sp. (assembly GCA_023231445.1). GTDB lineage: Bacteria > Spirochaetota > Spirochaetia > Treponematales > Treponemataceae > Treponema_D. The sequence goes on along the minus strand of JALNVF010000092.1, from coordinate 1,152 downwards.
CCGTTTGAAAGCGTAACAATTTGTATGTCCTTACGGCTTTCCGCAGTCTCCGCGGAAACAGTCTGAATGGCAGTTCCGCATAACGCAATACAGAATACGGCACGCAGTAAAATATTTTTTCCTGTTATTGATTTCATTTAGATGCCTCCGCGTCTTTATATGCAGGGTCCTCATACCAGAATGCAGTGTCTTTTGTAATTTCAGTAAATCCTGCATCGGCGAAAGTCTTTTTCTGCTGTTCATAGACGGCAGGATTAACAAGAACCGTCACAAGTGCATTTTTCCCTTTTATATATTCAGTAAGAAACGCATCTATTCCGTTCTTATCTACTTTCATCATGTTTTCCACATAGTGATAATAATAATCGTCCGACGCTGTTATCCACCAGAAACGAAGATTACTCTTTACCTGTTCTGCGGTTTCAGAATCGTTTATCCAGTTGTCCTGTATTTTCTGATGAATCTGATCAAACTGCTGTTTTGTAAATATATCTTTACTGCCGAGTATCTGCGGGACTATGGTATCAGTCAGCGTTTTGAGAAAAAGCTGAGAACGTTCCGGCAGATTCATATCAGGGTCGGTCACGAGAGCTCCAAAATTAAGAATGCTTGCTGCCCGTGTAGTCTGGTATCCTTCCCACAGGTACTGCTGGTCTGGAATACCAAGTCTTTTTTCATCCATCATTGTCTTTACATATATGCCCTGAGGATCCTGAAACATATATCCGGTAACATCCGCGGAATAGGTAGATGCAGTATCACGCCCTGCATCAGGCCCGCGGAACATAACGGAAATCTGGGCAATCTGCGGTGAAATTTTATCGTACGGCATTACCTGGTACACGATATGATCAAGCGGTTCGTCCGACTGAGGCGCAGGAGGAACAGTCCAGGGATCATCGCCTTTCTGCCACGAACCGTACAACTCCTTTGCAAGATTGTACACTTCGTCGGGATTAACGTCTCCGCCGACAAAGAGTGCCGCATTATTCGGTATATAATATTTTTTCTGTATGCCTTTGAGCTGAGCAACAGTTGCACGCCGTACAACATCAGGAGCACCTGCCGCATCGGTACGCCACGGATATTTTGGAAAAAGTGTCTTCCGTATGTCGCTTGCATAAATTGTATCAGGATCCGCAAGCCCTCCTT
>JALNVF010000091.1 GCA_023231445.1 Treponema sp. | reverse complement strand
CCTGACAGACTGTATGTATAACATGATTTTCCGTCAATAGTTGCCGCAGAAGAAGTTCCTTTCATATCCGTTCCGTCAGAATAAAGCGCTGCGGTTACCTGCGTAAAGCCTAGACTGCCGGCGTCACAGAAACTGAGCGCCAGATTTCCTGTCGTCACGGCCGTCTGTGTTTTAGTGGAAAGAACGACTAACACGGAGCCTGCGGCATTCGCTGAAACTGTCGCCGTCGTACTGCCGGTAACAACAACTGTTGAATCAGCAATACCGTTAACAGTAAATACCCAGCTGCCGGGCATTAATGAAAAACTAAGGTTCTCTGCCGTTCCGCCGGTAACGGAGGCCGTTACCGTTTGTGCATCGTAAGTATCGGAGACAGCTGTCGCCTGCAGTTCCGTAAGACCTGCAAGGGTAGACGGATACGCAGCCCTGGCCGCTCCGACAGATACTGCTACCGATACCGTAACAGGCCTGGTCCCTGATGCCGTATCGTTTGTTTTATTTAATAAATTGCTGCAGCCCGCCGCACAAAAAAAAGCGCAGACCGCTGTCAGTATGAACACTGATTGTCCTTTGTTTCTTTCTTCTCTCATATTTTTTCCTTTCTTCAAAACTACTCTACAACAACTGTTTCATAACCGGTATACCACATGCCGTCTATGCATGCTTTCATATACAGACGGTATGTTCCGTCTGTAAGATACGCAGGTACTGTTACCGTTCCGTCCGCGGACGAAAGGATTGGATCCGTACCACTTAAAAGCGTAAGTCCGATCTCTGTATAATCCGCGGCGGTGCCCAAATATTCTGCATCAAGTGAAATCGTATATGCGTACCCCGCAGTCAGTGTGATGCCCGTACTGTCCGAGACTGCAGATGCGGCAGAATCAGGAGATGTAACAGCAAGGATGAACGCGCAACTGTCGGACGGAGTTTCCCCCAGCATTACGGAAACAGTAACGGAACCTTTTTTCCATTGCATGACCAGCGGGACTTCCGTACTGTCTTTTACGGTAACCGTGTCCGAATCTCCGGAAGCAACTACGGTTCCGCTCTGAGTCAGTTCGGCGTGCAGATAAACGCTCAGTCCCAGATTTGGAGAAAAGCTCATTTCTTTCTGAGTATCAGAGGAGGCTGCAGTTTCCGTCTTTGTATCTATAACTGCTTTTGTTTCTGCATTAATGAGTTCTACCGTTAATGTACCGTCCGCAGAAGAAGTTCCCAGCGTTACGGAAACAGCAACAGAACCTTTTTTCCACGTCATACCGAGTGGGACTTCCGTACTGTCTTTTACGGTAACCGTGTCCGAATCTCCGGAAGCAACTACGGTTCCGCTCAGAGTCAGTTCAGCGTGCAGATAAACGCTCAGTCCTGTTTCGGCGGTAAAACTTATTTCCGCCTGAGTATCGGACGACGCAACTGTTTTTGTTTCCGTATCAATAACGGCTCCGGAAGCAGCATTAATAAGTTTCACCGTCAGAGATACACCGTCCGAATCTGCGCTTCTGCACAGAGACGCTGCGTCAAAACTGACCGAAACTGCTCCTGTTTTATCCATAAAATTGCTGCATCCGGATAAAAAAACGAATACAGAACAGAGAATACATGCAATTCCATAATTTTTTTTCATAAGTTCCTCACATATAAACGGTATATACCGGCTTTTCACACGTTGTACTATATTTTTATCGTACCAGATATTGTGATAAAAAAACAGTCTTATTTTTTAATCTTATTATAACGAATACTCATAAAAAAAACAAAGAAAATGCGGTAAAAAGGACTATTTTCATATTGTTGCCTATTAACCGGAAATAACTTATACTGGAATGTACTATAATAAAACTATAAGGACGCACTATGTCATTAGACTGCGGTATTGTCGGCCTCCCGAACGTAGGCAAATCTACTATATTTACGGCTCTGACGGCAGCTCCGGCTGCGGCAGAAAATTTCCCTTTTTGTACAATTGATCCGAATATCGGTATTGTAGACCTTCCCGACGAACGTCTTGAATTTCTGGCCGGCGTATTTCAGCCTAAAAAAATAACCCCGACGTCGGTTAAATTTGTTGATATTGCAGGACTTATAAAGGGAGCTTCCCAGGGAGAAGGACTGGGAAATCAGTTTCTTGCAAACATCCGGGAAGTTACCTGTATTGCCCACGTTGTACGCTGTTTCGATAATCCTGATATCATGCACGTGCGCGAAAATGCAAACACTGCCGCTCCCATCGATCCGGAAGGTGACATTTCTACCATTAATATGGAACTTGCGCTTGCGGATCTGGACACAATTAAAAAGCGCCAGGAAAAAGTGACGAAGGCCACCCGTGCACTGGGTAAAGAAGAGGAAAAAAAGTGGGCGCCGTGGACAAGCGCTGTCGGGAAAATAAAACCGGTGCTTGAAGCAGGAAAATGCGCACGGCAGGCTGACCTTACTGACGAAGAAAAAGCGGCCGTTCAGGATATGTTCCTGCTCACAATGAAGCCGACGTTCTATGTCTGCAACGTTGACGAAGACACGATTGCAAGCGGAACGAATAAATACGTTGAAACGGTAAAAAAAATCGCGGGAGAAGAAAAATCCGACGTTGTCGTTATCTGCGGAAAATTTGAAGCGGACCTGGCCGATATCAAGGATCCGAAAGACCGGAAAGAATTTATGGATGCGGTCGGTCTTAAGGAATCGGGACTTGCAGAGCTTGCACATACCGCATATAAGCTCATGGGACTGCGCACGTTCTTTACGGGAGGCCCTGATGACTGCCATGCATGGACTATTCACTCAGGAGACACTGCTCCGAAAGCGGCAGGTGCAATTCACACCGATTTTGAAAAGGGATTCATCAAGGCGGAGGCATATTCGATCGACGACCTGCGCAAATACGGAACTGAGGCAAAAATAAAAGAAGCCGGTAAGTACCGTATAGAAGGGAAGGATTACGTCGTACAGGACGGAGACGTACTGTTCATAAAATTCAGTGCACCGTCAAAATAATACGGAACTGACAAAAATAAGGGGCTGCTGATTAAAATTTCATACAGTAATCAGCAGCCCCTTATAATTTCTGTATCTTTCCGGCAAAACGTATGGTATTACCGGAACACTCTGATACAGAAATTATATAATCCGTTTTTCCATACGGTAAAATTGTGATCTCCGGGCATCACATACCAGAAATGGCCGACACCGTTTTTAATCAGTGTTTCATGATACGTAGTCGCAACTGTTCCGACCATGGAATCGTGATCGCCCGTGCAGATAAGAACAAAGTCAGGTTTTTGCATTCCGTCTTTAAATTTAAATGAATCAGGTTTGAACATACCGTCGAATCCGCTCACCGGAAGCAGTCCCGGTGCCGGAGAAAAAGCTCCAACGGCGCAGAATGATTCCTGCTTTGTAAATCCTATATACAGCGACTCGCGGCCGCCCATTGAAAGACCTGCTACAGCTGTATTGTCGCGGCCCGTTTGTACGGCATAGTTATTCTCTATAAACGGCATAAGATCGGTGAAAAGATCATGTATGAAATTATCAAATCCTGCAACGGCTTCAGCACTGAACGGATCAGACGGGCAGCGGTCGGGATTCATCGCGCGCACATTCGGCATGACAATTACACAAGGTACACCGCCTGCCGCAACCGCATTACCGGCAATATATACAGGATTACCCTGAAGCCATTCTTTGTGGTCTCCGCCGATTCCATGCAGCAGGTAAATTACCGGATATTTCCGGGAACTGTCGTAGCCTGCCGGCAAAAGTACATTACATTTACGGTCTGTTCCGGTTGTCTTTGAAAAATACGTATCTTCCGTAATTTCCCCGTATTTTATACCCGAATGCATCTGATCAAATCCCTCCGGTGCATCTGTATATACCGGAGCTTTTGAAATATCCGCCATTTTTATCTCCTTTGCAGGAACATATACCGCTGTAAAAATACAGCATAATACAACTGCTGTCCGCTTCATAAATAGTACCCCTTCCGTTATTATTTTCTATAATTCATCATATTGTATCATTTTCCGCACAAAACGGTAAAGTCACGACGATCTGACAACCGGAGGCTCTGTATATGAAGTATAAACTGATTAGTATACTGTTTTTTCCTGCGGTATTATCCGTCTGCAGCTGTACCGGATTTTCAGGTACGGACAACAAAACGGATACAGAAACTCAACGGACGGTTTCTCAGACTCTTCGTCTTGTAAGCTGGAATACAGAAACGTTTTTTGACGCAGAGAGGGACGGTACGGAATACAGCGAATTCAAATCGTCAAAAACGAACTGGAACAGGGACGCATATATCGTCCGGCTGGACAGACTGTGCCGGGTCATCAAAATGCTCGATGCGGATGTCTATGCGTTTGAAGAAATCGAAAATGAAGGAATTATGTACGACATATCGAACCGTCTTGCCGGGAATGCATGGGACAGCATGCACAACTGGAATTATGCGTGTTTTGCAAAAACTCCGGGCGATGCGACAGGATGTGCCGTACTCTCGCGTTTCCCGCTTGGAGCAATGACTGTTCATTCGCTCGACATACGTACATCCGGAGAACAGCCCCCGATGCGTCCTATAATTGAAGTATCCGTATATGCGGGATCCTGTCCTCTTGTACTGTTTATAAATCACTGGAAATCAAAATCCGGAGGAAAAACTGAGACTGAAACTGAAAAGTGGAGAAACTGGCAGGAATCAGTACTTGGTAAATTAATTGCCGGTATACCTGATTCCGCCGCAGCTGCATGCGGCGACTTTAACCGCGACATTACCGGTTTTTTGCCGGGACCGGAAAACGGCACGGTACTCCTGCGGTACCTGTGTTACGGATGTAAAAAAGAAACTACCGTCGTATCGCCGTGGATACTGAGTGACGGATCATATGTTGAACCGGGAAGTTATTATTTTAAAAACAGGTGGGAACGCATAGATCATTTTTTTACGGCAGGTACTGCGTCCGCTGTTGATTTCCGGCCTGTCACGGTTGGTCCGTGGGCTGACAGCAGCGGTATTCCGGAAGCCTATTCAGTATTTACCGGAAAAGGCTGGTCGGATCATCTGCCTGTTGAGGCAGCAATTACGTACTGACTTTCTTTTCCACCACGTACAAATATTCGGATACATGAACCGCACGTTTTCTGAGATTTCGGGAAGCACGGAATGCGTTATACGGAGACTCAAATACTTTGACACTGCCCAAACTGCTCAGTATGTCCACCATTTCATCACGTGTAATAAATCCTTCCGAGTTAAATGATACAAGTAAATATCGTGCACGGAGGGAATGAATCAGCGCACTGAACGTTTCTGCTGCATGTTTTTTTCTATTATATTGAGACCGGTTCCATCCGCAGGGGATACCGGAGACCCGGCTCATCTCTGCCGCGGCCGGTTGTTTATACGAAGCTATAAGATTAAGCATAAAATAATTGGAACCATACGGATGCTGATTGTACGGCGGATCAATATAGGCAAGATCGAACATACCGCCGGGCAGTCCTGCATAAAGTCTGTCGTCACAGGCTAATTCATTTGCATCGCTGCGGAATATGCGGAACGGACGGGAAAACGAACTGAACACGGGAAACGGCAGTACGATTGTTCCTCTGATGCGGCTGAGCGCATTCGCTCCGTTGCCTCCGAATTTTCCTCTGCCCGTTTTTGAATCTTTATAAAAGCCTTTGAATACGCCTCCGGTATTTGCATGTACGGAAACTTCCGCAAGAAGCGGTGCAATAAAATACGGCTGAAGGCAGGGCTGTATCAGTTCGGTAATAAGCTGACGAACAGTATCTATATATCGCGCATTATGCGGTGTATAGAAACAGCGTTCCCCTTTCTGTACATTATTTTCGTCGTCCGGCGCATAGTATCCGGAAATAAATCCCCGGCGGCCTGCATGATCCAGTTCCTGAGCAACGGCGGCGGTAAGCGCCGTATACTTTTCATGCAATGCGTCTACATTAATTTCGCTCTTATTTGAAAGATAACACCGGTTAATTATTTCGGAATACAGTTCCATGTCGTTTGCCGTAAGAGTACGGGCATATTGTTTTAAATACCGGGACACAATTCCGCTGCCGGAAAACACATCAAAGCAGTCAAGCTGTCTGCGGCCTATACGCTCCATTACATACTGTACGCCTTCACCTATAAAAGGAAGGAGTGCACGTTTATTGCCTATATACGTGATGAGTTGCTCATGAAGATAGTCAGGATTTTCTTCCGGCGGCATATGCTATCCGGCTGACTTTACAGCATCGTAAACCCGGCTCCGATTCTGTTCATAACATCAAAAAAACCGGGGAAAGAAACAGAACAGCATTCTGCACCGTTTACCGTAAGTGTCTCACCGTCGGGCATTCCCAGTCCCAGACAGGATAATGACATTGCAACGCGGTGGTCGCCGTAACTTTCAACAACACCTCCGTGCAGGCTGAACAGGCTGTTTTTTTCACCCGTTACCGTAAGAGGCGAATGGCCGTGTATAACGAGACAATCAGGCCCTTCCTCCGTATTTATACCGAGCTGCTCAAGCTCTTCTTTCATTACTTTTATGCGGTCGGTCTCTTTTTTACGACAGACACCTACGTCTTCTATAATTGTAGTTCCTTCAATAAAACACGCAACTGCAGCAACAGCACAAATGGCATCCGGGAAACCGGCAAGATTCACATGAAGTTCACCTGCCGGCAGTTTCTGAGCCGAAAGTCTGCCCGGAACAGCGTCGCTTGCCGCATGTGCGCGTCTGCCGCCCCGTACGGTAAGACTCCCGGCCATACGGTCCCACGAAATATCCGCACCGACAGACTGAAGTACCTGTATTATTGCATCGTCTCCCTGGCTCCCCGATCCGTCAACGTTTTCAATGGTAATCTCACTGTCGGTCATCAAGGCCGCTATCAGGGGGAATGCAACCGCTTCCCAGTCAGACGGGATTGTACGGTCAAATGCCTGAATGAGCGCAGGACCGGTAACGGTAATATGTTTAAAATCCGGAGACACGGATACTCTAACACCTAAACTTTCCAGCCACAAACGGGTCATTGTAAGATACGGTGTTTCTTTCGGATCGGTAAGTTCAATTTCAAGCGTTCCATCCATACGGGTTGCCGCCATCATCATACCGCTTACATACTGGGAAAGCTGTCCGTCAGTAACGACGTTATAATTTGCTGCCGGTCCGCGGATAAGCAGCGGAGGTGCGTTTTTCCCCGGACGGGAAATATATGCCTCACATCCAAGCTGGCGCAGCGCATCGGCAACGTGTTCAACGGGACGATTTCTGATTGACTCGTCTCCGGTAAATATACTCCAGCCGGGAAAGGTTGCCGCGATCGGGGACATAAAATATAAAAGCGAACCGGAATCCCCCACGTTTACGACATCATCGGGAAGATGAACGTCTCTGCCCGCTCCCTGTACCGTCCAGACAGAGCTGTCTGCCTCTCCAAAATCAACAGCGGCTCCCAGCAGCGGAACCGCATGAGCTGCAGACAGACAGTCGGCGCTCGGCAATGGGTTTGAAATATGCGATGTACCGTCTGCAAGTGAAGCAAGCAGAACGGCACGGATTGTATGACTTTTTGAGCCGGGAACACGGATTTTCCCCTGAAGTATTGCTCTTTTTGCTGTTACGTTCATTTGAGCGATTCTATCACAATCAGCACTTGCGTGCAAAGTGACCCTTCTGCTTTTCATTGCAAATACCTGTTTTTTCTGTTATGCTTTCAGTATGAAGAAACGGGCTATTTTGTGTACAGCCGGCACCGAAAATCTTTTGGAGCTGGCTCAATATCTCATCTCTGCAGGATGGGAACTTATTTCGACCGGAAGCAGCGGTAAGCTTCTTGCCGACAGTAAGATACCGTATAAGGAAGCAGCTGCACTTTTTGACACACCTCGTTCTTTTTCCGATTACATGTCACTGTATCGTTCTATTCTTACGACAGGTCAGCAGCAGGAAAAAAACTGCTGTTTTGATGAATATCTGGAAATCAATCTGGTCTGTATTAATATTACTCCCTCTTTTAAGACTGTTACAGAAGTCCGTGAATTTGATGCTTCAAATGATTTCATCGATATACGTTGTTCTACGCTTGTCGAGGCAGCATGTAAAAATTATAAGAATGTACTGATACTGACAGATCCGGACGACTACGGGGAAACAATGATTCAGTTGAAAACAGAAAGTATTTCAACAGGATACCGGCTCTATCTTGCAGGAAAGGCGTTCAATATGATTTCGGCATGTAACGGCGCCGCAGCAAATACTATTCTGCATCAGTCCGGAAAAGAAATATATTCCAGATATTTCACTGTTCCTTACAAAAAAGCGCTTGAATTAAAATGCGGCGCTGCCAGACAACAGTCGGCCGGTTTGTATCTGCTGCCGGAGTCAACCGGTTCGATGGGCGGCATAAAAAAACTGCAGGGCAGAGAAATTCCATACAGTCTCTATATCAACATTGACGCTGTATGGAAAGGGCTTTGTCTTTTTTCCTCAAAGCTGAAAAACGCGGCTGCGGTCAGCGGTACAGATTGTGAAGGAAATCCTATTGTAACACAATTTACTCCTGCCGCCGGATCGGTATATACGTATTCCGTAAAACACGGTATTCCGGTAAGTGCTGCCCTTGGTTCAAACGCCGCAGAATCTTACAGAAAGATGTTCAACTGCGGAAAAGCCGCTTTAAATGATGCAACTGCAGGATTCAGTTCTGTCGTTGACGACAAAGCGGCACAGGAACTTGTTTCGTCAAAACTTTGCGCAGTAATTGCTCCGGGATTTACACCGGAAGCACGAGTCATTCTGGCAGCAAGAAAAGACATGCGTCTTATCTCTATGTCAAAACCGGCTCTGATGTCTTTCGACTTCCGTTCGCTTGACGGCGGACTGCTTATAGAAAGTACCGATACCGTCCTTTTTGAAAAATGGAATTTCGTAACAAAAACCCGGCCAATCCAGCAGCAGATTGATGAAATGGCTTTCGGGCAGCTTATTCTGACAGGTGCAAAACAGGATGCAGCTGTAGTTGTAAAGGACATGACAACAACAGGCATGTGCTGTGCGGCAATGCTTCCTGAGGACGCATGCTTTGCAGCGCTCGATCATGCAGTCAAAAATGTACAGGAAGGACTAACAGGCAGCCCTGTTAATGCCGATGTTTTAATATGCGGTTCTGTACTCCCGTTCAGTCCGGAGCTCAGGCTCATTGCAGAGCGCGGAATCCGTGCAATACTGCAGCCCGGCGGAGTACAAAACGACCAGGATTTCATCAGTTTCTGTAATGACCACAATATTGCAATGGTCTTTACCGGTATTGAACATCCGGGTATTTGAATTATACGTAAACATTGTGCACTACCGAATGCATCAAGCTGTGTTTACGTAAGGGGTCTATTATATGCTGTATTATCTGGGGGCATACCTTCAGCAGTTTTTCGGACCGGCGCGTCTGCTCCAGTCTTATACTGTTCTTATTACGCTTGCACTTTACACCGGTTTTTTCCTTTCCGTAAAACTGCTGCCGCTTTTTTATGAACGGCTGCCGCACGACAGAGGGAGGGAATTTACACTTACTGCAGAAGCGGCAAGAGGAAAACCGACCGGCGCAGGCGTTGTATTTATTACAATATTCGTCGTCATTACAGTCTTATTTACTCCTCTTTCGTTTCTTCAATACGGTACGCTTATCCTTACATGGATTATGATGCTCACGGGATACTTTGACGACAGGAGCATCACCAGCTGGGGTGAATACCGCAAAGGATTTCTTGATCTTGTTATAAGCGCAGCCGAAACGGTCCTGCTGTTCTACTGCATTTCAACGACATCTCCCGGAAATAAGGTATATTTCTGGCTTCCGTTCGTAACGCATCCCGTATCAGTCAGTTTTGCTGTTTATTTACTGGTAGGCATAATTCTTCTCTGGGGATCCATTAATACGACAAACTGCACGGACGGTGTTGACGGTCTTTCCGGCACGCTTGTTCTTATTGCACTGATTACCATGGGATCTATTTTCTACTTCGTTCTCGGACATAAAGATATTTCAGCCTATCTGCTCGTTCCGCATCTTCCGTCGGGAGCAAACTGGGCGGTTATGACGTTCGCGCTGGCGGGTGTTCTTATGGGCTACCTCTGGCACAATGCTTTTCCGAGTCAGGTTCTTATGGGCGATGCGGGAAGCCGTGCGCTCGGATTCTTCATCGGTGTGTGCGTGCTTGTAAGCGGCAACCCGTTCCTTATTCTTGCAACATCGACTATAATTTTTATTAATGGCGGTATGGGACTGCTCAAAGTCGCACTCCTGCGCTTTTTTCATATTCACATCTTCGAAAACATCCGTTTCCCACTGCACGATGAAATGCGTAAAAATCACGGCTGGTCACCGACCCAGGTCCTGATTAAATTCATGGTCATGCAGCTGCTTATTACGGTAGCAATGCTCGGATTGTTCTTCAAAGTCAGGTGATAAAAAAAGACGCCGCTGAACGGCGTCTTTTTTTATTTATGTCAGCTTTCTACAAGAAACAGCTTTATACCTTCCTTCGGGAACTTCTTTTTAAGGAACGCAACCGCAGCCTGAACCATAGATATGTCCTCCTTTTTCATATAGGCGAGCATCATGAAGTTCTGTTCCGGCCATGTTGTCGTACCAAGTTTATAGTTGTCGCCTCCGCGGCCGGTAACAGTCGGTATAACCGTATACTGGATGTCCGGAATAACCTGTTCAAGCATTTCAATAATATCATCCTGAACAGACTGGTTCGCAATGATTTCAGCCTGAACGTCTCCTGTTTTTGCAGGAAGATTTCCGCCTGCGGCAAGTTCGGCAACTGCGGCAGGTATACCCGTTTCAGAACTTTTCTTTTCTTTCATCATGAGTGAATACAGAACCGGAATAAAGAACAGTGTAACGAATGTACTCGACGTGAGACCTCCGACTATGGCAAGTCCGATGGGCTGTACCATCGCTGCACTGCCTTCAGTCTGGAAACACATCGGAAGCGTACCCAGAATTGTCGTAAGCGTCGTCATCAGAACAGGTCTGAGCCGGCTTGAACCTGCCTGCAGACAGGCTTCTTCATTTTCATTCCACGGTCAATAAGCAGACTCGTATAGTCAACAAGAATAATACCGTTATTAACAACGATACCAACCAGCATGATAATACCGACCATTGAAGTCATGGATACTGCCTGTCCGGATATCTTATAGACAAAAACAACACCGATTATAAGGAATGGTATTGTCATCATATTGATGAAAGGAGCTTTGAACGATTCATACGTCGAAGCCATAACACCAAAAACAAGTATAATCGCCATTATTGCTATCATGGCATAAATTTTCCCCTGTTTGGAAACTGTACTCCATGAACCTGCATAACTGATTGAAACTGTTTCGGGAACTATAAAGGAATTCGAAATTCCTGTTTTAATTTCATTTTCAACAACATTGGCATTCTGGCTGGTAAGAATATCAGCGGAAACTTCTACGACACGAGTCTGATTTACACGATTTATGCTGACTGGCCCCAGCCCTTTCCTGAGTTTTGCAAAATTTGCAACGCTCACCATACCGTTGGTACCTTTTACATAAATAGACTCCAGGTCGGAAACCTTTTTCCTGTCTTCCGGACGGTACATAATATCAACGTCGTATTCCTTGCCGTTTGAACGGTAGACTGTCGCTGTTACTCCGTTCATTGCATAGTTTATTTCCTTCGCAACAGTCGTAACGTCGACGCCGAATGCGTATGCCCGCTGGCGGTCAATGTCGACTTCAACTTCAGGAAGACCCCGCGTTGTATCAATAGTAACTTCTCCGATATCACTGATCTTACCCATAACAGATTTTATTTTATCCGCTGTATCAAGGGCCGCATCAAGATCATCCGAGCTGACATCTATGACAATATCGCTTCCCGAAATCTGATGGGACCAGCCTGCACTGAAAGAAAACTGTGCATCTGCAAAATCGTTAAAATGAGCGCGCAGTTTCTTTTGAATGGTCGTCGAATTATCTATCTGCTGACTTGTTTCCGGCAGCCGGATGGAAATGGAACCGGTATATGACGACGATGTACTCCGTCTGCTGCCTCCCGTTCCGATGCTCGTAATGATGTTTTTATACCCTTTTATTTCGTCCTTAACGATTGATTCGAATTGTTTCATAACAGCAGACGTTTCTTCAAGCGTGGTGCCGGTCGGCATGGTTACATTAAGGGTAACAGAATCATCGCCCCCGCCCCCGCCCATCAGATTTATATGAAGGGTCGGAATAAGTGCAAACGCAATTAAAAGAATACTGCAGCTTACCACGACAGTCACGGCCTTATGGTCAAGTGCTGCATTCAAACCTCTGCGGTATGCGTTTGTCAGGCCGTCTATCCAGCTCTGAAACAGTTCGTACATTTTCTTGAGGAACGGATTAGTCACCGGTTTTTCCGTGCGGTTGGAAAGAGGCAGAAATTTTCCGGCAAGAACAGGAACAAGGAATATAGCGACGAACAGACTTGATACAAGTGCGATGACGATTGTAAAAATAATTCCCTTGAACATCTGTCCCATCATCTCGAGGTTCTTTATAAAGAACAGGAACGGAATAAAAACACATATTGTCGTAAGGTTTCCCGAAATTACGGACATCATCATTTCCTGCGACCCCAGGATGGCAGAAACTTTTGCTTTAGCGCCCCGCGACCTGTACGCATAAATGTTTTCTATCATTACAATAGACGCGTCAACAATCATACCTACGCCGAGTATTAATCCGGTAAGTGTCATCATGTTAAGCGTAATGCCTGCAAAGTACATACACATAATCGTTATAACGATTGAGAGAGGAATAGATATGGAAATAATAAGCGTGCTCTTGAAATTCTGCAGGAAAATAAACAGAATCACGACGGCAAGAAGCAGTCCCTGCCATGCAGAAGATACAAGAGTGCTGATGGTGTCTCTGATAGACGTAGTATCATCCGATATAATATCCATTGTTATGCCGCCGGGAAGTGTTTTCTGCACCTGGGCAATTTTCTGATACACCGCATTGGCTACTGTTACAGAGTTTGTTCCGGACTGCTTTGTAATGGAAATATATACTCCCGGTTCTCCGTTAATATATACCTCTGACGATTTATCCTCGTATCCCATAAAGGCAGTACCGATATCCCTGAGTTTTACATCATATCCGTTTACGGTGGTG
>JALNVF010000090.1 GCA_023231445.1 Treponema sp. | reverse complement strand
CGGACTCGGAATTGTTCATTCCATGGCACATCCGCTCAGCGCGTTTTATGATATTCCGCATGGAGTAGCGAACGCACTGATATTACCGTATGTCGTTGAATTCAACGCAGACGCCTGCCCAGAAAAGATGCTGCATCTTGCAGAAACGTTTGTTCCTGAGTCTGATGCTGCACATGACTATAAAAGGGCTGCTTCATATTGTGCGGAAAGAATCCATGAATTCACCCGGATGGCCGGTCTGCCTCAGACTCTGTGCGAAATCGGCGTTCAGGAAAAAGATTTTGATGATCTTGCACTTTCTGCCTTTGAAGATGTTTCAACTGCCGATAACCCTAAAACGGTCGATGTTCCGGCATTGAAAATGTTATACCGGAAAATGTACCGGTAAAGAAACCGCTGAGAACTACCGGCGGATCTCAGCGGTTTCTTATTTCACAACCTATCTGCCGGTAACTTTTTCTACAAAATAAAAATCAGATACTACCCGTATTATATTTAATAATTTTATTCCACTTTATAAGTATGAACAGTATATTTCTTTTATATAACAAGTGATTGTAAAAATCAGAAATATCAGAAGAAATAAATTTTTAATTTTATTAACAATACCGGCAATATGACATTGACAAATAATAAATAATCTTTTTATTATTGTATAACAAAGACGTTGGTGTTTCCGGTGATAAATCCGGAATAATCAGCGTCTTTTTTTATTTTGAAATGGCGGAAAGCGACTTTCCGTAAGGAGTAATGCATGATTAGAAGAAACGGAGCAGTGTTACTGATTGCATCAGTTTTTAGTACGGTATTGCTGGTAACGACAGGATGCTCAAAAAAGTCTGAAGGTAAGTCATCTTCGGACCCTGTTTATGTCGGGACGTCTTTCCCAATGACGGGAACAATTGCAGCAGACGGGAAACTTATTCTCGATGCAATACAGCTTGCTGTTGATGAAACGAATGGTGCAGGCGGGATAAAAGGCAGAAAGATACAGCTTCAAAGTGAAGATGACGGTGCTGATCCGTCAACTGCTGCTGCTGTTGCAAATAAATTTGCGAGCGACAGCAAAATTGTGTCGGTTGTTACTTCTTATAACAGTTCCTGCGGACTTGCCCAGATTCCTATTTATAAAAGTGTCGGTCTTACTGCAATCAGTCCTGTTACAACATCTCCGGCCATTACGGGAATCAGTCCTTATTATTACCGGACATGCAACAGCGATGCGTTCGGCGGCATTATCTGTGCGGAATTCTGTCAGAAACTCGGAATGAAAAATGTATATATTCTGTACGAAAATGATGATTACGGCATGGGTATTGAAAAAGTATATGAGGACAAAATTAAATCATTCAGTATGTCTGTTGCCGGTATCGACTCGTTTATTTACGGACAGACGAAGGACTTTTCAACAATAATAACAAAAATCAGAAATGCGAAACCCGATGGAATTATGTTTATTGGTCTTGTAACGGAACTCGGTCTGCTTATGAATCAGTCTGCAGGTTTTGACTGTCCTGTATTTGCAGACGACGGATGTTATTCTCCTGCTCTTATTGCTGAAAACGGAGCAGCTGTTGAAAAAGTCTATTCGCTCGGGCCTTTCAGTGTTGATGATCCTGATCCGAAAGTTCATAAGTTCGTTACCGACTATGAAACTAAATTCAACGGATCAGAACCTTCTTTGTGGTCTGCTCTGGCATATGATGCGGCTATGACGCTTTTTGAAGCTATGAAGTCATGCACGACTATTGACAGGGAATCAATCAATACTGCGATGCAGAACATCAGTTATCAGGGTATTACAGGTTTGAATAAATTTGTTAATGGTGATGTGGAAAAGCATTACAGCGTTTTTCAGGTTCAGAACGGAAAGTGGGAAAAAGTTCAGCAGTAGATAAGTTCATACTGTGTTCAGCACACATACAGATGTATGTTCATCTGTATGTGTGAAAAAAATTCTGGCACTTCTTTGAAAGGTGTCTTATTCTGGAGGAATCAGCCGGATGTTTTTTCAGCAGGTTATAAACGGACTCACCGTCGGAAGCATTTATGCACTTGTTGCACTGGGGTATTCGATGGTTTATGGAGTTCTTCAGATAGTTAACTGGGCTCATGCCGATGTTATGATGGTTGGTACGTTTATCGGAATGACGTTAATAAGTATGCTTCATGTACCTGTCGTTGCAATGATTATTCTTGCAGCCGGTGCAACTGCATTAATAGGTATGGGTGTGGAACGGGTTGCATACCGGCCTATTAAGGTAAACAGAAGAATGGCAGTTCTTGTAAGTGCACTTGGAATGTCTGTTTTTCTGCAGAATCTTGCACAGCTTGTATGGGGATCAGGAAGCAGACCTCTTGCTATTATTGCGAGGAAAACATTTGCAGCGGGATCTGTCAGTTTTACCAATCTTCAGATAATCATTACACTTGTTACCCTTTTCATGCTTTTTGTTCTGTATGTGCTTGTATACAAAACGAAAATCGGAGTTGCAATGCGTGCCTGTTCTACAAGTATCGAAAACGCAAAACTTATGGGAATAAATACTAATTTAATAATATCTGCAACCTTTGCCCTCGGATCATTTATAGCAGGCATCGGAGGAGTCCTTATAGGAGCATATTACAATTCCGTATATCCGACGATGGGATATCTTCTGGGTATGAAAGCTTTTTCTGCTGCAATACTGGGTGGTATCGGCTCTATTCCGGGATCGGTAATCGGCGGATATCTGATAGGTCTTATTGAAAGTCTCGGGGCAGGATATATATCTTCGAATTACCGTGATGCCTACTCGTTTTTAGTTATGATAATTATTCTTGCGCTTCGTCCTTCAGGAATTATGGGTGCAAAGCGGATAGATAAAGTATAAAGGAGGACGTATGATCACTAATTTACTGAAAGGAAAAGAAAATCAGCTGCAGGTGATAAAAAAATATCTGCTCGCTGCTGTCCTCGTTTTTCTTGTCTGTACACCAAAAATAATCAGCAGTCTGTATGTTCTTCACATTTTTATTTCCTGTTTCATTTATATAGCACTTACACTCAGCCTTAATTTAATTATCGGATGGTCAGGACAGTTTTCGCTCGGACATGTGTGTTTTTTCGGCATGGGAGCGTATATTACTACGCTTCTCATGATGAACACAGGGATGAGTTTCTGGTTCGCACTTCTCATCAGTGCAGTCTGTACTGGTGTTCTTGGAGCTTTGCTTTGCATTCCGACGCTTAAACTGAGGGGGGATTATCTTGCTGTTGTTACGCTCGGATTCGGCGAAGTATTCCGTCTTGTAATGACAAACTGGACAAGCGTTACCAGAGGTCCCATGGGCCTTCCCGGAATTCCGTCTCCGTCATTATTCGGGATTTCACTGCATTCCCGTGTACAGTTTTATTACATGGGACTGATCGTCATGCTCCTGGTTGTTTTTTTTATGGTCCGTCTTAATAATTCAGGATTCGGACTTTCTATGCTTGCCATGAATGATGATGATATAGCTGCATCTTCGATCGGCATATATCCGGTAAAATTTAAATTATGGGCATTTGTTATTGGAGCTGTAATAGCTGCTTTTGTGGGAAGTTTTTATGCAATATATATCGGTTTCATCTCTCCGTCGAGTTTTACGTATCAGGGGTCGATTACGATGTGTGCAATGGTCGTACTGGGAGGAATGGCAAGTATACCAGGCTCTGTTTTCGGCGCAGTCATTCTTACCGTTCTTCCTGAAGCGTTACGGGCATTCAGCGACTACCGTATGGTTCTGTACGGAGCGACGATGGTGCTTATGATGCTTTTCAAACCGATGGGTATCTGGGGAATTGATAAAAGGATACGGAATGAATATAAGCTCAAAACGAAAGGCGGCAGAAAATGGAAACAATCCTGAAAGTAGATCATCTTACCATCCGCTTCGGAGGTCTTACCGCTGTAAACGATATGAATCTTGTTCTCAATCATGGAGAAATCGTATCGATTATAGGTCCGAACGGAGCCGGTAAAACCACATTCTTCAATCTTCTTACAGGCGTATATCAGGCAACAGAAGGCAGAATATTGTTCCATGATAAAAATATAACCGGATTGAAGGCTCATGAACGTGCATCGGGCGGTATCGCACGGACATTCCAGAATATACGGTTATTTAAAAGCATGTCAGTACTTGAAAACCTGCTTGTTGCACATCCTGAATGCAATAAAGAAAGCCTTGTATCATCAGTGCTTGCGCTTCCTTCAGTTATTAATAAACGCCGCAGGAGAATTATTGAAGACTGTGAACACTGCCTTTCTGTCGTGGGACTCCTTGATCAGGAAGATGAACTTGCCGTTAATCTTCCCTATGGAAAACAGCGGCTGCTTGAAATTGCCCGTGCAATGGCGATGAACGCTGAACTCATTCTTCTTGATGAACCCGGTGCAGGTATGAATACAACTGAGAAAGAGGAACTGATACGTGTTATACGCGTAATTACCAGTGAACTCGGTAAAGATGTCCTGATTATCGAACACGATATGAAATTTATCATGTCAATTTCAGACCGTATTGCGGTTATGGACCACGGAGTTAAAATCGCCGAAGGCTCTCCGTTTGACATACAGCATGACAGCCGTGTCATTGAAGCATATCTCGGAAAAAAGAAGGAGGCGTGAAATATGACTCATATGCTTGAAACTAATAAACTCAGCGTCAGTTATAATGTTGTTCCCGCCCTGCATGATATATCCTTTTATGTTGATAAAGGAGAAGTCGTATCCCTTATCGGTCCGAACGGAGCGGGTAAGACGACGACGCTCCATGCTGTGTCCGGTCTTTTGAAGCGTAATAAAAAATCAGTTTTTTATAATGGTGATGATATTTCCAGTGCAGAGGCTCATAAACTGGTGAAGAAAGGAATATCGCAGGTACCGGAAGGACGCGGTATATTTCCCAACCTTACAGTCGCAGAAAATATAAGCCTGGGAGCGTATGTCCGTACAGATACTGCAGAAATAAAAAAAGATAAAGAAAAAGTTTATGCGCTTTTTCCCCGTCTTTTTGAACGGCGTGCCCAGATTTGTGCAACACTTTCAGGAGGCGAACTTCAGATGCTTTCAATGGCGAGGGCGCTTATGGCGCGTCCTTCGCTGCTCCTGCTTGATGAACCTTCCATGGGGCTTGCTCCTATTATTGTTGATGAGATATTCAAAATTATCAGTCAGATAAATAAAGAAGATAATACAACTATCCTTCTGGTAGAACAGAACGCGCAGATGGCCCTTGGAGTGTCTGACCGTGCGTATGTTCTGGAAGTCGGCAGCATTGTAAATGAAGGCTCTGCCGCAGACCTTGAAAAAGACGACAGAATTAAAAAGGTTTATCTGGGGTTGTAGGAGGGATATATGAATAACGGGGAAACAAAAAAATTTGTTATAGCTATAGCCCGCGGGTACGGCAGCGGCGGAAAGCTTATAGGCTCGCTTCTTTCTGAGAAACTGGGGATTCAGCTCATTGACAGGAATCTTCTTTCTATGGCATCTGTACAAAGCGGAATATCAGAAGATATGTTCGCAATGACCGATGAAAAAGTCCGTAAGAGATTTTATGATTTCCGGGATGACAAAAAATTTGATTATGATGTAATACCTCCTGAAAGTGCGGGTTTTCTGTCAGATAAGAATTTATTTAACTGGGAAGCCCGTGTCCTTCTTGAACTTGCACTTGTGGAACCATTTATAGTTATCGGTCGTGCCGCGGATTTTGTCCTTAAACATACCAGACATTGTTTTTCGGTAAATATTCAGGCCGATTATGAAGACTGTGTCAAGGAAATCTCGGAACGGATGTACGTATCAGAGGAAGAAGCTGCGCAGATGGTTAATAAAAATGATAAATATCGTGCCGAATTTTACAAGACGTACACGGGGCAGGAGTGGAACAATATAACTAATTATGATATGTGTCTGAATACTTCAAAACTGTCAAGAAGGAAGTGTGTTGATATTATTATTAATGCGGCACAGACGAAATTCGGGTTTTCCGTTATGCATGATTAATAATTATTACAGATGGGGGAATGTATGATAAAGGTTGTTTATTTTAATATTGATGATACACTTGACTATGAAAACGGCCTGTTGAAAGAGTGGGGTGTTGATGATGTTGAACTGATTGAAATAAAAGACAAGACGTCCGGAAAATTTGCGGAATATCTGGGCGATGCAGACGGCCTGGTTGTTGAGTATGAACAGGTTACAGATGAAGTTATGGGGAAATGCCCGAAATTAAAATGCGTTTCGGTTCAGAGTATCGGATATAATAATCTTGATGTAAAAGCAGCTACGGAACGGGGCGTCTGTCTTACTAATGCTCCCGGATTTTGTGCGCCGGAAGTAGCACTTCATACGGTCGGACTGCTTATTGATCTTGTACGGAAAATTACATTCTACGATAAATCCGTCCGTTCCGGCAAATGGAATCCGCTTGAAGGATATAAAACGGGACGGATTGCCGGTATGACTTTCGGAATGGTTTTTTTCGGTCAGATTCCGAAAACCATGCTTCCCATGCTGAAGGCACTTGAGCTGAAAGTGCTTGTGTATGCACCGACTAAATCCGGAGAATACCTGGCGGAATACGGATGTGATAAAGCGGAGACGCTTGACGAACTTCTTACAAAATCGGATTTCGTTTCTCTGCACTGCCCTCTGATAAAAAACGTTACGTACCATCTTATAGGTGAACCTCAGTTAAGGAAAATGAAAAAAACTGCTTATCTGCTAAACACAGCAAGAGGTTCCGTCGTCGATGAACAGGCTCTTGTAAAAGCGCTGAAAGAAGGATGGATAAAAGGAGCAGGAATAGATGTCATTGAAGATGAAACGAATGAAACAAGCGGTTTATTTGCGTTGAATGACAACGTAGTAATTACACCGCATGCCGCATTTATGTCAGAGGATTCTTTCTATGCAGCACGCCGTATTGCTCTTGAACAGCTTGTTCAGCGGCTTCATGAGAAAAAGATTCCGTCAAACCTTGTGAATAAAAATGTCGTTGTTGATTTTTCGAAGGATTAGTATGTGCGAAACAGAATGGCCGCAGTCTGCGGCCGGAAATATTTTACGGAGGTATGGAAAATGAAAAGAGAACAGATTTTATCACCAAAATGCGGAGAATGTCATGGTCCGTATGCACTTGGTACAAAAATGGGAAACATGATTTTTACGACACAGATCGGTACTGATGTTTCCGGTGAATACGTCCCCGGTGGAGTAAAGGAGCAGACAAAGGCAACGATGGAAAATGCAAAGGCCGTTCTGGAGGCCGCAGGAGCAACGATGGATAATGTTGCAAAGGTGACTATTTATATCTGTGATATTAATAAAATTCCTGAAATGAATGAAGTATATAAGTCTTATTTTCCGAAAGGTGATTATCCGGCACGGTGCTGCACGCAGTGTGTCAGCATGGTAGAAGGCTGTCTGGTAGAGATGGAATTTACTGCCGTCCTCTGATTTTATTTTTTGTACCGTTTTGCACATACAAAGCGGTACAACGGCATAAGGGATGCATGTATGAACAATAGAATTGAAGAACACGCCGTGCTTGATACGGCTTCAGATAAAGAAACTGTTGAAATTACAGTAGACGGAATAACAATCCCCGCTGAAAAAGGGGAACCGATTCTTGCTGCACTTCTGGCAAACGGGATCAGAATAAACCGGTATACGGCAAAGAAACACGAACCCCGCGGACTTTTTTGTGGCATAGGACAGTGTACGGACTGTGCTATGGTTGTGAACGGCCGTCCTAATGTGCGTACCTGCATTACTCCGGTAGAGGCAGGTATGGTAATTAAAACGCAGGAAGGAATAGAAGGGGTTTAAATTTATGGAAAAAAAAGAAGTTGTTGTTGTCGGTGCGGGTCCTGCAGGTCTTGCCGCTGCTATTGAGGCGGCAAAAGCCGGTGCAAAGGTTCTTGTCGTTGATTTAAATATGAAACCGGGCGGACAGCTGTTTAAGCAGATTCATAAATTTTTCGGATCAAGTGCTCACCATGCCGGAACAAGGGGAATTGATATCGGTTCTGAACTGCTGGAAGAAGCAGAAAAAAACGGTGTTGAAATATGGCTCAATTCTACCGTCATAGGGCTTTTTCCCGGAAATAAAGTTGCAATAGAAAACGGAGCAACTGGAACTGAAAAAAAACTGGTGACTGTAAAAGCGGAAGAAATCATTGTCGCAACGGGTGCTTCCGAAAATGTCGTCCGTTTCAAAGGATGGACGACTCCCGGGGTAATGGGAGCCGGTGCTGCCCAGACTATGATTAATGTTCATCACGTAAAACCCGGCAGACGTGCCGTTATGCTGGGAAGCGGCAATGTTGGTCTTATTGTTTCATATCAGATGATGCAGGCTGGTATAGATGTGGCGGCTCTTGTTGAAGCCGCTCCTAAAATAGGCGGGTATGCTGTTCATGCCGCAAAAATACGACGGGCGGGTGTTCCCATTTATACAGGACACACCATCGTGGAAGTCTGTCCGGGAGCAGACGGTACCGTCGGAAAAGTCGTAATTGCTGAAGTCGGAAGTGATTTTAAACCGGTTCCCGGTACGGAACAGACGATAGAAGCTGATCTTGTTACTATAGCGACGGGCCTTAAACCTGTTACGGAACTCCTGCGGCTGATGAAATGCAGACTGGAATTCGACGGATTGTTCGGCGGGTATGTACCTCTCCATAATAAACGTATGGAAACATCCGTAAAAAATATTTTTGCCGCAGGTGATGCTACAGGCGTAGAGGAAGCAAGTACTGCGCTTGAAGAAGGCCGTCTTGCCGGTATCTCTGCTGCAGAAGCTCTTGGCTATATAGTAAGAAGCGATGCCGAAAGTGAACGTGAAATAATATGGAAACGTCTTGATGCACTCAGGATGGGCCCGTTCGGTGAACGGCGCATGATAGAAAAAAATAAAATACTTGATGAATTCAACGGGAAAGTCGGTACTCCGGTACCCGAATTTCAGGAGGTCTAGCAGCAATGGCTATTCAGGAAACAGGGTGTCTTGATTATAAGGAACTGACCGGATTACGACAGGTTCCTTCTGATGTGCGGTATACACACGGCCCGGTTGCGGTGATTGAATGCGTACAGTGTATTCCATGCAATCCCTGCGAATCGTCATGTTCAAAAAATGCAATTCACATAGGAGATCCTATTACGAATCTTCCTGAACTTGATGAAGAGAAATGTATCGGGTGCGGAATCTGCGTATCCCGGTGTCCGGGGCTTGCAATATTTATTGTTGATAAAACGTATACAAAAACAACGGCGGCGGTCTCATTTCCGTATGAGTACATTCCACTTCCTAAAGAGGGAGATATGGTCCGGGCAGTTAACAGAAAGGGTGAATATGTGTGTGACGGCAGGATTGTAAAAATTATGAATCCGAAAAGTTTCGATCATACCCCTGTTGTTACTGTTGAGATTCCGTTTGAGCAGGCTGATGAAATCCGCGGTATGGAAAGACTGTAATTTTTTTACTATTTCAGTCTATGCCGTCCGGATTACTATTATAGGAGAAAATAATGGACAACTTTTCAGATGATATGATTGTGTGCCGCTGCGAGGAAGTTACTGTTGCCGATATAAAAAGGGCTGTAAAAGAAGGTGCCCGCGATATAGTAGGTGTAAAACGTCGTGTACGCGCCGGAATGGGACTTTGTCAGGGACGCATCTGCGAGAAACTTGTCCAGCAGATACTGTGTGCAGAACTTGGATTAAAACCCGATCAGGTGGGCTCTGCTTCGGCCCGTCCGCCGGTGCGGCCTGTATCTTTCGGTGAACTTGCAGAAGGAGTGGTTGAATAATGAAAACATATGATGCTGTTGTCATAGGCGCAGGAGCCATAGGTACAAGTGTGGCATATCATTTAAGCAGAGACGGTATGAAAGTTGCTTTACTTGACCATGGCGATATAGCCGGAGGTTCATCAAGTCACTGCGATGCTGTTGCACTTATTTGTGATAAAGAGCCCGGTATTGATACAACGATGGGGCAGGCGAGCATAGATTTATATAAAAAATATGCGGATCAGTTTGATTACGATTTTGAATATGATGCAAAAGGCTGCCTGTATGTGTGCGAAACGGAACCTGAAATGGTTGCCGCTGAAAGGTATGCTGTATCACAACAGGCCAACGGCTATCCGCTGCGGATGGTTGACAATAAAGAACTTTGTGAAATGGAACCGTATATAGCGAAAGATCTTGCTGGCGGATTGTATACACCACCGTCAGGTGCCGTCTCCGTATGTCCGTATAAAGTATGTTTTGCATTTACTGAAGAAGGAAAAAAACTGGGGCTTGACGTGTACACCTACTGTACGATAAATGCAGTTCATCTTAATCCTGCAGATCATTCAGTCGAATCTGTCGATACGAGTTACGGAACGTTGCGCACGAAGCGGATTATTAACTGTGCCGGTGTGTGGGCGCCCGATATCGGAAAACTTGCAGGCGTCCCCATCCCGATCCAGCCGAGAAAGGGTATGAATCTCATATCCGAGAAAGTATCAAAAATTGTTAATCATAAACTCCTTGAATTCGGGTACATGATGTCAAAATTTGATGATATTAAATTCAAGCGTAATGTCAGTCCGCTTGTTGAAGAGTATAACGTTGCTTTTAACCTGGAATATACAAAAGCATCCAATCTGCTTGTAGGAGGATACCGTGGTTTCCGTGGTTTTGATATTCGTTCCGAAGTGGAGGCGATGAAGGCAATCTCCGAACGTGCAATGCGTTTTTATCCCTGCCTCAAAGATATTCAGTGCATCCGCAGTTATGCCGGTGTCCGTCCGTATGTATCTGATCACCTTCCGATTGTATCCGATGTTGATGAAGTACCCGGCTTTTACATTGCAGCAGGACATGAAGGGGACGGAATCTGTTTTTCACCGATAACCGGCCTTCTCATGTCGCAGATACTGGCAGAAAAGAAAACCGATTTTGATATAAGCCCTCTAGATTATGCCCGTTTTACGGCGGGGAAAAAATAAAATAACTTATGGAAGAAAACATACAATACGGATATATTGATGCAGGAAATAAAGACTGCATCATCAGAATGAAAAAAGGGCAGAATGTTGCAGGTTTTCCCGTCGGAATTATCTACATTGACGATGTATTTTATCCACTACTTCCCGGAAACGTCGTAAACGGATACACGTATGATTTTCCCGTCAGACTGAGGGCTGTAGAAGGGCTTGATATTCCGAATCTTTTTACGTGCAGTGAGTCTGTTTTACCTGCAATCCTCTCTGCCTGTACAAAACTGCAGAACGAGGGAGTACGTGCCATCAGTGCTGCCTGTGGTTTTTTCGGAAATTACCAGAAACAGGTTGCACAGGCTGTGAATGTTCCCGTAGCGCTGTCAAGTCTTGTACAGATCCCGTGGATTGCAGGGCTTATCAGACCTGATCAGAAGATCGGAATCCTTACGGCCGATAAAGTTTCTATTACACAGCGCCTTTTTGAAAGCTGCTCTGTTACTCCTGAACTTCAGAAGCGGCTCATACTAAAAGACCTGAGGCATGAAAAAGAGTTTTCCTGTATTCTTGAAGGCCGCGGAGAATTTGACAACGGTATTGTACAACAGGAAGTTACCGGTAAAGCGGTTGAGCTTGTACGTGAATGTCCCGAAACAGGCGCGATCCTTCTTGAATGCAGTGATATGCCGCCGTATGCATATGCTGTTCAAAAGGCGGTACAGCTTCCCGTGTTTGATTTTATAACGCTTATCAAATGGCTTCACAATGCAGTGACACAGCAGCCTTATTTTGGTTTTATTTAAAAAAATTGTATCCGTGGGCAGGAGATGAATAATGAAACGTGATATAGTGCAGTCTTTACAGAAATATTCACACGTCATTACTACTATTGATTCTCACACAATGGGAGAAAGTACACGGATTATTACAAAAGGCTTTCCCCGTCTTAACGGAAATTCCATGATGGAAAAGAAACTGGATCTTGAACAGCATTATGATATGTACAGACGCGCACTTATGCTTGAACCGCGGGGACACCGGGATATGTTTGGTGCGGTCCTTACGGAACCGACAAGACCGGAAGCTGATTTCGGCGTTATCTTTCTTGACAATAACGGCTGCCTGAACATGTGCGGACACGGGAGCATAGGAGTAGCAACAGCAGCGGTTGAAACATCGCTTGTAAATATCTCTGAACCGTATACGACAGTCGTTCTTGATTCCCCTGCAGGACTGATAAAAACGACAGTAAAAGTTAATAATAACAGGGCAGAAGAGGTCAGCTTTTTTAATGTTCCTTCATTTGTGTATATGAAAGATGCTTCAGCAGACGTTCCTGGTTACGGAAAAATTATGTTTGATATTGCTTTCGGCGGGAATTTTTTTGCTATCGTAGACGGAACAGAAATTACACTTTCAAAAGAACATGACAGGCTTGAAGAGTTTACGTCATTAGGAGAAAAACTTCTTAAGATAATCAATGAGACTATAAAAGTGAAACATCCGTATCTAGATATTTCAACTGTAGATCTTGTCGAATTTTCCTGTGTTCCCGACAATCCTCAGGCAGGACGAAAAAATGTTGTCATATTCGGAAACGGTCAGATAGACCGTTCCCCCTGCGGAACAGGAACTAGTGCAAAAGTAGCGGATTTATATATGCGGAGAAAGCTTTCATTACATCAGCCGTTTGTTCATGAAAGCGTTATAGGTTCACTTTTCCGTTGTGAAGCCGTTCAGGAAACTACCGTCGGGCCGTATCCCGCTGTAATTCCCTGTATAACAGGCCGGGCATGGATTACCGGGTTTAATACCTGGGTTATAGATGAACGCGATCCGTTCCGTGACGGATTCATGATCGGCGAACAGAAAGCTTCACTCCGGTGAAGGTCCTGTTTATTTCACAACCCATCTGCTCGTACCTGTCTGCATGAACTGAAGGCAGCCTTCCATTGAATCAAGCACCATTGTCCTGATGGCGTTCTGCGTGTAAAACGCCATGTGATGACTTACCGTTACGTTCGGGAAAGAGCGCAGTACGGCAAGTTCCCTGTTATTCAGTACTGTAGATTTGAGGTCGTTGTAGTATAATCCCGCTTCGTGTTCAATGACGTCGATTGCTGCCGCACCGATTTTACCTGACTCTATCCCTGATATGAGCGTTTCCGTTTCAATGAGCGGGCCGCGTGCGGTGTTT
>JALNVF010000089.1 GCA_023231445.1 Treponema sp. | reverse complement strand
ATTTTCGACTGTACGCAGTGACAGCCCAAGATTACGGGCGATTGTTTTGTTGTCTGCTCCGGTGCGTATCTGTTCAAGAACTTCTTTTTCCTTTTTTGTCATACCGGAAAAAAGGTCGGCCGTGACTGCCATTTCGGGTACAAGTGACTGCTGCACGTAGGTCTGACCGGCAGCGACAGCATTGAGTGCCGCAAGCAGTTCCTGTTCACAGGCACCTTTACTGACGTATCCTTTTGCTCCTGCTTTGAATGCATTAAATACATATCCTGCAGAATCATACATAGAATATATAAGACAGTTAAGAGCCGGATACAGACTGCGCGTTCTGCATACAATATCGAAACCGTTATCCTTTCCGACACTGACGTCAACAATAACGGCATCTATACCCGTTTCCCCGGAATCTGAAAGTACAGAGAAAAACTCGCGGGCGGTACCGGCTTCGGCACTGACACGCCAGTCAGAATTTGCTTTGAGCCACGCCTTCAGCCCCTCGCGCAGCATGATATGGTCATCGACAATAATAACATTTTTCATAATATACAGTTTATCATATACAGGAAAAAACGGTAATGAGTGTTCCCCGCAAAAAATCGTGCGTTACGCACAGCAAAAGGTGCAGTGTATTAAAAATACATTCCCCAATTTTAAAAATAAAATGCCGGACACGATGTCCGGCTTAAGTGTTGCACCATTCTGCCACGCAGAATGGTGCCATGTACTAAAATACATTCCCAAATTTTAAAAATAAAATGCCGGACACGATGTCCGGCCTGAGTGTTGCACCATTCTGCTACGCAGAATGGCGCCATGTATTAAAAATACATTCCCCAGTTTTAAAAACAAAATGCCTGCCATGGATGGCAGGCCTCAGTGTTGCACCATTCTGCCTCGCAGAATGGTGCCATGTATTAAAAATACATGGATGTATTTTTAATACATCCCGCCCATATCTCCGCCTGCAGGAGCGGCCGGAGCAGGTTTCGGTTCAGGAATGTCGGTAATTGCACATTCTGTCGTGATGAGTGTACCGGCAATTGAAACAGCATTTGTCAGAGCTGAGCAGGCGACTTTAGCAGGATCGATAATACCTGCTTCCATCATGTTCTTCCACTCATTCTTTGCAGCGTCAAAACCGACCCCTTTCTTCTCAGACTTTGCTTTATCAGCAATAACGGCACCGTCAACACCGGCATTGTCTGCAATCTGACGAATCGGTTCTTCACATGCGCGGCGTACAATCTTAAAGCCGACTTTTTCGTCTTCTGTAAGATCTGCAGGAACAGAATCAAGAGCTTTTGATGCTTCAAGGAGTGCAAGTCCACCGCCGGAAACAACACCGCTCTCAAGAGCTGCACGTGTAGCTGCAATTGTATCCTCTACACGGAATTTCTTTTCCTTCATCTCTGTTTCGGTCGTTGCACCTACATTGATAACGGCAACTCCGCCGGCAAGTTTTGCCAGACGTTTCTGAAGCTGTTCTTTATCGTAACTTGACGTAGTCTTTTCAATCTGCGTCTTGATTTCTTCAACACGCTCTGTAATTGCTTTCTTTTCACCGGCTCCACCGACAATCGTCGTATTGTCCTTGTCGATTTTTACCGTCTTTGCTTTTCCAAGCATGCTTACATCAGCAGTCTCAAGTTTCAGACCGACTTCCTCGGAAATAACCTGACCACCGGTAAGGATGGCGATATCCTGCAGCATATCCTTTCTGCGGTCGCCAAATCCGGGAGCCTTGACTGCGCAGCATTTGATTGTGCCGCGGATCGTATTAAGAACGAGTGTTGTAAGCGCTTCGCCGTCTACATCCTCGGCTATAATAATAAGAGCTTTTCCTTCATTTGCTACTTTCTCAAGAATCGGAAGGAGATCTTTCATTGCAGAAATCTTTTTGTCGTAAATCAGGACATATGCATCGTCGTAATCTGCTTCCATGCGCTCGCGGTCTGTAACGAAATATGACGAGATATATCCGCGGTCAAACTGCATACCTTCAACGGTATCAACTGTTGTATCCATATTCTTGGATTCCTCAACAGTGATTACACCGTCTTTTCCGACTTTTGAAATAGCGTCTGCTAGCATTTTACCGATTTCAGGATCGTTATTAGCAGAAATAGTTGCTATATGAGTAATATCATCTGCACCTTTGACAGGTTTTGCATTTTTCTTTACTTCATCTACAACAATTTTTACCGCTTTATCCATTCCGCGTTTAATTTCAATCGGAGTCATTCCTGCGGCGACTGATTTTACACCCTCGCGGACCATTGCATATGCAAGAACGGTAGCTGTTGTTGTTCCGTCGCCTGCATCGTCGTTTGTCTTTGATGCAACTTCACGGACAAACTGAGCGCCCATATTCTCATACGGATCTTTAAGCTCAATTTCTTTTGCAACAGACACACCGTCTTTTGTAATGGTCGGAGAACCATACTTCTTGTCCAGCATAACCATACGCCCGCATGGTCCAAGCGTTACTTTTACAGCTTTTGAAATCTGCTCAACACCAGAAAGCAGCTTTCTGCGTGCTTCTTCATTAAATACCAACTGTTTAGCCATATTAATGCAACTCCTTCTATCTATGCCCTTACTGCTGCTGTTACAGTGCAGTAAAGTATGTTTATTGTTTGCTATAAAAGATATAAAAAAAAAAGCCTTATGGCAACTTTTTTTATCAAAAATTGCATAAATTTGTTTCCTACAGTCGAATTATAGTATATGAAACGGTTACATTTTCTACTATTGTCAGCAGCAGTTATTGTGTCTGCTGTTTTTTGTTCCTGCACGGGAACCGCAGGCCCGACGATCCGGACTGAATCAGTTACGTTTACACTTCCTGTCTGGCCGCCTGAAGATATGGTACCGTATCCGCCGCTTCTATACTGGGACATACAATTTTGTTCGGGAAATCTATCAGGGACATGCAGGGTTTTTGTACAGGACACGGCGGATACATCATTCTCGATTAAGACAGAAGCTGATATTCCCTGTGCAGTAACAGCACAGCCCGTTACCAGAATTGCAGATAGTAATCAGGCCTTTTTTTCTCCTGCAGGATGCATTTATCCGGCAGAAAGCACAATTTCGTGGGAAAACGGCTTTCCGGCAGCAGTTTGTATGCAGTTGTACCGCTCCTCAGAAACAGACGCAGCAGAAACTTCCGTGTGCCTTGCAAATTTCAACTGGAAAAAATTCTGCAGTACACTTGCTGCAAAAGAAACTGCTTACGGCGCTGAGTGGAATCCGTGGATGCTTGACAAAACGGCAGTCTGCACGGCGATTGCTGCCCGTTCGTTCGGTGCAGCGTTACTTACTGTAAAAAATTATTTCAGTATAAAAGCAGAGATACTCACGCATAGAACAGATACCGGAATGCAGTTTATTCCGCGTTATATACCTCTGTTCAAAAGACAGAGAGAAACAGAAACTATTCTGCTCAGAAAAGGAGCAGCTAACTTCTATCTCTATAATATGCAGCAAATTGCAATTATAACAGGAACAGGCAGCAGCAATCTGACACTTGAAATTACCTCTGTCCCGTTATACACTCAAAAATAATGAAACACCGTTATTTTGCAGCGGTTCTGCCGCTTTTCGTACTCTTCTCGTGCAGTAAAACAAAGCAGCTGAGTAATACTTCTCCTGATGTACTTTCTTCAGAAACTGACCACACCTGGTACTGTTTTAACGGTGGTTCAATAGAAAAAACGACAGCGCCGCAGGATGCACCAATGCAGCCGGAAACTCCGTGGACGGAAGCAGTACGTATTTCATCAGCGTCATGTGCCGCCGGCGACGGAAGTACAATACCTGCTGCCTATGCAATTGTCAACAGAGCCGGTGTAATTGTCTTTAACGACAATAAAATGCAGCTGTATACGGATGCAGACCTTTTTGCGGACAGAAGTGCAGACAGTATTGTTTTTCAGAATGATACACCACTCTTTCATCTGTATAAAAGTTCTTTTTTCAATCAAACTGTAAAGACTGGTACAGGAGGAGACAAACTTCATCCGTTCCTTGTACAGTTCGATACTGCAGCTCATATTGTTTACCCCGTTATCAGCTGTGAAAATCTGGGATTAAGCGCTGATTCTGAAGTAAATGATTACGTATGGGACGGTAACACATTCATCTGCTCGGTAAAAACGGAAACAAATACAAAAACGGCTTTCCGGTATCTTTCAGTACAGCCGGAAATTCCACTGCTTTCGATGTCTCCTGTCAGCGCAAAAAAGAATCTCCTCATTTCAGCAGCAGACAAAGAATCATTCCGCTCACAAAAGTCACCAAAACCGTTCGTTTCTGCTCCTGACCGCCTGAAAAAGATGCTTTCTGTTCTGCCTGATGATACAGCTTACTATATTACGTGCTATACGGCAGGAGGTCATTCTCCCCGTCTTTATCTGAAACAAAAGCCTGACGACAATACAGTTCCACTTACTGCACAGGCTCTTCTGACCGACACCTGTGTCTGTGCAGTATTCAGAGACGGGACAACATATATCACCGGTGCGCTTTTCGGCAGACATATTCTGCAGAACGGTAATACCAGTGCGTTCAGACTTCCCAAACTCCCTGCAGGGTACGAATATAGTGCGTTTACCATCTCAGGAACAACAATGTATGCCGCCTGGGAAGAATCTTCTTTTTATAAAACAGGCAGAAGCGGCTTCATTTCGCTGGATCTTGATAAAATTCTCTACAACAGTATCAGGGGTAAATAATGAAACAATTCCTTCTGTCTGCAGCTTTGATTTTTTTTATAACAGCAGCAACTCTGCATGCAGAAGAAGGTACAAGCGGAAATGATTCAACAGCAGTATCAAGGGGCGAACCGTCTTTATCAACATCAGTCATAAACAACCAGTTTATTAAACCGGCATCATTACAGGATTTCATTCACCAGACTGCTGTTTTTGCTGCGTTTGAACCTATGTTTATATTAAATACAGAAGCCGGAACAAAAAGTGCACCGTCGCCGGTGGTCTACCCTATTTCGATCGGTATTTCATGGCCGGATTATTACTTTGTTTCATTTCAACCCCGCATGTCCTTCTATTATAACTATTATTTGTGGAATAATGATGATCAGACAGCACTTCCTGCCGAAGTTGAAAACAGAACGGCAACGGCACTTTCCTGCCTGTTTACGCTTCCTGCTGTATTCTCTTTTCATTTTACTGATAAAACCACGTTTGAGGCAGAAGCTGGCGTTTCATTTCTTCTGCGTACCGGAATTCTTTCAAACGGTGTATCGAGCACCGACAGTGGTACAAGCGGTTCTGCAGAAAGTGATACAGAACTCATAAATAACTGGTTCCGGACAGGACTCCGTTTTCTTTACGCAGAAACAGGAGTTTCATGGCTTTTTGATTTTACCGGTGTAAAAGCTGGTCCTGAAATACACTTCTATCTGCCGGTCGGCTCCCTTGTGGATAACAGGGGGCTGGATGCAATGATGCTCTCGGGTGGTATAAAACTGATATTCTAAATGTATATTTAAAGTAGATTTTTACGCAAAAAGCAGCGATAATAGAAGTATGAGTGACGGACAAAATTTTTTAAAAGACCTGGAAAGCGCACTTACCTCGAAAACGGAATGGTTTAATACATCTTCGCTGCCTGAAATGCTTGATAATTACAGGCTGCTCCATACATGTGTTAAAAATTTATACGAGCTTCTTGTCCAGCGTTCTCTTATAAAACCGGATCCGTATAAAATTGACAAAAAAATTTCTGAAATTACGGTACCTGATTCCTCTCCATTTATAGAAAATGAACGGGCAACCGTTATGGGAGCAAGGCTCTCGGACTATGAAAGCATGCTCGATTTTATCTGCACCTATTTTAAATTTTCTGTAGATCATATAGACATTGCTCAAATCCGCAGACTTGTTGATCTAAACAACTGCATAGACTGGAAAAACTTATCTGCAAACAATTCCAAGACAAACACGCGAAGTCTTGCGGAACTTTTAGCGGAAGCCCGTAATAACGTTGCCCAGATGACACTAAGTCTTATAAACGATTCTATCAATAAGAGTGCACAGGCAATTGCTGCAATAAATGTACTGTTAAAAGAACTTACTGATTTTCAAAGAGAAATATACAAAGGTCAGCTGCGGAAAGATATGTTCGAGCATCCCTCGTTTAACAAATCGCAGGCATTCAAATCTCCACTTGATGAAATCAATGAAATAAAACGCCTGTATCCTGAAGTTATGGGAAAGAAACCGTTCTATAACGATCTTATTCAGGAAATTGTCAGGGAAGACCAGGCTCCAAACAAGCAGCAGCTGCAACAGGCTCTCCTCCAGAAACTGGAAGTAAAGGAACAGCGTTCTAAAACAGCAAAAAAGAAAATCGACACAAAAGAAATGCTGATGGAAACAGTGCTCGTTGTATCTGCACTGGGACCTCAGCTTGACGCAGTGATTGCAAAAATTCAGGCAAATCACGATATAATTACAAGCGAACATAATTCTTTTTTTGACAAACTCAAAAAAACACTGCGGCAGGCGTTTAATATTCCTGAACCGAAAGAAGAATACAATCTGGTTATAATAAATCAAAAGACAGATGCAAAAAGTATACAGACCATTGAGTATAACACATTTCTTACAAATCTTGAAAGGAAAGAACGTTTCTTTCTCTCTTTCTCCGGAAAACAAACCTCAGAATACAGAAAAATCGAATCATCAACTGAAGAATCCATTCTTGATTTTGTTAACAAACAGATAAGTGATACACAGGAAATTCTTATACTGCTCAACGCTCTTGATGAATATTTCAAAGTCAATGCAGAAACAGCCAATAAAGAAAAAATAAAAGGTATGAAAATTGAACTTGTTACCATGAAAAACTCGCTTGTAAAAGCCAATCAGAAACGGGCAGAATATACTTCCTTCATTGAAGAAGAAAAACAAATGAAAAAACTGGGAATAAAAGATGTCGATTAATACACTAAAAAAAATAACAATACTTACCGTTGCAGCCGCAGTAATTCTGCTTCCGCTCTCTGCTGATCCGTCTGAACCGGAACTTCCCGAAGACACGCAGCCGCAGGAACAGAATGACAGTTCTACTAATCAGAACGATGAACCGCCCCTGATTATTCCTGATCTTCAGCAGAATTTTACAATAATAGATGCTGTTCACGCATATGATTTAAACCCTCATACTGCCTCGTACAGCTCGGAAGCACAAATACTTACCGGTCTGTATGAAGGACTCTTTTCGTATGATCCGTCATCTCTTGAACCGCAGTATGCACTCGCAACAAGTTACCGTATATCCCGCAACAAACTCCGGTGGACATTTATACTCCGCGACAATGCAAAATTCAGTGACGGTTCACCCGTTACGGCGCAGGATGTCTGTGAATCATGGCTTGATCTGCTTGCAGAACCGGACGCATCTTATTCATCGCTTCTTGATATCATAAAAGGTGCATACGAATACCGTACAGGAACAGGAAACCGGAGTGACGTAGCAATTAAAGCAGTAAACGATACCACCCTTACAATAAACCTTATACAGCCTGCCAGTTATCTTCCGCGGGTACTGTGCCACAGTGCCTTCGCTGTATGCAAAAAGGATCTTTCGGTTTTCAGCGGGCCTTTCTGTATAAAAAGTAATGAAAACAATACGCTTATTCTTGAAAAAAACAGTAACTACTGGGATGCGGCAAATACGCATCTTAATCAGATAACAATTCTGCAGTCCGATAACGCTGACGAAAACGCGTTCAGTTTTAACACCGGCAGCGCGGACTGGGTAACAGGAAATGCAGATGTGCAGAAACTTCTTAACAGGAATGTAATTCAGCTTACTGCAGAATTTGCCACTGAATACCTGTTTTTCAAATGCAGGAAGGGAAGCATCTGGAGTAATACCGGTTTTCGTTCTGCACTGCTTGAAGCTGTTCCATGGGATAAACTTCGTGAAAAATCGTTTGTCAAAGCTACGACACTTGTCTATCCGCTCTCCGGTTATCCGCAGGTGGAAGGATTCTCGTACACTGACACTGATGAAGCTGCCTCTCTTATGAAAGAGGCCCGGGAAAAAGCCGGTATACCCGCTGATGAAAAGATTCCTCTTATATTCGCAGTAACAGATACTGATTTTATGAAAAACCGGGCGCAGCTGCTGATTGATGCCTGGGCGCCGCTCGGTATCGATGTACAAATTCAGAAAACACCTGCCGAACGGTATCTTTCAAGTATTCCGTCGTGGAATGCGGATTTATTCAGTTATACCTGGATCGGTGATTTTGCGGATCCGCTTGCGTTTCTTGAATTGTTCCAGGGAAATTCCACACTTAATGTGACAGGATGGGAAAATGCCGACTATGACAAACTTCTGTCCGATGCAGCACTATATACGGATGAAAACCGTCCGAAACTGCTTGGTCAGGCAGAACAGCTGCTTCTTGACAGCGGAATGGTTATTCCTGTTTCACATCCGGTAAGTCTTAACATTATCAATCTTGATGCTGTAGGCGGCTGGACCGCAAATGCGTTCGATATGCACCCGTTAAAATATCTGTATAAAAAGCAGGTAAAACAGGACATACCGAACATGGTTATGCGGTAACAGAACTTATCTTTCGTGAGCTTTACTCACAAAACAGGCAATTCCTTCGGTAACATATTTTTCGCGCATGCCGGCGACAATTTTTTCTATTTTTATCTCGTCTTCATCGCCGCAGTAAACGATCATCATTGCGTTGAGCTGCGGCCAGATTTCATCACCAAGCTTCGGAGTACTGAATCCCTGCCCCCGTACGGCGGGCAGTTCCGTAAATTTCTGAATCATATTCCTACGGAAAGCTTCAATAAAATCTTCTTCAAGCGCCTGTGAAAAAATCAATTCAACACGGTTCATTTTATTCCTCCGGCTGCATTTTCTGTTTCTATCAGTTTCCGGTCAGCGACCTTTCGTGCTTCATCTTTTTTGTTGAACAGCGAATAAACGATCGGCATAAGGAACAGCGTCATAATCGTTCCGAACGACAGACCGCCGAAAACAGTAAGTCCGATCGGCTGCATTGCTTCTGTACCTTCTCCCGGAAAGAAAGCCATAGGTACAAGCGAAATGATAGTCGTAAGCGTACTCATAAGTATCGGGCGCAGACGGTTTCCCGCAGCTTCCACGCATGCATCTTCAAGCGTCATTCCGCGTTTCCGCAGCAGATTCGTCTGATCTACGAGGACTATACCGTTATTAACGATTATTCCGACAAGCATAAGTACCCCAACGACGGTAACAATATTAAAACGAACATGCGTTATCAGATAAATAAGTACAACACCTATAACAGACAGAGGTATCGTAAAAAGAATGATGAACGGACTTTTGAGCGATTCAAACTGACTGGCCATGACGGCAAAAACAAGTATTATTGCCATGAGTATGATCATTGCAAAATTCTTTACAGCTTCCATCATATCCGCATAATCGCCTGAGAACGAAATATGAAGATCTTCCTCCATCGGGACGTTTACATCGATAAGATGTTTTAAACCGCGCTGGACAGTATCAAGCGAAAGACCTTTCAGCGGTTTACAGGTAACATGTGCAATACGGGCCTGATCTTCGCGGAAAATCGTTACAGGCGAAGATGATTCAACCGTATGTGCAAAATTCGACAGCGGGATGCGTACTCCCTGTATATTCTTTACATAAATCTGATCAAGATCGGACACTTTCCGTCTGTCTTCCTCGGACAGCTTTACAATAACATCAATATCGTTTCCGGCATCCTGATACCGGCTTGCAGTCTTACCGTTTATAGCATTGCTTATTTCACTGCCGATAGTAGCTACGTTCAGCCCAAGTTCATACATTCTGGCACGGTCAAGTACAATTTCAATCTGCGGAAGGCCTTCCTGTATATCCGATGCCGGTTCCGTTACAAATCCGCTTCCTTTTTCTTTCAGCAGTTTTACAACATTTCTGGATGTACTTCGTACCAGATCAAGATCATTACTGCGGATATCGACGCTGAACCCGCTGTTGCCGAGCGAGAAATAACCGCTGCTGAACTTTACGTCCGTACCAGGAAATTTATTAAAATATTTCCGGAGTTTTTCTTTTGCAGTAGTATCTGTATCCCAGCCCCGTTTCCGCTCCTTCGCAGAATACAGACGCAGAATAAGCGTTCCCTTATTCGTATCGGCGCTCGAAGCAAACATCATATTTCCGCCGGCAGAGACTATCGAATATTTTATACCCTTTATAACCTGCCGCGCGATCGACTCCATTTCCTGAACCGTTGCCTCTGTTACATCTATTTTTGTTCCTTTCGGAAGTTCAAAATCGATCGTTACGGAATCGTTTGCCGCTTCAGGCATGAATATAAAACCAATAAGCGGGACTGAAGCAATCGAGAGAATAAATAATCCCAGCAGGCTTAAAACTACTACCTTTTTATGATGCAGCAGCTTCCGGACAGTATTCGCATATGCACGGTCTGTTTTATAAAAAAGCATACCGATTGCATGACTTATTCTTCCCCAGCGCGAAGTCGTCTGTTTTTCGGTGACATTCTCTATCTCGAGCACACTTGAAGAAAGAACAGGAACCAGCACAATTGCTGTAAGCAGAGAACAAAGCAGTGAAAACACAATCGTAAACGCCAGATCATTGAACAGCTGTCCCATCATGCCGAGTTTGCTGTTGAACAGAATCATCGGCAGGAAGATACAAACCGTCGTCAGCGTACTTGCAACAACGGCGTTTACCATTTCTTTTGTACCAAGAACAGCCGCTACTTTTGGCTTGGCGTCGCGTTCCCTGTATGTATATATATTTTCCAATACGACTATCGAATTGTCCACAAGCATACCGGACCCTAGAAGAAGTCCGCTTAATGAAATGATGTTAAGCGTCATGCCCCGGAAATACATAAGGGCAAGCGTTATAAAAACAGAAACCGGAATTGACAGGCCTATGATTATCGTACTCTTGAAACTTCGAAGAAATAAGAACAGTACAAGTATTGCAAGCAGTGCTCCTTCTATGACAGAATTTACGACTTCATGAATAGTACTTTCTATCATGTCTGTTGTATTAAAAACTTCTACAAGTTTTACATCGGACGGAAGAGAGCGCTCTATATTTTTTATCTGGCTGCGGACGCTGTGTGCTGCTTTTACGGAATTTTTTCCGCTCTGTTTCTGAAGCATAAGCATGACTGTCGGTTTCCCGTCAAGAATAGAAAGAGCAGACTGGTCTTTATACCCGTCATATACGTCGGCAATATCCCGGAGCAGTATTGTATGCATCTGGGGAGGATTAACTCCGTCAGATGCTGATGCAGCATATGAAATAACCGTATTGCGGATATCATCAAGACTTTTATATTTTCCGGAAGTTTTTATTGTATAATTTTTGTCTCCGGCCGTAATTGAACCGCCGGCAGACTGAATATTCTGAGCTCCGATCATCTGAGCAATCTGCGTTATCGTAAGTGAATACGCTTCAAGGCGGTCACGCGGTATGTCAATATTGATCGATCGTTCTTTTCCACCGATAACAGTTGCAGATGCAATACCGCCTATCTGTTCAAGACGCGGTTTTACGACATCCTCTGCGTACCGCCTCAGTTCTTCCGGCGAACGGCTGCCCCGCATTGCAAGTTCCATAACAGGCATCATGGAAGGATCCATCCGCATAGTTATAGGTGTATCTGCATCGTCCGGCAGATATGCGCGCACAAGATCTATTTTATCGCGTATATCGTTCGCAGCCACATCCATATTCGTGCCGTAATTCATTTCAAGCATAATAAGGCTC
This sequence comes from Treponema sp., assembly GCA_023231445.1. Lineage (GTDB taxonomy): Bacteria > Spirochaetota > Spirochaetia > Treponematales > Treponemataceae > Treponema_D. The sequence goes on along the minus strand of JALNVF010000089.1, from coordinate 1,609 downwards.
ATTCCCGTTGACGACTCTGACTGCATTTTTTTAAGACCGTTCAGTCCCGACAGAGAGCTTTCGAGTGTCCGCGTAAGATTCTGTTCGACTTCTTCCGGACCGGCGTTCTGATACTTCGTGTATACAATCATATACGGAATTTCCATATTCGGGTACATATCGACAGAAAGATTGAATGTACAATAGATGCCCAGTGCAACCGCAATAACAAAAATAATAAGCGATGTTACCGGTTTATTAACAGCTTTTTCGCTAATAGACATACTTTACCTCGCCGTCATGATGTTCACTTTGGAACCGTCGTTCAACAAAGACTGTCCGCGCATGACGATTTCATCGCCGGCATTCAGTCCGCCCCTTATTTCAAGTTTATCATCAACGTGAATACCCGGCGTAACCTGGTGAAGATGAACTACGGCAGATATGCCGGTCTGCCCGATTTCAGCCGCAGTAACTGCCGTACCTGCGGCTGTACGCTCAACAACAAACACATATGACTTATCGTCACGGACAACGAGTGCATCGTACGGTACAACAATTACGCCGGTAAGCTCTTCCGTTATTAATTTTACTCTGGCATACATACCTGCCTTTACACGCGGGTCGGGCGGTTCAAGCTGAAGCTTTACCTTTAACGTACGGGTAGATGTATCAAGAACCGGACTTATTTCAAAAACCCTGGCAGAAAACTTTTCTCCGGGATATGCATCAAGCGTAACAACAGCCGACTGATTTCTTTTTATACGGGAAACAAACCGTTCAGCAACATTTATCTGAATTTCAAGCTGGCCGGTGCTGCTGATCTGTCCGAGTGGAGCGGCAGGACTTGCCGTAGCACCGACAGAAAACGGAAAAGACGTCACTGTTCCGGCTACAGGTGCCTTTACCGGATTTTCACTGTACGTCATGCCCGGTCTGCTCGGATCAATATATGCCAGTATCTGATTTTTTTTTACAAAATCACCGACTGTCACAAGTTTTTTCGAAACCTTTCCCGCCGTATCAGGCAGAATGTTTACAACTGATGATGCAACCACATCTCCGCCGAATTCCAGATAGTCATCAAGCCGTTCTGCAGAAGTTTTGTATGTATTTACCGCAAAACTTGCTTCCGCATCGTCGTTCTGCGTGGTGTTCTTTCTGCATCCGGCAAGTATCACCACAAGGACCGCAGCAGCTGCGGCAGTTTTTTTCATTTTCCGTATATTCATTTTTCTTCTCCTAATGTCGTATCAAGCATATATTCCAGATCAAGCATATAAGACATATAATTGTACTGCTCATTGAGCAGGCCGATTTTTGCAAGGTTCAGCTGATTTTCCGTATCGCGCAGGTCAAGCAGTTCCGTCGTGCCGTTCCGGTATGCAACAGCTGTCATATCGTACGACCGCTGTGCAAGCCCGATATTCCTGCTGCTTGAAAGAATTGCCTGATGTGACTGTTCCAGAGAATCCACTGTCTTGCGTATCTGCATTTCATTGTTCTGTCCGGCTGTTTCAAGTGAGATTTCAAGTTTTCTGATGTTGTCCTGAATATCACGAGCCTGCTGTCTGTTTGCGGAAAACCACAGCATATCGGATAACGTCCAGGCTACGGTAAGGTGCAGATT
>JALNVF010000088.1 GCA_023231445.1 Treponema sp. | reverse complement strand
TTCAGTTCCGTGAATTTTGAAAGGCTTGTGACAATTTCGACCTTTGATAATTTTGCTTCCATAAATTATTCTCCTATTAAAAAAAATTGATAATTATGCGAGAGCCGGAGTATTCCACAGATTTAGTTTTGTGCCGACACCGAGTTCAAGTGCTCTGCGGTACACTGTCGTTCCCCACGCAACGTCTTCCACGGGCATACCACCGACGGAATAAATAATTATTTCATCTTCCTTACGGCGTGCAGGAATTTTTCCGGTCAGTATGTCTCCCAGATCGTCAACCTGATCATTTGTCATTTTCTTTTCAGCGATGAGGTCCATACAATGCACTGCCGGGATGGGAATCGTGTTGTATGCGGGGAACGGCATTTCCGATTCCCATGCCTCATAGAGCTTGATGTTGTCGGTTATCGTACGTGCGCGGTGAAGAATAAAGTCGTCGTCGAATAGTGCCGAAGAAGGGCAGCTGAAAACAGCACCGGGCTTTATCCATTCTTCCTTCACATACGGATATTCCGATGGATTCCCTGTCGGACTCGATGTTGCAATACTCACAATGTCTGCGTCCCGGACGGCAGCCTCTTCACTCTCCACGACTTCAACGTGCGTTACCTGCGGATATTCCGTTTTGAGCCATTCCACGAAAGCGGTCGTCGACTTCGACTCCGGTGTATGTCCTTTTATTTTTACTGTATCTATTCCCGGACGTTCCGTAATTATTGCCATGAATGCGGTTTTGTTCATAACACCCGGTCCGATAATACCGGCAACTTTTGAATCTTTCTTTGCAAAATAACGGAATCCGACCCCGGGAACGGCACCGGTACGCATGGCGCTCAGAATATTTGCCGACATGTATGCAAGAGGCGCGCCTGTGTCCTTGTCGTTCAGCGTAAGCATAAGGATGGAACGCGGCAATCCCTTGTTTTTGTTCTCAACGTTTGAGCCGTACCACTTCATTCCCGCCATGTCGAACTTTCCGCCCAGGTATGCGGGCATCGCCATAAAGCGGCGGTCGGGGCCGTCGTGCGGCATTTCGGGAAATGCCGGATGTTCGGGAAACGACATCATAACACCGTGTGAATTGTGATTCGCTCCGCCCATGACATAATTTCCCTTTTTCATCAGCTTGAACATCTCTTCAATCGTATCGATGCACGACTTCATATCGGTCACGCCCGCCCTGATCATATCCGCTTCATTCAGATACAGAAAATTAACTTCAGGATATCCCATCCTACTTCCTCCATTTCTACGTTATCTTCACCGGCTCACAAGCCATAAAAAAGGCGTCGGAGAACCACATTGTTCTCCGACGCCTTCGTCGTTACTGGGAAATATGTTAATCAGTTGTCGTTAAAAAATATTGTAAATTTGGGAGCAGGTACAGGTAACAGGACACTGCTAACAGAAAGCTTCCTTCTATGGCCGGTGCGAAATCTTTGAAACTACGCCAAAATAAAATATAAGTGAATCATTGTTATCAACACCTATCTGAAATGTAAAAGGAACACAGCCGTATAAATTATAACCGGTACCTATCCCGTACTGATAAAGTATTTTTATGGAATTTTCTTTATTAAATCCTGCCGCAAGATTTGCAAATGCTGATACATAAAAATTATTTACTGTACCGAAAAAACGAAAAATATAAAATCTTTGTTCAAGTTCTACCGCTGTTAAAAAAGAAAATATATCTGTATCTGCTTTTAGAGGGCTCCTTCCGTTAATAGTAGAATATTTCTTATAAATATCGTAATCTTTATCCTCATTATTATACAGGTTAATATAGTCTGTATAAAACAAAGAATACAAAAAACATGTTTCTCCATAATACCAGTTATACGTAAACGGAATGTTGAGCAGCATATTATATGAGCTGAATGATTTTTCCGGAATAAGATTAAGAGCAAACTGAGCAGTTCCGGTTGCTTTGAAAATAAGATTATCAACTATAAAACAATCATATTGCAAAATTTCTTTAAAAGTTCCAATATTCTGTACAGTTTCATCTGAACAAGCCCACCGATTTTTACCATATTGTGATATAAAATCAATGCCTCCGTTATCAAGAGCTGCACCGAATGTCATCTGAACTCCATATTCGGTTTCCAGGGAAAATGATTTTACTGCCGGATTCCATATCTCATAAAAGAACTGCGGCTTAACATAGAATCGGTTGTAGCGAAACTGCATTCCGGTGACTGCCTGTAAATCGCTATCCTGCCGTGCATCAAAAATCATACCTGCAAAAGGTGCATAAGATACAAAATTATTGTTTCTGTATTCATACCCAAGTGTATAAACGAGGGGGAAACCATAATACTGAAATTTCTGTTTAATCCTATGACTGATTATTGCATCAGTTCCTTCTTTTGCATAAACGGGGGGAAAAAAATTTACTGCAAAAATTACACTAAGTATAAACTTTTTAAAATTCATATTTCACTCCCGTCGAAAGTAATTGATTATATTTATCCTTTTCTAACAAATTTGCACTTTGATACTCAAAATAAATTTTACAGGTACCTGCATTCATGGTAACCGTATTTGTTACAATCATTTTATTATCCTGAATATATTCCATTTTCAGACTATATCCGAATTTAGTATCAATCTCCGGAATAACAAGCAAGCCAAAACCTGCGGCATTGTTATAACCACAAAATTCGGCAATAAAAGTCGCAGGTACATATTTGTTGTCAAAGTACCATGACGTTCCCACTACACCAGACCAATCAATATTATTAGAAATTGTTGTACCTGGCGGAACTTTTAGTGATGCATCAGCATAAACTGATACATTACTAATCTTTGTGAATAAAAATTCAACAGCTGTTTTTATTTCGTTCTCTTTGCCGGCAGCAAACAAACAGTCCGCTTCCCATCCTGCGGTAAAAGCAGGGCAGGAAAAATTAAACAATGTATAGCAGGAAGCCCAGTCAGGTTTCGCAAAATCATCTATTGATTCCGTGTCGAGTACGGAGCCAGCTGTTACTGTAAGATTGTCAAACACAAAGTCTGCTTTTATATTCCATAGATTTTTATCTATAACATCAGTTACCGGTATATTTAAAAAGAAATCATTTTTTATGATGCTTTTTCCCCAATATACATTATACTTTCCAAAAGTAATCCCCGCAAAATTAAATAAAATCGTATTTTTAAATTCTACAAACTGAAATTTTATTTTACTATTCGTAATAACAATTCCCAGTTTAGCAGTCAACAGGTAATTCCGTATATTTAAATCCTGAGAAAAATAAAGGTGCGTTGAAACATCTGCTGTATAATCAGGTGTATAGGGTTGTGGTTTTAATTTTATAAAGTCAGCTTCTGTCATAAAACCAAAAGAAAGCGCATTAACATTTATGGAAGCGAATAAAAAAATTATTCCGTAAAAAATACTTTTTTTCATGATTTTTTTTCGAAAAATCGAATAAGTTCATCCATAAATACCGGATTAAACAAAACCTTTGAAACTTTTATACTCTTCATTGACACTGTTATATACTTATAATATGCCCCTGTTGAAAAAACATCGTCCGTAATGCTTACGCTGCTAAAACAGGTTATGCCATTTATCTCCCCTGTTTCATAAATCAGTGTTTTCAGCTTTTGTTTTTTTGCATCAAGCATTTCTGCCCTATACTGTCCGCTCTTTTTATTAAGACGTATATATGAATAGGTGTTTTTCCTGTTTGTTCTTTTTAAAAGAATTGTATTTCCGCTTTCAGCATCACCGTTATCTATACAAAAGTCATTTCTAAAATCGATTCTCAAGAGATCCTGCATCTGTATCTCCATAACTTTGTAACTGCCGGATATCTTGAGCGGTTGCTGCAATTTATCATTTTTAATCCAGTATCCGGACGCTGTGCTTAAAAAATACAAATCCTGTCCTTTCTTATTTATACGGGTCATTTCGTTATTGCCGTATATAAGGCAGTCTGCATCTGTTTCGGAAACGAGTTTACCGTTGGAATCATATTCGTTAAGTTTCTGCAGAGCATAGAAAGTTTTATCATCTGAAGCATACGCGTCATATATTCCGAGAAATTCATCATATAAACTTTCAGCAGATGCTTCTGTAAATGCAGCAAGTGTCAGTAAAATAAAAAATAGATATTTCCTCATTTTTTTCCTTTCTGCTATATATGATTTATAAGTCTTACAACGGTATTTCTACAGATTGCACATATGGGAATAAGTACTGCAAAAAAACAGGAAGCTATGACAAACAGAATTGAATGAAATACTTTCACCGGAACAAAATAAAATTGCAAAGGATAAGAAATGCTGTATCCGGGAGGCGTCATTTTAATATTAAAGATATTAACAAATTTATCAGCACAGCAGGACACAATACCTGCTGCGGCAAGTCCAAATAATATAAGGAATACGGTTTCACAAAGGAGCATTACTATAATTGTTCTTTTTGGCATTCCAATTGCTTCTATCGTACCGAATTCGTCTAAGCGTTCCAGAAATGCAGTTGAAAGTGTCTGCATAAGTGAAATAAAAATTAACAGTCCCAGAATAAGACTTATAATGAAGAACTGTGTTTCATTGAGATCGTTTACCTGTTTGAACGTCGGATTTAATTCCTCCCATGTCTTAATCGAAAATGGAAGTTTATTTTTTTTAAATGCCGCCTCAAATTCTTTTTTTACTTCATGAAGTGTTTCGTTGCTGTGCAGATACACCTGGACATACGAAGCAGCATCTTCCATATTAAGCAGAGAAAGTGCAGTTTGTCTCGTGCTTATCAGGAGGCCTTCATCATTTTGTGGGACTCCGGTGTCGACTATTCCGGAAACGTGAAAAGAGCCAAGACATAAACCAGTCTCAGGAGAATTACTCATAAGCGATAAAAGCTGTATTCCTTCGTCATTCATTACAAAATGCAGTTTTTGGGCCAGAACACTTCCAATCACTATTCCGTCGTCAGACGAAAAAATTGGTGTGCCCTGAGAGACGCCGAAATGTTTCTCAGGATGGTCATATCCTTTTGCCCAGAATATTGCGGAATTATTTTCATTCCCTATAATTCCGTTATATTCAAGAACACTGTCATAAAAACTGATTATTTTTTGGTTATCAAGGATTCTATACAGTTTCTGCAGATCGGCTGCGTCTATAACAGTTTCAGAATCAGCTGCTTTATTCCAGTAGCTGTTCAAAGCGATCTGCATACTACCGTTTGAATTAATATATCCTGCAGCCATACCCGCACGGGAATATTCTACGTATCCCTGATACAGCAGTATCGCACCAGCCGCAACTGCAATCAGCAGAATCAGCGCGATACTCCGTTTTGTATTATACCGAAGATTGTTCCATGCCATTTTTATTAAATACATTTTTCAAGCCTTCCGTCATTCATGATGTAACAGGCATCTGCATACTCTGTAATTGCAGGATCGTGAGAAACAAATAATCCTATACCGTTCTGTTTTTTTATATAGTTCCGCAGGTAGTCATATACTTTCTCTGATAATGTCCGGTCAAGCGATGCGGTAATTTCATCAGCCAGAAGATACACAGGGTCGTTTGCAAGCGCGCGTATAATTGCGATCCGCTGCTTTTCACCACCGGAAAGTTCAGCCGGTTTTTTTTTCATAAGCTGCCCCACTTCAAAGTCTTCAAACAGCGCACACATCTTTTGCGATATTTCTTTCTTCGTACTGCCTTTTATCTTCATAGGAAGAGCGGCATTGTCAAAAGCATTTTGAGTTTTCATCAGTTCAAAAAACTGAAAAACAAGTCCGCATTTTTTTAATCTGAAATCAGCACATTGCTTCCCCGTCATTTCGGTTATTTCATCAGTGTCCCATTTCACTGAACCTGAGTCTGCAAAATCAATTCCTGAAACAACATTCAAAAAAGTGCTTTTACCCGCCCCGGAATTTCCTTTTATCCAGACTATTTCTCCAGGCATAACAGTAAGACTGATATCAGCATTTGCTTTTATAATCTGCTCCTGCACATGATATAATTTATTTAAATTACATATTGATAACATTACCAGCCGAATCTCCCTCTTTTATAATTTTCTTCTATAATTTCTGCCTGTATACTGTCGGGAAACAATTGTTCTGCCCGTGCCAGATATGAAAGACCTTTTTTTGTGTCCGGCATTTTCATATAAAAAATCGAATACGACAGATAATAGTTAAATCTGTCAATATCGGACAAATCCAGATCATCGATTAAGTATTCCTGCTTTTTTATAAACGAATTCCACAACAAAGTTGTGTCGTTTGCTGCGCTTATGTACCATACTGCCATGTCAAGTAAAGATTTTTTATCATTATTTAATAAAACATTCTTCGCATACCAGACGGGAAGCTGTTCGATTATAGTAAAACTCGATTTTTCCCAGGACAACTTTGAATAAAGATATTCTGCATACAACGCTATTGTCTCTGTATTCTTTGATGTATATATTTTATTTCTACTTGCTTTTTCAAAGTCTGTAAGCAGGCGCACATAGGTCCTATCCGTATCACTTACAAGAAGTGTTGATAAAACAGTACAATTTTTTATATATTCATTTAAATCAGTACCGCAGGCACTGGTTTCTACCAGAGCGGCAGCTTCAGCTATATTTACTGCTTTCCCGGAGTAAAAATCATTCATTATTTCAGATGCACGGCCAGAGGAAGTTACTGCAAAAACCGCCGTAATGCAGAAGAAAACTTCACTCAAAAAGAGACTTACCTTTTTCATTTTTCACTCTCACTGTGTCTGTTAATTTTTCAGTACCATATATATCATGGGCTGTTTTTAAATCTTTTTTACATTCAACGCTTTTTCCCATTTTATAATACACCTGAGAACGATATATCAACGCTATATAGATATCAAAATCTGTATCTGCATTTTTAATAGCTTTACCAAACTGTTTTAATGCTGCATCATATCCACCGCCGGCAACTGCAGGTGCAAAAAAAAGCCAGGATGCATAACCGATGTATCCGTAAGAAAATTTTTTATTTTGCCGCAAAGCTTTTTCATAGAATGATTTTGCTTCCATAGATATCCGGTACATTTCACCTCCGGCTGCATAATTTATAAGCCGGGATTCGACATCTGCAAAGGAAACCAAAAACCATTCCGACAGGTTCTTTTCTGATTTCATAAATTCACTGCTTTCATGGTACCTGCTGTCCAATATATAATAATTTCCTTTTTGATTCTCAGTGCTATCTAAGAAATTTAAGCGTTCAACTGCCGCTATATTCCTTACCGTATACAATTCCTGCGGCGGCAGTTCTTTGCATTCCTCTTTGCTTAAAAAATTATCTATAAATTTTTTATAGTCTGTACTTTCAGGAAGAAGATATAATTCCTGCTTAAAACGGTAGATGTCCTGTATAACTTTTTGATCAAAGACATACGGTGCCGCTACCGCATTCATAGTTGCATAAATTCCTATACACAGGAATATAACTATTTTTTTCATCCTCTGCTCCTGACATTTTTATTTGAAGATAAAAAATTCAATATTTCTATTACCAGATAAAAACAAAAAGTCAAAATAATGCTGTATGTACCTGTAAAAAGAACAAAAGAATACACAGTTAAAAGTAAAACGCTGTATAATTTATCCATATTTTTTTTGCAAGAATAAACATATCCAACAAATTAATCACACAGGAATACAAAACTTTTTAATATTGACTTCTCTAAAAAGCCAAAAATACAAAATTCCAAAATATTAAAAGTTATAATTGTTACATTTAGTATGCATATAAACAAAAATTTTTACCAATATATTAGCTATCACAAAAAGCGTGATAGTCATTTACAATTGAAGTCCAATAGTTCCTGTAAAACTCTATACTTAATTTTATATGTTAAATTCAAACAAACAATATTTCTGTCTTTACATATTTATATAAAATATGGATATATATATATAATATACTATACATGTGTAGCATTACTGTATCTTATATTATTTATTCTATTTACATAAATCAATTTGTATAATAATATTATGATATGCTTTACAGGAGAGAGTATGAAAACACAGAGTACAATTATTATTAGTTCAAAAATAGAGGAAAAAGAGGCAAACTGGCCGTTTTTATGCGAAAAGATTTCGGACGTCTTCCGGCTTACCAAACAGGAATCAAATCGTCTGCAACAAAGTCAGACAGCAAAGCTTATCGCTGCAATTCCATATGCAGCCAGCTGTAAAAAGCCCGAGCGTTCTGCATTCGGCAATCTCTGTCTTTATCTTGCTGAAAAACAAAGTATAACAGGTCCTGGAGATCATTGTCAGGAAGATGATGTATCTGTCTATGAGCGGTTACGCCCGTTTATGAATCTTGAAGGTGGAAATTCTGCTGTTATAACACACGGAATGCAAATTCTTGCGCTCATTATGCTTGCTGGCTATAACCGTAGCAAAATGGAAGATAGTATAAACGGCATATACAATCCATTGAATACAGGTACTTGGGATTTTGAACAACTTAAAGAATATCTTATATCTGCCATTCAGATATATCCGTGCCCTGAGCTTGATAAAATAATCTCTGTAATGGATTCGTTGTTTCTTATATGGTAAGTTTATATTATGAAATATAACAGACAAAAATGGATATTTCTTAATTCAATTGTATTACTCGCATGGATATTTGTTTTTATAGTAAACATCCCCTATTTACAAAAGGATAAATCAGTTTCTTTTCTCTGTTTCATTCTTGAATGTATTCTTTTTGTTATAACATTTATTATTCTTGGAATTAACTATGTTGAAAAGTACCGTTTTACAGGGTATGGGATTCTCTGCATGCTCTGGGGATGTGAAGTAATACTGGCAAAGGGAGGGCTTATCGGTTTTATTACTTTTTCCCTGTCGTATCTTTTCTTCTGGAGGCAGAATTTTTTGTTTTCACCAAAAGTAAAATATATCCTGTTCGCACTTTTCACAGTTCCTTTTATATTACTTTTTATTTCAGGAGATAATTCATATATTTGCCATACATTATGGTACCTGGCGGCGTTTTTTATTATATGTTTCCTGGCAGCATATCTTCTCTATCCATTATATACTAATAAAGGCATCGTACCTGAAAAAATACTCAACGTAAAACGTTATGATCTTTCAGACAGGGAAACAGATGTCTTAAAATACATTCTGCAGGGGGAAAAATATACCGTGATTGCAACAGAACTCGGCTGTTCGCTCAGCACCATACAAAAGGATATATCCGACATATGCGATAAACTCTCTGTTTCAGACAAAACTGAACTTCTTATAAGATACAGCGGCTGCTCCGTCACTACTATATAGCAGACGGAACAACTGGCTCACAAGCCTCACACTGCTGAATGCATCCAGTGCTCACTTAATTTTTACACTGCCTCAAACTGGCTGTTGTACAGCTCTGCGTAAAACCCTCCGGCGGCAAGCAGCTCTTCATGTTTTCCTGTCTCCACGATATGCCCGTGTTTCATGACAAGGATTCTGTCCGCATTTCTGATTGTAGAAAGCCTGTGTGCAACGACAAAACTTGTCCGTCCTTCCATAAGCTTGTCGAACGCCTTCTGAATATACAGTTCCGTACGCGTATCTATGGACGATGTGGCTTCATCAAGGATAAGCATGGGAGGAACAGCGAGCATTACGCGTGCGATGCAGAGCAGCTGCTTCTGCCCCGCAGAAAGTGTATCGCCTGATTCGCCTATAATCGTATCGTATCCGTGCGGCAGACGTCTGATGAATCCGTCTGCGTATGCTTCCTGTGCGGCATGCACGGTTTCTTCGTCCGTGGCATCAGGTTTTCCCATTGTAATATTCTCCCGTACTGTTCCGTACTTGAGCCATGTATCCTGAAGCACCATGCCGTAGGAAGAGCGTAAACTGTTCCGTGTCACCGTGCGGATGTCGTGCCCGTCGATGGACACGGAACCTGCGTTTACATCATAAAAACGCATCAGCAGATTAATAAGTGTCGTTTTTCCGCATCCGGTAGGACCAACAATTGCAATACGCTGTCCCGGTGCAACGTTCAGTGACAGACCTTCGATAAGCGGTTCAGCGGGAACGTATGAAAACGCAACGTCGTTCAGCGATACGTTTCCCTTCACTCCTGTAAGAACAGCGGCACAGGAACTGTCTGGTGGAATCTCATCCGCGTCGATAAGCTCGAACAGGCGCTGTGCGCATGCGGTTGAATTCTGCAGCTCGGTAACGACGCCGGATATTTCGTTGAAAGGCTTTGTATACTGCGATGCATACCCAAGAAAGGCTGCAAGTTCACCGATCGTAATAGAACCGGCAACAGCGGACAGAGCTCCGAATATTCCCACCCCGGCAAACACAAGCGCATTACAAAACCGGGTCGCCGGATTCGTAACCGAAGAATAAAACACCGCTTTAAAACTGGCGGTCCGAAGTTCTTCATCGGCTCTGTCGAATTTACGGCACACTTTCTCCATCATGTTGAACGTTCTGACACACGACATGCCTTCGACCATTTCCTGTACTATTGATGTTACTGCACCGCGTTTTTCCTACTGGTTTTTAAAATGTACGTATGTCTTTTTTGCAATGAATGCGGCCACGAACATTGAAACAGGCGTTACTCCTATAACGACGAGCGTGATGAACGGATTAAGACGGAACATGAATATGAGCGTGACAAGAATAGTAAGTATCCCGGTGAACAACTGTGCAAATCCCATGAGCAGACCTTCTGAAAACTGATCGACATCGGTAATAATCCGGCTCACAATGTCGCCGCGGCTGTGGGAATCGATATAGCTGAGCGGCAGCCGCTGAATTTTTCCGAATGCGGCTGTGCGCATATCCTTAACAACTTTATACGCAACGTGATTTGTGAGTACCGTCATACACCACTGCGAAACGGCCGTAATCCCGATAACCGCACACATTTTCAGCAGTATTTTCCCGAGGGAGGTAAAATCAACTCTGCCTTTACCGGCAATGTCATCAACTGCCCGCCCGGAAAGAACGGGGATATACAGTGTGGATACGACTACAACGACCGCAAGCAGCAGACTCAGTACAAGCAGTATGGTGTACGGTTTCATAAGTGAGGCGATCCGTACGATTGTTTTCCTTTTTTGAACCGCTCCTGTTTTTATAGTTTTCATCATATACCTGCTGCCTCCTTTTCCGACAACTGCGACAGACAGATTTCCCTGTACAGCGGACAATTCCGCAGCAATTCCGCGTGAGAGCCGCAGCCTGCCATTTTCCCGTCGTCGAGCACGATAATACGCCCGGCGTTCTTAATCGTCGTGACACGCTGTGAAATAATAAACACGGTCACGCCTTCACAGTCAGTTCTTATTGCCCTGCGGAGCGAAGCATCCGTTGCAAAATCAAGGGCAGACGAAGAATCGTCGAGAATGAGTATACGGGGACGGCGGACGAGTGTACGGGCAATCGACAGACGCTGTTTCTGTCCGCCGGAAAAATTACGCCCCAGCTGTTCGACAGGCGAATCAAAGGTGCCGTTCTTTGACGCTATCACCTCAGAAGCCTGTGCTGTCCGTGCGGCTTTCACGAGAGCGGCATCATCCGCTTCACTGTCTCCCCACATAAGGTTTTCCCTGATCGTTCCTGAAAAAAGCTCTGTATGCTGTTCAACAATGCCGACACATTTCCGCAGCGACTCCAGCGTATAGTCCCTGATGTTCCTGCCGCCGACAAGAACCTCTCCCCTTCCCGTATCGTAAAAACGCATGATAAGATCCGCAAGGGTCGTCTTGCCGGATCCCGTTCCGCCGATAATTCCGACTGTCTCACCTGGTTCAGCAGTAAAATTTATTCCGCTCAGTGATTCGGAGGCGGATCCCGGATAGGTAAATCCGACATTTCTGAATTCAACGGACGGCACAGCCTGTGCTGCATCAACGGTTCCATCGGACATGGAATTGGTAACGGCAAACAGTTCGTTGATCCGTTTCGCACACGCGGATGCCTTTGACAGAAGAATTATCAGATTGGCAAGTTTAAGCAGTTCCACAAGGATCTGTGAAATATAATTGACAAGTGCAACAACCTGCCCCTGCGTAAGGCGGCCGGTATGTACATGAACGGCCCCAGTCTGCAGAACGGCGACAAGTGCAAGGTTTATAACCGCATACGTGAGCGGATTCATAAGTGCGGAAATTTTCCCGACCAGGATCTGTTCTTCAGAAAGCGATTCTGCCGCATTCTTGTATGATTCTTTTTCGGAATTCTCTCTTCTGAATGCGCGGATAACACGAACGCCCTCAAGATTTTCCGACGTGCTTCTGAGAAGGCCGTCAAGTTTTTTCTGTACAAGACGATACAGCGAGACCGTTTTTCTCATGATAAAAAAGACGATCACGAACAGCACTGCAATCACGGCCGTAAAAAGCAAACCTTCCCGTCCGTCTATAAAGTATGCCATAACCATTGCGCCGAACACAATGAACGGAGAACGGAGAACGAGGCGGAAAAACATATTCACGCCGTTCTGAATCTGACTGGAGTCGTTCGTCATCCGTGTAATAAGCGTAGCCTTTCCGATACGGTCAGTCTCGGTACGGGACAGTCCCAGTATATGGCGGAAGAAATCGTTGCGCAGTTCCGTGCCGAATCCTGCGGCAGCCTTTGATGCAAAATACTGCGCAGTAATGGCACTGCACAAACCTACAAATCCCATAAGGACGAGCAGCACTGCGCGGCTGTAAATATACCTGCGATTTCCCGAAGCAATCCCCGTGTCGATGATTGATGCCATAACGAGCGGGACGAGCAGTTCAAACGCCGCTTCAAGCAGTTTGAAAAGCGGCGAAAGGACAGATTCTTTTTTATAGTGCTTCAGATATTTCAATAGTTTGAACATGGTATTCTCCTGTCCGTATCCGGAACAGTATACTGAACATGCTGATATATAACAAATACTTGTTTTATGTGTAATATATACAATAATTATATGGCAGGGAGCATGCATGAATCTTAAGCAGTTAAAATATTTCACGGTTATAGCGGAAGAACATCAGATAACGGCAGCGGCAGACAAACTGCACATGGCTCAGCCGCCGCTCAGCTACGAACTGAGCACACTGGAAAAGGAACTTGGCGTCACACTTGTAAAAAGGGGGCCCCGCAGCGCAGAACTCACTGATGCCGGAAGGCTTTTGTACAGACGGGCGGAACAGATTCTTGCAATGACAACTGCCACGGAACGGGAAATACAGAATTTCGGGAGAGGAATGAAAGGAGTACTCTCTATCGGTGCAATATCGTCTTCCGGCGGAATTATTCCTGACGGGCATATGCTGGAATTCACAAAACATTATCCCGATATCAGGTTCGAACTGCATGAGGGAAATACGTTTGCAATTATAGACATGCTGGAAAAGGGAATAATAGATATCGGTATAGTGCGGACACCGTTTTCCTCCGGCAGTTTTAACTGCAGGTATGCGGAACCGGAACCTATGGAAGCAGTA
>JALNVF010000087.1 GCA_023231445.1 Treponema sp. | reverse complement strand
GGGACGTCTGCCCGTACAATCTTGGAACCCGGAACAAACTGTTCAGACGGCCTTAGCTTTTACGAATGTACCTTCTTCGAGTTCCCTGAACGCCGTCTGAAGCTCTTCGTCCGTGTTCATGACGATCGGCCCGTACCATGCAATCTGTTCTTTTATGGGAGTGCCTGACATCATGAGGAACTGTACAGGATGTTCTTTCGTCCGGATTTTCACAGCATCGCCGTCTGCAAACAGAATAAGATTTCTGTTTTGAACTTTTTCTTCTGTACTTGTTTCAATGTATGCTTCCCCGTCGAACACATAAAAGATGACTGTCGCACCTTTCTTTGTCTTCTGTATATACTCCTTTTCAGGAGGAATACTAATGTCATAGTATTCGGGAGCGGTAACGACATCTGTGACAGGTCCGGTGATTCCTTCATATGACCCTGCTATTACTTTGATGAGAATACCGTCGTCCTTTTTAACTTCGGAAATATCTGCTGCAGTAAAACCCCTGTACCGGGGTACGGTCATTTTGTCCTTCGACGGCAGGTTTATCCACAGTTGAAAGCCGTACATTGCTCCATCAGAACTGCCTTCCGGCATTTCCTGATGATAAATACCGCTGCCCGCCGTCATCCACTGAATGTCGCCTGCTCCGATCGATCCTCTGTTTCCCATGCTGTCCTCGTGATTTACCTTTCCCTTGAGTACGTATGTTATCGTTTCAATGCCGCGGTGTGGATGCCAGGGAAAGCCTTTTATATAATCGGCAGGAGTATCCGATCTGAAATCGTCGAACAGAAGGAACGGGTCGTATTGATACGGATCGTCGAATCCTATAGCCCGTTGAAGATGGACACCGGCACCTTCAATAACCGGATGGGCAGTTACGATTTTCCGTATATTTCTGTATATGTGCATATCTATTTCCCCGCATACTGAATAGTTTTTCTACTATTCAGTATAACTCCGTTTTTGCATGATACAATGTTCAAAAATCAGTATATTTATCAATGAGAAAATATAGTATAAATGGAAATGCCGTTACAAGAGGTACTATGGGTATGAAAAGCGAATCGAATCTTTCAATTCTGCTGCAGTCAATGGAACCTGAAATTGACGCTGAAGAATATATATTCTGTTCAAGTGCTGTCTGCGTTCAGAAAAGCGCAGCATCAGATGTATGGGCTGTCATAACAGAAGCTGAAGGGAAGACTTTCATATTGAAGAAAAAAAACGCTGACGAAAACGAAATCCCCTATGAATCTGTGTTTAAGAAAATTACGCTTAATGTATACTCGAGTCTTACTGCGGTAGGTCTGACAGCCGCTGTTGCTTCGGCACTGGCATCGTATGGAATAAGTGCCAATGTCGTTGCAGGCTATTATCATGACCATATATTTGTGCAGAGTGAAAAATCAGCGTCGGCAGTAAAATGTCTGAAGGAGCTTGCAGCATCAGAGGCCTCTGTCTCGGCAGCAAAACAATAACCAGATGAAAAAAAACGACTTTATCAAACCTGTTGTCGGAATAATCATATTTTTTGCAGTTATGACTGTTGTTACTATCGCTGCGTATCCTTATATAAAACAGCTGGCCGATCCTGCCGTCCGGGAGAAATTTGCGGCATGGATTTCTTCGCGGGGCGCAGCAGGCTGGTTTATTGTCTTTGTTTTGCAGATGCTGCAGATTATTGCCGCTTTTATACCCGGCGGTCCTGTAGAAGTTGCTGCCGGAGTACTTTACGGTGGCTTCGGAGGTCTTCTGACCTGTCTGGCCGGCAGTATAGCTGCATCGTTTATTGTGTTTACACTGTCAAAAAAAATAGGAATGCCTGTTGTAGAAAAGCTGTTCAGCAGAACGCAGAGAGAACGTTTTTCCTTTCTTAATGATTCCCGGAAACTTGAATCAGCTGTATTCATCCTCTTCCTGATTCCCGGTATGCCGAAAGATATGCTTACCTACATTGCAGGGACGACACAAATGAAAACATCCCGTTTTCTTGTTATTTCATCGGTTGCACGTATTCCGGCTCTTGTCCTTTCGACTTTTATCGGGTCAACGGTACGTCACGGAGAATGGAAAAGTGCAACCGTTATTTTTGCCATAGTTGCCGTTACCGGTATACTCGGGATTCTGTACCGGGACAGGCTTATAAGTTTCAGCAGGACAATCGGAAAGAAAATAAAACATAAGAATCAGTAATTTGTACCGGATTGTCCGGACTACATCCGGTGCTGAACGGACCGATTTTAAATATTTTATGGAGAATATTAATGCAGATTGATTATTATCATGTTGATTCATTTACAACGGAACAGTTTAAGGGAAATCCTGCAGGGGTCTGTCTGTTAAAAGAAGAACTGCCTGATTCAGTTCTTCTGGGGATTGCAGGAGAGAACGGACTTGCTGAAACTGCATTTATAAGAAAGGCCGGAAATAATTATAGTATAAGGTGGTTTACGCCTGATATCGAAATGGATCTGTGTGGTCATGCTACACTTGCTTCCGCATATATCATAAAGAAATTTATTGATCCCGGATGTGAGAATATTCTTTTTGAATCGGCATCAGGCAGTCTTACGGTAACATTCGACGGTGAGCTTATATCCATGGACTTTCCTAAACGGATTCCTGTACCCGCTGAACTGCCTGAAGAGATTTATGAATCACTCAGTATAAAACCTGTTGCAGTGTACAAATCCAGAGATTATGTACTGCTCTATAAGTCAGAATCCGACATACCTAATCTGATTGTCAACAGAATCCTGTTCGACAGAATTAATCTCGGCCCCGGAGGTGTGTGCGTAACGGCGAAAGCACAGTCGTTTGATTTTATATCACGGTTCTTTACACCGCAGGCGTCAATTTCTGAAGATCCGGTGACTGGTTCGGCTCATTGTTCTCTGATTCCTTTCTGGAGTGAACGGCTTGGAAAACAGAGAATGACCGCTCTGCAGGCATCACAACGCAGCGGCATTTTATATTGTGAGAACGGACAGAAGGATAGAGTTTCCGTTGCCGGAAATGCGCGTTTATACAGTAAAGGTTTGATAGAGGTTGATATATAAATTTGTGCTAGCCGATTGTAGTACAGTTGCGGCCCGAGTCTTTTGACTTATACAGTGCTTTATCAGCACAGGAAACAAGCCGTGTTATTGTCTGTTCGTCGAAAGCTTTTTCAACAGATGAGACCCCGAAGCTTGCCGTCAGGTACGGTATTTTTTTAGAAGTACCGGTTTTGTCAGTAATTACTAAATCCTTATTCCTGTTTCCGGGGGGATAAGGAATCTGTGCTATTTTTTCTCGAATCCGTTCGGCAATAGTAAAAGCTGCTGCGGCATTTACATCGGGAAGCAGACAGATAAATTCTTCTCCTCCGAAACGTGCTGCTATGGCCGGCGGTTTTATTATGTCTATAAATACTGCTGCTGCAGCCTGTATTGCGGCATCGCCGGCCAGATGTCCTCGTGTATCGTTTATTTGTTTGAACAGATCAAGGTCTGCAATAATAAACGATAATGAACCAGTCGTCTTTTTTAGTCCCGATATTATTATTTCTGCCTGTTCCATAAAATAACGGCGGTTATACAGTCTGGTAAGCGGATCTATGGTGGCAAGGTCTTCCATTTTTTTGAGCAGTCGTGCTGTGTCGGTAATATCCTTAAAAAGAAATATTCTGCCCTGCAGTTCGTGTCTTCCGGGTGCTGCCGGTATATCGGTAACGTGACAGATAAATGTACGGACTTCTCCGTCACAGAGTATATCTTTTCTGAATTCGCCATTTTCCGGTATTTCGTCTGTTTTACACAACGCCGGAATGGGATTTATACCGTTAACAATATCAGGAAAAAGCCGGCCTGCTGCTTTGTTGTAATCGGCCGTTTTGTTTCTGCAGCTGACGACGATAACGGCGTCTGACATCATTTCGAATACGAGTGAACGGGCAACGGGAACAGCATCAAGGAGCTTTTCAGAAAAAATCGCCATTCCGCAGCATATCACCGAAAAAAACATACTGAAAGGGATGGTATCTATCCCGGAAAATCTGATGTTCATGAGATACAGTATGTAATCAATGACCGGCAGAATAGAACCAACAGACATAAGCAGTATAGCTTTTCTGAATGATCGTCCTGCTGCAGAAAGCGTATGAACAAGCAGTACGATTCCGGATATCAGTGAAATCAGCATATAGATAACCTGAAAATAGTAAATGGGACCTTTTGAAAAAGCAAGGACGGGAAACCCCGGATCCATACCGATATGTACAGATTCGTATTTTAGATGTAAACACGGGTCTGTCAGCGCTCCGAACAGCGTGATACACGATAAAACCGGAAGAAGCAGCCTGACGAATTTTATCCGGATAAAAGATGCATTAGTATAGAGCGCTGTAAATGTAATCCATAAAAAAGGAATGAACGATATACCTAAGTACTGCACCGTGTTCCAGAAACGCATCCAGGTAAGTTTTGATGAAAGCAGTTCACCGGCATAACCTGCAGCATACACCGCTAGTGCAAACATAAAAACTGAAAGAGAGAGTGCAACCTGTGATAAAGGCTGCACTCGTATTGCATACACCGAAATTATAATAAGAAAAGCTGCAATGAAAAAAAGAGAGACTGATAAAACATACTGCATTATAGTAAGTATATCCCAGACCGGGGTATTTGTCTGCCCTGATCTGGTAACCGTTTTTTACTCCAGTTCAAAGGCACCTGTGTACAGCTGGTAGTATTTGCCTTTCCGGGCAATCAGCTCGTCATGGCTTCCCCGTTCAATAATATGTCCGTGTTCGAGAACCATAATGATGTCGGAATTCCTGACGGTGGAAAGCCGGTGCGCTATGACGAATACTGTTCGTCCGCTCATAAGCGCATCCATTCCTTTCTGCACGATGGCTTCCGTACGTGTGTCGATCGACGATGTTGCTTCGTCAAGAATCATGACCGGCGGATCTGCGACTGCAGCTCGTGCAATAGAAATGAGCTGCCGCTGTCCCTGTGAAAGGCCGCTGCCGTCTCCCTCAAGGATGGTATTGTATCCGTCCGGCAGCATGCGGATAAAATTGTCCGCATTTGCAAGTTTTGCCGCAGCAATGCATTCGTCGTCGGTCGCGTCAAGTTTTCCGTATCTGATGTTGTCCATGACAGTTCCGGTGAAAAGGTTTACGTCCTGCAGGACAACGCCGAGAGACCTGCGCAGATCCGGCTTTTTGATTTTATTGATGTTGATGTCGTCGTACCTGATCTTTCCGTCCGCAATATCGTAAAATCTGTTTATAAGATTCGTAATCGTTGTTTTTCCGGCTCCCGTTGCACCGACAAGTGCAACTTTCTGTCCCGGTTCTGCCTGAAGCGTTATATTATGCAGGACAAGTTCATCGTCTTCGTAGCCGAAGTCGACATCGTCAAAAACTATTTTTCCCGCAAGTTTTGTGTAAGAGAGGGATCCGTCCTGGTGAGGATGTTTCCACGCCCACATTTCCGTACGCTCACTGCATTCCGTAAGTTTTCCGTTTTCCGTTTTCGCATTGACAAGCGATACGTATCCCTCGTCCTTCTCACTTTCTTCATCGAGGAAATCGAATATGCGGGATGCACCTGCGAGCGCCATAACAACCATGTTGAACTGCATTGAGACCTGTCCGATCGGCATTATGAAGCTTCTTGACAGCGTAAGGAACGAAACGATAGTTCCGAGCGAGAGTACACTTACCCCGGTAAGACTCAGATTACGGACTCCGGCTATGCCTGCTGCTCCGCCGAGCATGGCGAGCAGAACATACAGAAGATATCCCATGTTGTTTACGACCGGCATGGTAACGTTTCCGTAGATATTCGCTTTTGTAGAACTGCGGCAGAGTTTTTCATTTTTTTCATCGAATGTTTCTTCTGCCTTTTCTTCATGACAGAATACTTTCACGACTTTCTGGCCGTTAATCATTTCTTCTATATAACCGTCCACTTCTGCAATCGCTTTCTGCTGTTCCATAAAATGTCCGCCGCTTTTTCCGACAAGGAACTTTATGACTTTCATAAGAATGAATGTAAAGACAACGACGAATGCCGTCAGTACAAGGCTCAGATACAGCATGGAAAGAAATACCGTTATAATAGTTATAACCGAAGAAAACATCTGCGGTAAACTCTGCGACAGCATCTGGCGGAGAGTGTCGGTGTCGTTCGTATAATAACTCATGACGTCACCGTGACTGTGCGTATCGAAGAATTTTACCGGCAGCGACTGCATGTGCGTGAACATTTTGTCCCTTATTTTTTTCTGCGTCCCTTCCGCTATAACGACCATAATCCTGTTATACAGCAGTGTCGCAAGTACACCTCCCAGATATACGCTGCCCATGAGCGTAAGGACTTTGAGCAGGCTTGAAAAATCGGGATCCACCTTTCCCAGCAGCGGCAGTATGTATTTGTCGATGAGTACCTGCAGAAAGAGCGACGCAGATACGTTCGCTGCGGCGCTTAAAATGATAAAAATGACGACCAGAACAAGGTACAGCCGGTATTCGGCCATATATGAAAGGAGCCTTTTTATAGTTCCCGGCTTAAACCGCTGTACCGGACGTTTTCCGGACGGCTGAAATTTTCCGTCAGTATGTATCGTTTTCATGTTATTCATTGACAGCCTTTCCTTTATTCTGAGATTCGTAGACTTCCCGGTAAATACTGCTTGTTTTGAGCAGCTCCTCGTGCGTTCCCTCCGCGCTTATTTTTCCGTCGTCCATAATGATGATTTTATCGGCATCCTGAACTGACGTGACGCGCTGGGCAATGATTATTTTTGTCGTTTCAGGGAGCCGTTCTTTGAATGCCTCCCTGATGAGGGAGTCGGTTTTAGTGTCGACTGCGCTCGTTGAATCGTCAAGAATAAGTATTTTCGGTTTTTTCAGAAGTGCACGTGCGATGCAGAGGCGCTGTTTCTGGCCTCCGGAAACATTTGTGCCGCCCTGTTCAATATACGTATCGTATTTGTCGGGAAATTCCTGTATGAAACTGTCTGCCTGTGCGGCTCTGCATGCTTCAACCATTTCTTCGTCTGTTGCGTTTTCATTACCCCAGCGCAGATTATCTTTGATCGTGCCCGAGAACAGGACGTTCTTTTGAAGAACCATAGCAACCTGATTCCTGAGCGACTCTATGTCGTATTTTCGTACGTCTGTGCCTCCGACGGTGATTTTTCCGTCAATGACATCATACAGGCGGGGGATAAGCTGCACGAAACTTGATTTAGAAGAACCCGTACCGCCCAGAATACCAACTGTCTGTCCGGCTCCGATGGAAACCGATATATTCTGAAGTACCGGTTTGTCAGCCTTGCGGGCATACGCGAACGTGACGTTTTCGAATGTTACCGAACCGTCTTTTACCGAATGTACCGGATCCGCACCGTTTTCAAGATCGCTTTTTTCATTCAGCACTTCAACAATACGCTCCATCGATGCACGGGAAACGATAATCATTACGAACACCATGGAAAGCATCATAAGGCTCATCAGAATCTGCATAGTGTAGGTGATAAGGCCCATAAGGTCTCCTGTCGAAAGTCCTGCCGCAGGATTGTTATTGGAAGCGACGATTGCTTTTGCACTGAGCCATGAAATAAGAATCATTGCCGCATAGACGCAGAACTGCATGAGCGGTGCGTTGAAGGCAAGTATCTTTTCTGCTTTTGAAAAATCTTTATAAATCCATTCAGAGATAGCGCCGAATTTTTTTTCTTCATGTCCTTCTCTGGTAAAAGATTTTACAACGCGCATTCCCCTCAGATTTTCCTGAACGACATTGTTCAGTTTGTCGTACGTTCTGAATACCCGTTTGAAAACGGGATGTACGTACGAAGCGATGAAAATAAGGCCGAATCCGAGAACAGGAATAATAATAAGGAAAATGAACGCGATACCGGCATCGATTCTGAACGCCATGATAAGCGCAAAGATCATGATGAACGGGCTCCGGAATGCCGCACGCAGTATCATCATATAAGCGTTCTGCACATTCGTTACGTCGGTCGTGAGTCTGGTCACGATACTTGCCGTGGAAAACCGGTCGATATTCGAAAACGAGAAATCCTGGACGGCGTAATACATATCATGGCGCAGATTTTTTGCAAAACCTGCCGCTGCAATCGACGCACTCCGTCCTGCAAGAAATCCGCTGAGCAGCGATAGTCCCGCACAGACAATCAGTACAATGCCGAGCTTATATACGACACTCATGTCTTTTTTGTAAATTCCGTAATCGATAAGGTAAGCCATAAGCGTCGGAATTATAACTTCCAGTACCGATTCGAATACGACGTATACAGGTGCAAGAATTGAATCTTTTTTATACTCCCGGATACTCTCCATAAGTTTTTTTATCATCATATACTCCTAAAACTCCGCGTTAGCGGTGCGCCATGGATGGCGCATATCATAGTTTTTTGTGAAACAAAAACTACAGGTTATAAAAGTACAGAAGGTACTTTTATAACACAAACTCCTAAAACTCCGCGTTAGCGGTGCGCTGCAGTACTTTTTAACTGTTCTGCAGATTGTCCTTCATCCTCTGAAAAAAGTTGTACAATGTTTCAAGTTCTTCATCCGAAAATCCTTTCGTGAGTGTCGATTCGAATGCATCGAAATCCTCTTTCATGAGTTTTTTAAGTTGTCCCGCTTTTTCCGTCAGAACGATCTTTTTCCGGCGTGCATCCTGTCTGTCGGCAGGCCGTGTTATAAGTCCTTTCTGTTCCATAAGGCTTAGAGCGTTTGACACTGCAGAACGCGTTATGTTGAAGTGTTCTTCTATGGTTTTCTGGTATACGTCCCGGCCGGCAGCCGTATTTTCTGCAAGAAAGCCGATGATCCAGCCGTTGTTTCCCGTTATAGTTTCGATTTCCTTTTTATGAGAAGAGAAATCACAGCGGCGTCTGATCAGATTGTTCAGAGTCCGCAATTCCAGTCCTATCCGTATTTCCTTCATGACTGTTATTCCTCGAAAATAGTTCTATACAGAACAATTTTCGCTATACTACTTACAAATGTGTATTTTGTAAAGCGGATAAAAAGACATTTACTTATAAATCTGTGTTATAATGGAGTAAAATGAAAAACAAACAGAAAATATTTTTTGCGGTCTTACCTGTTTTATTCCTGTTAAATTTCTGTCTATCCGGCTGCCGCAGGCAGCGTCCTGATTTTGAAGTTCCGTTCATACTGGAAGACAATCACATTATTGTTGAAGCCGATGTAAACGGTAAACACGGCAGATATATATTCGATACCGGTGCAGGGGCGTTCCTTATTACCAGAAACAGCGTAGACAATCTTGAAGATTCGGGAGTAAAAGTTGACAGTCTTTTTTTAAATGGTGAATTCTCGACTGCTGAGATAAAAAAACTCGATTCTATCCGGATATACAGAACGACGGTCAGAAATGATTTCATGATACTGCACAACACGAATCTGATGTATCCGGATATCGACGGAATTCTGGGGCTGCCGGTTTTCAGAGGATATTACCTTGAGATATCATACTTCCGGAAAAAATTGAGAGCGTATAAAGAACGGCCGGTGACCTGTTCAAAGAAAATTCCTCTGGAATATACCGACGGTATGTATCCCATGATCCAGTGCTATATCGACGGGCACAGTATTCCTTTTTTAATTGATACCGGTTCGAGCGGGAATATACTTTTTCCGCTGCCGGGTGCGACTGAAATACCTGCCGGAAAATATACGCAGATTCATACCTGTAACAATACTCCGTATTACCGGGTAAAAATTGACAGCTGTGATTTACGCTTTCAGAAATATGAGAACATTACCGGTTTTTCGAATATTAACGGAATAATAAATTATGCACCGGTATTTGAACAGGCCGGAAATATCGGCGGTGATTTTCTTAAGCACTACAATATTGTTTTTGATTGTAAAGGATACCGGAATACACTGCTGTATTACAGACATACTAATATTTTACACCCGTTTTTTGTGCACAATGGAATTTCAACATGGTATCTGTGCGGCCGTCCGGATACAGATTTTAACAGGTACGGAATAGACGGCTGGAACAGGGAACATGATTCGCTACTGATAACTTCCGTAATGGCCGATGGAGCGGCAGAACGAAGCGGCATAAAATGCGGTACGCGGATAACAAAAATTAACGGACTGCCGGTAAAACGGTTTTCAAAGCATAAACTGGAAACGGTCCTGCTGTTTTCCGTTAAACCGCTGGAAATAACGATACAGGATCAGAACGGAGCGGAAAAAACAATACAGCTGAGGGAGGCTGACTATGGACGATGATATTTTAAAAAGCATAAAGAATGCCGGCGGAATAATAACCAGATGGCCGAAGAAGAAAGATGAAAAGGAAGCGGTGCTTAAATATATGAGAAGTAAATTCGAACCGGGAAAAATATATTCAGAAAGAGAAGTAAATGAAATTATAAACCGGTGGCATTCGTTCGGAGATTACGCACTTGTCAGGCGGGAAATGTATGATCATTTTCTGCTGGAAAGAACACCGGACGGGAAAAAGTACTGGCTGGAAAATAGAAATGAAGAAAAGCAGTGACTTCATATACCTGTACTGATCTGTCTACCACCTGTTTCTGTGTACGATTTCTTCCGTTTTTTTCCGTGGGCGGGGCGCAGGATTTTCATCGGGATACCCGGCTGCAAGTATAGTAACGAGAAATTTGTCTTCCGGTATGCCCAGAATCTGACGCATCTCGTTTTCCGT
The DNA here is from genome assembly GCA_023231445.1 of Treponema sp. Classification (GTDB taxonomy): domain Bacteria; phylum Spirochaetota; class Spirochaetia; order Treponematales; family Treponemataceae; genus Treponema_D. The sequence goes on along the minus strand of JALNVF010000087.1, from coordinate 3,446 downwards.
AAACCAGCATACCCAGCAGGTGCCCAGTCCCTGATGAACTGCCTCCAGCACGATATGTTCGACGGCAATTGCTGTATCCCGGATTATCTGTTTCAATTCAAAACAGGGGGTGTCTTCCTCAAGATGCATGTTTCCGCTGTCCGGCAGCCGCACCTGTATGTCGGCAACGCATGCGATGAGCAGGGGGGCGGTACGAATCCACTGCTGATTGTGGGCCGTTTCTGCAACTTTTTTGATTATGCCGCTGTCGTCGATGAGTATGAACTGCCACGGCTGGGTATTGTTACCCGACGGTGCAAGCCGTGCACTTTCGATTAATGCCTCAATTTTATCTTCTTCTATTTTCCGGCTCTGGTATTTTCTGATACTGCGGCGCTTTTCAATTTCTATCATCCTGAACCTCCTGTCTGCAGTATACCACGTTCCGCATGTTTATCACTGCAGGGTGTTAAAATAAACAGGGCCATTCCTTTATCCGTAACGGCCCTGTTCATATTTATTTCATAAGTTCGGCAAGCAGTTCAGTCGGACGCGACCGTGTCCACAGCGGCGATTTGTCGTTGGCATAGACAGGCAGCTGTTCTTCGAATGACGGTTTCCGGTCTGTTCTCCGGTAGAATATGCCGAGCGGAAGCGGATCCTCTTCAAACGTCTTTTCAAGCGCCTTCATGCGGTCCGACGCATCCCACGAGTCGGGCAGACGGTATGTATGCTCTTTATACCATTTGAATGTGTTTGTCTTGTTGAACGACACGCATGGATCAAGAATGTCGACGAGTGCGTATCCTTTGTACCGGATGGCTTCCTTGATAATGCTTTTCGTCAGCTCCGCATCTCCGGTGAACGTACGCGCGACGAACGGTGCTCCGATGGATATGGCCGCCGCAAGCGGGTTGAACGGTTCTGCGGTGACACCATCTGTCTGGATGGGTGTCTTCATTCCTTTCCGGCTTGTAGGGGAGGCCTGTCCCTGTGTGAGTCCGTACACCATGTTGTCGTGTACAAGGTGTGTAATATCGGGGTTCCGTCTGATGACATGTATGAAGTGGTTGCCGCCTTCTCCGTACATATCGCCGTCGCCGCCTTCAGCTATGACGGTGAGAGACGGATTTACCGCTTTTATTGCAGTTGCTACGGGAACGGCTCTTCCGTGCAGTCCGTTAAAGAAATTACTGTGTACGTACTGCGGCATTTTTGCTGCCTGCCCTATTCCTGATGAAATGACGAGTTGTGTCGGATCAATATCGAGTTCTTCAAGTGCTTCTTTCAGAATTGCAAGCAGCGGGTAGTTGCCGCAGCCGGGGCACCAGGCAATATCGGTATCCGGATCACAGTCAAAACGTGTTTTTGTCATAATTTTACAGCCTCCCCGATTTTCTGTACCAGTTCTTCGACGGAGAACTGCATGCCGTTGTATTTAAGTATCCGTGCATCAAAATCCGTAAGCAGTTCCTGCCTGATCAGGTTGCCGAACTGTCCGGTTACGTTGTCTTCTACAAGTATTTTCCGCTTTGCGCGTACAAGCATGTCTTTTGCACTTTTCGGAACAGGATACACCTGCGCGAAGTGTGCGAACGCGATGTCCTTCCGGCCCAGCCGTTCAAGGGCTTCGCAGACTGCGCCGTACGTTGATCCCCATCCGACGATGAGCGTGTCGTAATTTTCGTTTCCGATCAATTCCGGTTCAACGTCTTTCAGCCCTGCAAGTTTTCGCATCCGTTTGTCTGTCATGGCGACACGGACGCCGGCATCTTCCGTTATGAGGCCTTCTTCCGTATGTTCGTCGCTGTCAACCCGTACGATACCTTTGCCGTATCCGGGAATGCCGCGCGGTGAGATACCTGACGGTGTGAGTGCATACCGTTTATAGCCGGGAGCTGTTTCAGTTATGTGCTTCGTGATGTGGTTTTGTGTAAAGTCAATTTTTGGAATGATTCCTTCGCTGTCAAGAAAATACTGGTCGGTAAGCAGAATAACGGGTACCTGAAACTCGTCCGCCGTGTCGAATGCTCTGCGGACCAGTTCAACACCTTCCTGCAGTGTGCCCGGTGCATAGATGACGCGGGGAAAATCGCCGTGTCCCGCGTACAGGGCCAGATTCAGATCCCCCTGTTCAGTCCTTGTCGGCAGGCCTGTCGCAGGCCCCGGACGCTGCCCAATATGGATGACGGCGGGAGATTCGATACAGCCGGCAAGACTGAGCGCTTCTGTCATGAGCGCAAAGCCGCCGCCCGACGTCGTTACCATAGCCCGCGCACCGGCGTACCATGCACCCAGTTCCATATTAAGTGCCGAAAGTTCGTCTTCCGCCTGTTCAGCGATGACTCCATATTTGTCGGCATGGGAAGCCATGAATGCAAGGACCCCTGTACCGGGTGACATCGGATAAGAAGCGATGAAATTGCATCCGCCTGCAAGCGCTCCGATTCCGACTGCCTCTGTTCCGCTCAGAGCCTTAAAGTCCGATGCGATTGTTTTATCTTTTTTTAGAACCGCATGGAAAGGAATTGTTTCCGCAAGTTTCATGCCGCGGTCGAATGCAGCTTTGTTTTTTTCAATAATGTCTGTCCCTTTTTTTGCAAAGCGTTCGTTTATAAGACTGTATGCTGTGCCGGAACTGCAGGAGAAAAGCGCGCACAGCAGTCCGCTTACGAGTGTATTTGCGTACAGAGTTCCGCCGAGATCGGCAAGACTTTCCTGTACCGGAAGCGGTATTTTCCGGCAGGGGACGTTTGTATCGTTCAGATGGTCCTGTTCACCTGTTATGATCGTATCGGGTGACACCCGTTTTTCAAGGCGTCTTAACCCCTTATTTCCAAGCACGATCAGCAGATCGATCCTGTCCGTAAAGGCATATACAGGTCCTGATGAAATACGCAGTTCCGTCGTATTGTTGCCTCCGCGGACCCGGGACATCAATTCTTTTGTCATGAACGCGTAATATCCGCTTTGACGCAGCAGTTTCATGAACAGCGTCTCAATTGTTTTTAATCCCTGTCCGGCTTCTCCAGACAGGACCACTGAATAACTTTCCATCTATAGCCTCCGTACAAAATAAAAAACGACAGAATTGCCATATCATTTTTAGTATACGTCTGTCCGGCACTGTTTTCAAGTAAAATACGGTTAGATCTGTTTAAAACAGTTTCTGTTCTTCAACCGGACAATGTGTTATTAGCCGGTCCGTAAGTATATCGGCCGGCTGTAATTCGGAGCATAACAACGGACTTGACGGATTGCAGACCGTGTTTTTCCTGCTTATTTTGTCTGCCCAGTCTGCATAGCAGTAGATACAGTTATGACGGCAGGTATTGTATGCTCCTATATCTATGCTTGTACTGCAGAGGCAGTTTTTCCGCTGCGTTTTGTCTTTTTTAAAAATGAAGTGGTTATTTCTGATTCTGTTGATCAGCCGGCCGTCTATACAATGTCCGTGTTCAATGCCG
>JALNVF010000086.1 GCA_023231445.1 Treponema sp. | reverse complement strand
GCTGTTATCGAATATCAGTCGCTTACCGGCGATGATTCGATTGATACGACGGTGATTACTGAAATTGCGGATTATTTCCGTAACGAAGTCGGTGCATCTATTCCTGATAACTATCCGTTTACAGGAGAAAATTTTAATACGACCCGCGCAGGCATTCATGCCGACGGTATACTGAAGAATCCGGAGATTTACAATATTTTTGATACAGAAAAGCTGCTCAACCGGCCGGTACGCACAATGGTTACCGACAAATCAGGTTTATCCGGTATTGCCCGCTGGCTGAATGAGAATATTCCGCTTATAAAGGCAGGCGTTATTGAGAAGGTGACAAAACGTTCGCCGGGTATCCGTCATATAGCACTCTGGGTAGATGCGCAGTATGCGCAGGGGCGGACAACTGCCATTTCGGCAGAAGAACTGACTACGCAGGCACGCCGGTATCTGCCGGGACTGTTTGAGTCCGAACTTGACAAAGTAAAGGCCGCTGCCGGAAAAATTGCGCTTTCCATAGCAGAAGAAGCGATGAAAGCTCCGGAGCTTGCAACACTTGATCCGTCGGTTATGGACGATTGTCTTGAAGAAATTGTAAAGAGAGAAGGCTCAATCCAGCTGCTTGCCGTAACGAATACTGACGGATACCGTATCTGTCAGATTTATGCAAAACATGGAGAAAAGAATCTGTTCCGTAATCTGCTTACTAAAAATTTCCGTGAGAAGGAATGGTTCTGCCGGGTAATTGAAACAGGTAATCCATATATATCGCATCTGTTTTTTTCTCTTTACACAGGACGCCTTATTCTTACTGCAGCATTCCCGCTTAAAGATAAAGAGGGGAAAGTCCGTGCCGTAATTGATATGGATTTTATGTTCGATGAACTTATGAAACTTGTACACCTCTGCGGAAACGGAATACCTGATATTCCGGCGGTCTGAACGACGTATTCTATTGTTCCGGTATTTGTGCGGAGTGTTTAATATATTATACGCCGGGGCAGCTGAATATTATTTTGTTTTGAATTTACCTATTTTTTCTTTAAGTATGCTGATACTGTCCCTGTTCTGTACGGCTAGCTGATTAATGGCGGAAACGGCCTTGTTGATTTCAAGAATGCCTGATGCCATTTCATTTATACGGCCTGAGACTTTCTCATTTATTTCACCAAGTGTACCGCTTTGTTCTGATACTTTGAGACTTTCAGCAAGCATTTCATCCGAGCCGTTTTTTACTTCCGATGTTATGTCATTGAGTTGGGAAACTGCTGTCGTTATTTCCCTGCTTCCCTCGTTCTGTTCGAGCATAGCATGGCGGATTTCTTCTTCAAGGCCGGTTACTGCAAGGATTTTAGATTCTATTTCATTGAACTGTTTTCCGGCAATATCGGATTCCTCTGTAATTTTAACGATTGACTGTCGTATTGTTGTAAGTACTTTTGCAATTGTTCTTGTCTGAGTGGATGACGACTCTGCCAGTTTCCGTATTTCATCGGCTACGACTGAAAATCCCTGTCCTGCCTCACCGGCGTGAGCTGCTTCTATGGCGGCATTCATTGCAAGCAGGTTCGTCTGATGGGCAATACCTCCTATGACTGATGTGATTTCGGCAAGCCCTGCAGACTGTTTTGATACCTCTGCGATCTCGGTGGCTATGTTGCTCAGATCCTGTTTCCCTACACCTGCGGAATTTTGTAAGGCTGAAAGGTTTTCATTATTATGTTCGAGTGTTTTGGTGACAGAAGCGATATTTGAAACCATTTCTTCAACCGCCGCAGACGACTGGGTGACACTTGCCGCCTGCTGGGCTATATACTCGTTGAGTTTTTCTATTGTATTTTTTATACTGTCTACAGCTTTTCCAGTTTCGGATACACTTACGGATTCTCCGTCTGTCTGTACGGTAATAGTTTCGATATTTGTGCTGATTTCCTGTATAGATGCTGTCGTTTCATCCATATTCGACGAAAGTTCAATTCCTATATCGGAAAGAATCCCCGACTGTTTTTCAATTTCCTGTACAAGTTCTTTTACTTTATCAAGCGTGGTATTGAAATAGACAGCCATATCTCCGATTTCATCCTTTGCCTTGACAGTAAGCCTTTTAGTCAGGTCACCGGAACCTTCGGAAATATCTTTCAGCATTGCTGTTGCCGTTTTTACCGGTTTTATGATTGTACGAATAAAAAAAATACAGATAATCATGACAACTGCGGTGCATATCAGTGTCAGAACAACAGAACTTACCAGCTGATTTATTAACTGCCTGCGGATAACTGCCATGTCTTTTGCAATCAGAAATATACCGACAGGTCTGCCGTCAGAGTTTGTAATCGGCCAGTAGGATGTATCGTAGAGTTTTCCCGCAACTACGTTTCTTCCTGTATAAATTTTGCCGTCAGAAAGGACTGTTTTAATAATAGTCTGATTAGTCAGCTTTGTTCCGGTAATCCGTTTTCCGTCTGTTCCGGTGACTGTCGAGGAAATACGGGTATCACCCTGAAATATAGAACAGTCGGCACCGTAGTTTTTTTTAATCATGTCTACAAATTTGTCCGTTGAAAAATCATACCCGGCTGTTACGGAACCTATAATATTTCCATTCTGATAAACAGGGGTACCTGCACGGAGCGAATATCTGACAACAGTTCCTTCTTCAACGCTGCATGTTGTTTTTCCCTGTAAAGCCAGCACTACGTTCTGCTGATTTTTGACGTTGTCGCCTGATTTATCCGAATGTCCCCGGGCAATAACGTTTCCGTCCGTATCTGCTATGGTTATGAAGTCTACCAGCAGCTGTCTGTCTGCGTCCTGTGAGATTTTCTGAAGAGCAGGGGTATCATGTTCCGCAGCTGCCTTGATTACATCAGGCCGTCCTGCAAGAGTTAAGACAGTTCCAGTGGAACGGTCCTGAAGACTGGTAAAGTATGCTCTGACAGTTTCACCTGTCCGTATGATTTCATTGTGGGTATATCCGGTAAAACCTTTGTTGAATATTTGATATGATACAGCACAGACGGAAAATCCAACGAGAATAACTGCGCCGATTATCAGTCCCTGTATTTTCAGAGAAATCGATGTATTCATATACGCTCCTGAAAAAGATACCCTGTACCCATTTGCTACATATATCTCATTATGGTATTATAGCGCCACTTGAAGATAAATCAAATTAGAGGTATTTTAATACTATTATATGAAATAAAAAAGTGTTAAAAAACCTCCTCCGGCTTTTGAGAACGCTTTTATTTAAATATATCGTAATATAGGAAATAGATATGAAAAGCATCAGACACATTATGCTTGCATACAGTGCAGGACTCGTGATTATTCTTATGGCGGGAATAGGTTTTGTAGTACATTTTAATATCAGTAATATACAAAAGTATTGTACTTCAATTATACGTGAACAACGGATGAAAGGATATGATGATTCTGTACGTTTTCAGGTTCAGAATGTCATTACACTGCTTAATTCGTTATACGTACGTGAAAGTACAGGTGAATTAACGGAAGCGCAGGCACAGACTCTGGCAAAACAGCTTGTAAAAAACCTTCGCTACGGAGACGACAACAGCGGATATTTCTGGATCGACAGTACCGATTACACGCTTATTGCACATCCGATTCTTCCGCAGAATGAAGGCCAGAACAGATACGGATTAAAAGATCAAAACGGCGTTATGATTATTCAGGAAATCATGAAAGTTGCGAAGGGATCAGATAAAGGCGGATTCAGCGAATTTTATTTTTCAAAATCTGATGGAGCAACTGTTGCCCCGAAGCGGACATATTCGAGACTGTTTAAACCGTGGGGCTGGGTTGTAAGTACAGGAAATTACTATGATGACATCGATTCAGAAATCAACAGTATTTCCGTCAGTATAAAAAATCGTTTTATGGCTGTTTATTATTCGACTATAATCGTATTCATCATTTTGTTTATTTTTTCACTTATTGTGTCTTTTAATTTTTCCAAACGGTTTTCTGATCCGATTATTGAGACGGAACAAATTCTGCAGAAAATGGATGAAGGTGATTTAACGCTCCGTTTGTCGACGGTGCGGGCAAAAACTGAAATAGGTCGTATGCGTCAGATGCTCAATTCGTTTGCGGAAACAATGAACAAGATGATTGCAGAAACAAGAGGAAATATTTTTTCACTGAATAAAGTTGCCGGTTCTCTTGATGAGAGCAGCAGTACTATTTCTTTGAAAATCAAAGAGATTACGGAGAATTCAATAGGTCTTGCACGGCATGCAAAAGTTCAGAAAAAAACGGTAAGCGATACGGTTACGACAATGACAAAAATGGAAACAATGATAGATGCTCTGTTGAAAAAAATTGATGAACAGAATGCATCTGTTTCACAATCGTCTGCGGCTGTAGAAGAGATGATAGCTAATATAAACTCAATAACGCAGAATGTTAATAAATTTGATGAAAGTTTTAAAACGCTTTCGGCGGATTCTGCGGCAGGGAATAAAATAGTTTCGAATGTTATAGAATTGGCAAAGACAGTTTCTTCCGAATCTGCTGTTTTACTTGACACAAACAAAGTGATAGAAGATGTGGCTACACAGACAAACCTGCTTGCCATGAATGCAGCAATAGAAGCGGCACATGCAGGAAATGCAGGAAGAGGTTTTGCAGTCGTTGCTGACGAAATACGAAAACTTTCGGAGAATACCGCAAAACAGTCACGTTCAATTACAGAAACACTTACCAAGGTTATTGCAAATATTCAGTCGGTTACAGATGCTTCAAATGATGCCGGAAATGTTTTTTCCGGTATAGTACATAAAATTTCTGAAGACGGAACGATTGTCACTGAAATCAGAAATGCAATGGAAGAACAGAGTGCCGGCAGCCAGCAGATTGTTTCTACGCTTAATGAGATAAAAGATACAACTCAGACAATAGAGGCAAGTTCACATACAATGAACAACAGTGTTCAGGATGTAGGCACAGAAGTTGCAGAGCTTACCCGGCTTGCGGAAGGACTTGAAAGTGGAACCGAGGAAATAGAAAAAGCTACGCAGACAATTCATGAGAGTATCAAATCACTTTCACAAATGGCAGCAGACAACAGAACGTTCGCCGACAAACTGTCTGCCGAAACAGGAAAATTTACGGTATAAATAAAAAGACTGTCCGGTTCCATTGGTTCGGACAGTCTTTTTATTTATAATCTTTTTTGTTAGCATGCAGATATGAAATTATGGTATCTGCATATTTTCAGCCTTATAAGCCGCTCACTGGTGTATATGGTGTCTCGGGTGAATTTATCGTTTTTGTCTCAAACATTCCCGGAATATCGTAATCTTTCAACGTATACCACAGCTGGCATGCACCAAAATAAACACTGTTTTTAGAAAGCATTGTATTTATGGCAGCTGCATCCCTCCATTCAGGGGCATTGTCGAATATGCTCAGTCCTCCGTTCCAGATTGCAGGATATGGTGTTTCTACTTCTGATGGTGGATATACGGTATTATTCCATTCCATAACCCATTCTGTATTATCACCCCAGTCTTCTGTACCGGATGCAATATATGTATTAAGCACTACTTTTGAACATTTTGAAGTATCAATACTTTTTAACATGTCGGAAGGAGAAACCGAAAGTTTCAGCAGGCGGCTGCTGCCGCTGTCTGTAAGCGTTACCGTGGCATTATTATATGCATCAGTGTAGCTGGGAATGTATTCACCGCGACCACCACCTGCAGTTCCCTTCACCGTTTCACTGAATGTAATATGCCTGTTGCCACTTTCTTCTACGAAAAGTCTGAAGGTATATGACTTTCCGTTGTTGGTAAGCGGCCATATAAAGGATTCTGAATCTTTAAAGCTGTCAAGACGGAGCGTTGTGCCTGTTGTTGTTTCAGTAAGTGTCGGAGCTCCCCACTCATAGTCTGAATCGAATTTAGTAAGCGTTATTTTTACTCCGCCCGGATCAGAGACGGCAGTAATATGTCCGGAAGGAACTGTATATGTAAGACTGTCGGATACAATTGCTTTAGTTCTGAAATTCCCTGAACATTCATACAGACTGGCCAGACTGTCGGACAGATAAAATGAACAGTAACAGTCGACAAAATATACATTCGTTTTTACCAGTGCTGCACTTATTTTCTGCGGGCTTATATACCATCCGGCTTCAGAATCGAATAAGTTAATACCGCCGCTCTGCTCTGTTGCCCATTCTGAATCGCTTACCGGAATATTTGCTCCAGTGATCCAGGTAGTACCTGTTCCCCAGTCTTTCGGGCCGGTAACTAATTCTGTGACAATGCTGATATCTTTCATTTTTGATGTATCCTCAAAAACAGAAGATAAATCTTTGTTGTTTGTATTTACTTTTACAAGAGCCTTTGTGCCTGACTGCGTACAGGTGATTGTTGAGTTGTCCCAGTCATCCGTGTAGGTGATGAATTGCCCCAGTCCGCCTCCTGCCGTTGCACTCAGATATTCTTCCATTTTTTCTGTTTGAGAATATTCAATGTGTAATATAAATTTATATTTTTTACCTTTTGTAACGAAAGGATACACAAACGAATTAGTAGTCGAACCTTCGGTGAATGAAGGATTATATACTGTACCGGAATTTAGTTCTGTCAATGCAGCATAACTCCAGGCCTTATCTGTGGATAATTTTGTTAGAGTAAATTTTATACCGTTGTCGTTTGTTTCTGCTGTTCCATGATTTGTAGCTGACGTATATTCAATACCGCTTGTATCTTTTTTAAGAACCGTCAGCGTGAATGTTTTTTGAACACTTGCAGCATTTTTTGTAATTGTCGCAGTTAATGTAACTTCCGTATTACTGTCCTGCCGTGTTACTGTGCCTGCTGCCGTAATTACAGTTTCATTGCTTGAACCCCAGGTTACAGTTAATCCGTTTACCGTTGACGGGAGTGTTAAATTATCTGTTACAGAGGAAAGCGTGTCGCCTATTGCAATACACGTAATTGTGAGTGCGGATTTTGCAAGTTCAGCTTCATCTGAATCGGTAAGCGTTGCACCCTTTGCATAAACGGTAACGGAAATCGTTTTTGTTAACGATTCGGAACCTTTTTTAATGGTTGCTGTAAGCGTAACTGTTGTTGTTTCTTCGGGTAGTGTTACAATACCGTCATTTGAAATAACTGCAGTTTTATCAGATGTCCACGTTATTGCTACATCGTCATAACCGGAAATTTCAGTTGGTAAAGTAATAGGATCAGCTGTATTTACAGCTGTTGAAATCGTTGCTGATAATTCAGCAGCGACATTAGATACTGTTGTTGCATCAGAATTTGTATTGCTGGTAGAAGTGTTGTCCGTATTGCTGCTTGCGGGCTGACTACAGGAAACAAAAAAACAAATCGAAGTCAGAAGAAATACTTGAATGAAAAATGTTTGTAATCGTTTTAACATATTTTACTCTCCTTAATAATTATATGAATATAATATATTTTTTTATGTTAAAGTCAATACAGTCTGCAATGAATTGACAGCAGTGGCATATACTATAACCGAGAATCTGGAACCATACTCTGGAAATTAATATGAATTTATGGCCTTTCTGGGAGCACTATATAACTGATGCGGACTGTTGAAGCAGGTGTTTTGCTGAACGTGTTTATATAAATGGTACGGTCTACTGCATTGATGCTGTATAAAGTGGGAATAGGTCTGCTGTTCATGCAGGCCACGTTCTTTGCCCGGTAGATTCTGGTGATTTTCCGGTAACCTGTACCTTTCCTTTTATCAGATGAACTGCAGTTTTCTGAGTGCGTTGTAAATGCCGTCGCTGTGTATATCGCTGGTGACGAATTCTGCCGCCTGTTTTACAGAATCCGGGCTGCTGCCCATAGCGATGCTGTGTCCGGCATACGAGAGCATCGGCAGATCGTTTTCACTGTCTCCGAACGCATATGAACTTGATTTGTCCATATGCAGAAAATCGAGCAGACAGCGTATGCCGCTTGCCTTTGAGTAACTTTTGGGTACGATTTCGGATAATCCGTTCCGTGCTATTACGGTAAAATGCGCTGCAAGTTCCCGGTTGAACTGTACGGCGTCGCTTGCTGCTGTGTAAATACAGGTTGCCTTCTGTATATGTATGGCGGAAGGTTCATCCATTGCCGACTGAGGAGGATTCCTGTACTGACATATCGCTTTCTGCATTTCAGGAGCCTGACGGAAAGACGGATTTATATACATATATTCAGGTCCTTCAAGGATCGGTTCCAGTTTAAATGTTTTGCAGCCGGTGGTTATGCAGAATATTTCTTCCGGAGTAAGGAATGTGTTGAACAGGTCACGGTCTTTATACACGATGTGTGTACCACAGCCGTAAACACATCCGTCGAAGGGAAGTTCTGCAAGGCCGGGTACGTTCAGAAAACCTCTTGTCCGTCCGGTGCAGATACAGAGCGTATGACCGGCTTTATGAAGCAGTTTAAGTGATTTTTTTGTACTTTCAGGAATAATACCGTTTTCGTCCCAGAGGGTGCCGTCGAGATCAAAGAAAAAAACAGACATAACTGTACTATACCAAAAAACAGCTTGTCGGGAAAGGCAGAATATCCGGTACAGTTACAGCGGCCGTGTGTTGCCGGGGAATCGTGAATGCTTGACATATGTTTGAAAAGAGCATATTTTAAATAAAAATGATCAAGTGATTATTAATGCAGTTTCTAAAAGATGACATTAAAAATGATATTATTAAGGCTGCTTTGGCAGAATTCAGCGAAAAAGGGTACCGTGATTCTTCCATGCGGGTGATAGCCGCTCATGCAGGCATTGTTATGGGTACTATTTACCGGTATTTTGATAACAAAGAGGCACTGTTCAGGAATGCAGTCGGGTCAGTCTATGACCGGATTGCCGGTATTACTTCGAAAATTCAGGTCGAGATTGAAGCTGCCAAAGATCCCTGGGAAGATGAACAGGCACAGATACTGATCAGACGGTTTTATAACCAGATGCTTGAAGCATTTTCCGGACATGGAAAAGAACTGCTGATTCTTCTTGATAAAAGCGTATGTTCTCCTTATGAAAATACCAGACAGGAATTGATAGCACGGATTCAGAATATTCTCGAGGAGCGATTATCAAAAGAAGTAAAAACTTCCGACCCGTTCATTTTTTATGTGCTTGCTTCTGCTTTTGTTGAAGGAGTCTGTGTTGTACTGAGGGATACAGGCAGTCATGACAGAGAGGCTGTCATCGGATCTTTATGCAGCATTATGTTCTGCCAGATATCAAAACGAATATAGTTTCTTGATTTAAATAATGAATTAACCGATATGTATGGATCAGTGAAGGATTAGATACATGAGAAACGATAAAATTAAAGCAGAACCATTTGACTGTATGCAGTATTTTTACCGTGCCGTACAGCAACCGCTTATCCGCTGCTGTATCAGTTTTACAGGGCATGTAGATACTGTTGTTTTAAATCGTGCAGTAAATCTGTCTGCTTCTGTATTTCCTTTGATCAATTATGGTTTTGACGAAAAACGCCATTGCTGGATAAAGCGTGGATGTACGGCGGGCAACATTGTACACGTTGTCCGTTTACGGGAAGACGGGAGAAAAGTTTCTGATATATTACTGAATTCTTCTATAAATATAGCATCGGGTCCGCAGCTGAATCTGTTCCTTCTTGTTGACGATGATTGGGACACACTCTGTATAATTATCAACCATATGGTCAGTGACGGTGGAGGCTTTAAACAGTACTTGTATCTGCTGGCTTCTTTGTATTCGGAATGTGAGAAAAATTCCGGATTTTCAAATATCATGAAGTGTTCAAATAACCGGAGTTTTTCCTGCCTTCTGCGGAATCTGAGCTTTGACCGGAAACTGGATATACTTCTTACAAAATCGGACGCACATATTCCTGATCCTGCTGTGTATATGCCTCTTGAAGGCAATGCAGAAAAACCGTTCATTGCTATCAGAAAATTTGACACTGAGCTGTTTTTTACTATAAGGAACCATGCGCACGAAAATTCGGCCAGTATTAACGATATGCTGCTCACTGCATACATGCGTGCGCTGCATCACAGTACCGGTTCTACAAGCATTACGGTGCCCTGCCCTGTTGATCTCCGTAAATACATGAAAGGAAATACGTCATACAGTATCTGTAATCTGACGGCAAATTACAGATGCAATATCGACATGGTAAATAACGAATCCTTTGATGAAACACTGAAAAAAGTTTCATCTCAAATGAGACTTCAGAAAAAAAACGACGGCTGCCTGAAGATGCCGATACTCTATCATATGGCGTTTTGTATTCTGCCGTTCCGCATAATCAGGAAATTATTTTATAAACTGTCTCCCATTCCCGTGACTTCGTATACAAATCTTGGAGTGCTCGACAGCGGAAAACTTGGTTTTGGCAGTCTTAAGACAGAAGATGCCTTTATTAGTACCGCAGTAAAAAACGTTCCTTATTTTCAAGTATCCGTTTCTACGTTTGAAAATCAGTGTACGATGTCCAGCAGTCTGTATGGAACCGAAAAAGATAAAAACACCGTCAATGAACTGTTTGATTTTATGCAGAAAGACTTTGAAAGTCTGATTTAAATATGGCTGTAACTGGTAAAGAAGGAATGAGAATGTTATTCGTGCGGAGGGTTTAATACCCCGCCCCCTGGGGCGTATGAAGGGTATTAAATCCCGACTGCAATACCTTTAGAGAACTCCATACCCCGTGCTTGCGTCGGGGTTGTTGATTATCAGATAAAACTGAATTGATAAAATGCTGGAAATGTTTTTATCAATTCACTCCTTTATTTCTATTCGTCTTTTTTATTCAGTTTGATTTCGTAGGCAAATTCGAGCTTCCTGTAATAGTCCAGCTCTATTAAATCTGTTGGCTTTACATATGCGGCCTGCTTTGTAAAATAAGCGAGGCCTTCATACTGGAGCATTGCATAAACAAATTGAGAACAGAACATGATATTCGGTTTCCATGAATATTTAAAAACAAGACCGATCAGATTATAGGCGCTCCCTTCTTTATTTATTTCTCTGATTTTGTCTATCATCTTCTGTTTTTGTTCTACAGAAGCCTGCAGTTTGTAAACAATGACCGAAGAGTCCGGTTTTTTGTTAAAATATTTCAACATTTCGTAATTAAGTCCGGGAGGATTTACTTTTTCTCCACCGTTATAACTGACGATCGTTTCCAGATCAGAGTCGAACGACAGAGATGCATGATTAAATTTTTTATTCGTAAATACCGAAATTACTTCCCTGGCCGGAGCGTATGCTGACAGTCAGGTCGTCTGTCAGACTTCTGGAGAGATAAACACTGCCTTTCCCGTATGAAACATGGATCCTGCGGATGTCCGCCGCCTGAAAGGTTCTGATTTTTTTATCAGGATTATTTGAATTTGCTGTATGAATCCGCAGCAGCAGCAGTCCTGTAAGACACAGGATGATTACTACCGGTTTCTGTATTTTTTTTCTGTTTTTGTTCATGTGTGTCTTGTATTTTTACCTTACAAACAACTGTATTATTATATTGTTATAACATCTTTATAAAATAATTTGAATTCCTGTTTCACTGATATGTATATTTTATAGTTTGATATTTCGTTGACTTTTCACTTTAATTACGATAATAATATTTATTATAATTAAATATTTAAGGAGAAAGTGATGGATGACTGGAATCCGGATTTGTATCTGCAGTATAGTAATCAGCGGAATCAGCCGGTAAAAGATCTGCTTTCAAGAATTGCACTGCCTGAAGTAAAATCCGTACTTGATTACGGCTGCGGTCCCGGAAACAGCACTCATCTTGTCAGTCAGAAATGGGAAAATGCACGGATTGTGGGAATAGATTCATCCGGTGCAATGATCGACAAAGCCCGGGCGACATATCCTGACATTGAATGGAAAATGCAGGATATTATGACATGGAATACCGGTGACAAATTTGATGTAGTGTTTTCAAATGCAGTTATTCAGTGGATACTTAATCAGGAAAAGCTCATGGAAAAACTGGCAGGTATGGTAACGGAGTCAGGGGTTATTGCATTTCAGATGCCCGAATACGGTGATATGCCTGTTGCGAAGATTATTGATGAAGAATATCACAAACTCCGCAGAACCGATACTTTTTCTCTGGCAGACGTTTTTGAATTTCACCGGCCTGACTGGTATTACAATACGTTGTGCAGGTATTCCACCTGTATTACTATGTGGCAGACAGATTATATTCATGAGATGAAATCTGCGGAAGACATTGTTACGATGATAGAATCGACCGGCCTTAGGCCGTATCTGGCAAGACTTGAATCTAATGAACAGAAGAAACTCCTGATTGACAGTATTACTGAATCGTTGAAAACGGAATACCGCGAATGCTCCAACGGGAAAGTTTTATTCCCGTTCAAGCGTCTGTTCGTGGTAGCCTATAAAGGTATCTGACAGCATCTTTTATGCCTGCTGTGCGTCCGTAAGCAGAATCCGTTCCAGTTCCGGTATGCCGTCCGCGATGTAGTCCGCGCCCGCGTCCGTGAGTTCGGTTCTGCTGCCGTAGCCGAAAAGTACACCGCACGATGCGATGCCGCATTCTTTAGCGCCGATAATGTCGTGTTTTCTGTCTCCTGTCATAATCGCACGTGATTTGTCCGGGATGTGTGCTTTTTCAAGTGCATACGCAATCACTTCCGATTTTTTGCTGCGCGATTCGTCCATGTTGCTGCCGCAGACGGCCGCAAAAAATTTATCAAGGCCGAAATGAGTAAGAATGCGTACGGAATATTCTTCCGGTTTTGACGTCGCAACAATAAGCACTTTTCCTTTTTCTTTGAGTGTGTGCAGCAGTTCCGGGATACCGTCGTATACTTTGTTCTCAAACAGTCCTTTATCCGCAAAGTACTCACGGTATTTTATGACAGCTTCTGCTGCCTTTTTCTGACTGAATCCGAATCCCTGCGAGAACGTATCCAGAAGCGGCGGGCCGATATACTTGTATAACGACGTCCTGTCTGCAACCTCTATACCATACCATTTGAGTGCGTAGATGAGTGAATTTGTAATACCGGGTGCGGGATCGGTAAGCGTCCCGTCAAGGTCGAACAGCATAAAATCTTTTGACATATATATTCCTATAAAGACTCCGCGTCAGCAGTACGGGATGGATGCCGTACATACTTCCTTTAATTATCTCCCAGAGCGAACAGTGCAGCGCCCAGTGCTCCGCAGAGCTGCGCTTTGTCTGATATGTGCAGCCTGATTCCAAGCCTTGATTCAAGCGCATTAACGATTCCGCCGTTCTGCGCGACTCCGCCCGTCATCATCCATTCGTTCTGTGTGTGAAGCCGGGAAGCCAGCGATGCAACTTTTGCCGCAACAGATTTGTCTATGCCGTGTACGATGTCGTTCACGCTCTTGTTCTGTGCGACGAGCGATACGACTTCCGACTCGGCGAAAACTGTGCACATACTGCTTATGGTGATATCTTCGGTGCAGTCCATACCGAGCCTGCTTATTTCACTGAGCGACAGTCCGAGCGCACGGGCCATCGCTTCTATAAAACGGCCTGTTCCGGCGGCACACTTATCGTTCATGACGAAATTTGAAACAGTACCGTTATCGTTCAGAACGATTACTTTGCTGTCCTGTCCTCCGATGTCTATGACGGTTCTGACTGACGGTTCAAGAAAGAAAGCCCCTTTTGCGTGGCATGAAATTTCGGTGATGCTTTCGTCACCAGTCCTGATGTATTCGCGTCCGTATCCTGTCGTTACGACATTTGCGATATCGTCGCAGTCCAGGTGCGCTTCATTGAGTGCAAGCTGAAGGCATTTCTGTGCACCTTTTTCAGCGCCTGCGCCTGTTGCAATAATCGACTGTGCAACTATATTTTTACCGCGGTCAATAACGACGACATCGGTACTTGTTGAACCGCTGTCTATTCCGACAAAATATTTTTTATCCGTTACGTTTTTTTTGACAGTCATGGTCTTACCTCTGATTGTTTCCGCGAATGCCTCAATACGTGTTAAAAGCTGTCCTTCGCTCTGTTTTGTGAAATCGCTTTCTATTTTCAGAAGCGGTATGTGTATTTTGTCCTGTATATCCGCGTATTCCGCACCGTAATAGTCGCAGAACTTGATCGTCAGATATATAATACCGCGTAGAGCCGGATCGTTCCACAGTGCACGCCGGCCGGTATTGTCGTTCATGCGCTGGCACGGCAGCTGCTGAAGAAGGGAGGCTGCGTAGTCATTCACAATACCGCTGAATTCTGCGGTATTACCGGCAGCGGGAGCGACGTTTCTGTTGCCGGTACAGGTAAGATTGCGTACCGGCAGCCCTGTATGGGTTTCAATATAGCGCTTCAGTTCCGT
>JALNVF010000085.1 GCA_023231445.1 Treponema sp. | reverse complement strand
ATTCGGTTTCATACCTCCGATATTGACGAGACTGCCTACAAAAAACTTGAGTACCGCACCGGCAGCAAGCAGTATGGCCGTAAGAATTATATCGGATACCGATAATCCTTTTTTCTGCACGGCCTTCAGTTCCCGTTTTTCACCGGGGATGTTATTATCCTGTTCTTCCATTTTTTCCTTCCTTTTCTGGTGTTCTGTTATGTAGAAACATAACGTTATTATACAGAGAAACATCAGGTTGTCAAGAGTGTAATGCCGATAATTTACTGATTGAATTATCGTTATATATAAAGTAAAATAATAATATGGTAAAAAGCGGACCGCAGAATAATTCTTTTGATGAACTTGTCGCAGGTATAAGTGCTGATGAACGACGTTTTCTGCTTGAAAAGCTGAAGCGGTCCGGCACTGAAATGCCGTTGCAGGGGATGGAAATGCCTCAGGAGGATGTTCCTGACGACTGTTCCATTCAAATCCGTATAAAATCGGAATCATTACTGTATCGCATCATTCTGTGGCTCCGTTCAGTTTTTACCAGACAGACACAGGACGAAATTTATAACGACGATCTGATTGTTAATCTTGTACATAAAGTGACAAAAGCTCACCCCGGACTTGTTGATTATCAGCATAGACTTTTTCAGTCGCTTTTTTATGAAAAATTGAAAGAGCTTAAAGAATGTGCTGATTTTTTTAAACCGTATATGACTGCGGTAAATGACAATGCAGGTGAATTTTATGCGTTTCTGAGCACGTTTATTGCACCTGAAATCGGTGATGCAGTCGGAAGGGAAGCCGATCCTTATTCGATCCCGTTTGACCGGTCCCTTACAAACGAATTGCGTACATCGCTTATCAGAAAACTTGAAATTGCAGTACGCGATATTTCTCCTTCGTCAAAGCAGACAATGTACAGTACTATACGGAGTATTGAATGGCTCCGTCAGCTCACAGGACTGCCATACCTTCATTTTATTGCACAGTTTACCGCGATTATTTCAGAATCGTATACCTGTCCGTTCAGCAATGCGCTGACCGATTTCCAGGCCTTTGCCCGTGTGCTTTCAAACTGTATGCCCGTGTCAAACGAAGCACTTGAAGCGTTGTTTCTTTTTCCACAGCGGAAAGCGGCGTCGACACTTGAACTGGATTCGGATAATGAGAAAGCACTCAGAGATTTTTTAAAAAGATCTGTATCGGCATTCTCCATGATACAGATGTTCATCAGAACTGTTCCGGTTTGTACAATCGGGCGGATTATCTTTAATGACTACAACTGGCAGCCGGAGCCGTTCGGCGGAGCGGAAGACTGGTCGGTGAAATTTCGTGAAGAATGGAAAAAAGTTTTTGACGAACGGTGGGAAGCATGGCTGCGCGACCGGAAAAAGAACCAGTTGTCTGTTGTTCTTTCTTCAAATTTCGGTCTGAAAGAATTCCCTGTGCTGCCGTTTCGTCCCTGGGCTGATTTGTGGGGAGGAGTGCCGTTTCACTGCGAAATGACGGCAGGATTCCTTTCATGGTTCAACAGTAATGAATATTCCGGTGTAATGGCTGTTCTGAATGTTGTCATGCTTGAAGGTGTGTTTCTTAATGAAGAAAACAGAACGGAATTTTCAGAGGCGGTAAACGATTTTTCGGTTACAAATCAAAGAATTGAATCATTCGTTGAGTCTCTTTCTCCGCGGGGAAATATCGGGACTGCTTTTGAAAAAGTTGCCTCAGAACATATACGTTCACTTAAAGGACAGTCTCGTATTGACTCACTGATTTTGAATGCAGAGACCAATATTCATGAAATTGATATTTCTTTTTGTAAACAGTGCCGCATTATTGAAGATATTTTTCACGGAATTCTTGATGGTGCAAAAGACTCCCGGTATGAATCGATTCAGAATCTTATGACTATTCACGGACATGAAAACCGTATATTCAGGGACAAAATGGAAGAAAGCCGTACTATTATAAAAAATGCCCGGCAGCTTCTTGCCGATATTGAACCGCTTGATCTTCCCCGTCAGATGCCGGCGGATTTTTCAGGTCTGGTTTTTGACGAAGCAAAAAAGTGAAGCGGATTTCTATTGCATCAGCAGTATCGGATCAGCAGGATAAATATGTATTTCTGCCGTTTTATTCTGCCGGCAGGCCTTTTGCCGATAATGCACCTGTATGGGGAATGACGCTTCGGAAAGCCGGCAGTATGCGTTTCCGCTGGAGTGAGACGAACTGTGTCCGTAGAGAAATGCTTTCCGGAATAGTACACCGCAGTTCCGGCAGGACACTTACACCCGTTCAGCTTGAACTGATCCATTCAAAGACGGTATACGACGTATCTTCTTTTTCTGATACGTTCGGTCTTCAGGGAGACGGCATTATTACCGGCCATGCAGAACTACTGCCGGTCGTAACAGTAGCCGACTGTATGCCGCTTTTCCTGTACGATCCGGTAACAGGGGTGTTCGGTGCGGTTCATTCCGGCTGGAAGGGAACGGGCATTATAGGTGAAGCAGTGCGGACGGCAGAAAAGAATTACGGTGCCGTGCCGGGAAATATCTGCATCGCGATAGGTCCGCACATACGCAGCTGCTGTTATGTAGTGGACGAAGGACGGGCGGAATATTTCCGCAGGAATTTCTGCGGCGACTGCGTGATTCCGTTTGGACCGGAAGATGACGGGGATGAAGCCCGGAGCTGGAACAGCGCCGGTGGAAAACTGTACCGTCTGTCGCTTGAAAAAGCGAATCTGGCCGTGCTGGACAGTGCCGGCATCCGCGACGAAAACATTACTGTCGCTGCCGACTGTACCTGCTGCTGCAGCCTGTTCGGTTCGTTCCGCAGGGAAACTTCAGGAATTCCCGAAGATGACAAATGGCGGCGTTTTACGGTACAGGCTGCATTCTGCGGACATCTGTCATCATGATTTTTACCGGTAGTGGTAAAATTATGGCCGATCTGCTAATATAAAATACATTTATCAATCTTATAGGACGTTTTTTATCATGAGTGATGTTAAGAATGACTGCCGCGTTGTTGTCTGCGCTGCTTTGAATCAGTTTATACAGGAAAAAAATCCCGGTGCGGAACCGGTCGGTACCGATGCACTTGTGCTGCAGAATCCGCCCGATCCGGCTATGGGCGATATCGGGATACCAATGTTTGTGTATGCAAAGGTTCTTCATATGGCGCCTCCTGCTATAGCGCAGAGTGTGGTAAAACTGATAACCGGTTCAGAAAATCCGGGCGGTATTGATGCGTCATCGCTGGGACAGTTCACCGCTGCAGGGCCGTATGTGAATCTTACGCTTAACAAAGCGGGAGCAGGGTATGCTGTTCTTTCCCGTATAGCGGAACAGGGGACGGAATACGGTTCACTGGGAGAGGACGGGAAAAAACCGCTTGAAGGGCGGCGGGTTATGGTTGAGTATTCAAGCCCGAACACGAACAAACCGCTGCATCTTGGGCACATGCGTAACGACGCACTCGGCGAGAGCGTGAGCCGCATCCTGAAAAAAGCCGGAGCGGAAGTTTATAAAGTGAACATTATTAATAACCGAGGTGTCCACATATGCAAGTCCATGATTGCCTATAAACTTTTTCACGAACCCAAAGGAGAGACTCCCGAAACGCTGCATATAAAGGGTGATCATTTTGTAGGCCAGTGTTATGTTGAGTTCGATAAATATTCGAAGGAACACCCCGAGGCGCAGCAGCAGGCAGAGGATATGCTCGTACAGTGGGAAAAAGGTGATCCGGAAATACGCAGACTGTGGAAACAGATGAACGACTGGGCTATAGGCGGTATTACGGTGACGTATGACCGTACCGGTGTTTCCTTCGACAAGCTGTATTACGAAAGTGAAGCGTACCTCAAAGGAAAAGAAGAAATCATGAAAGGCGTGGATGCGGGCACCTTTTTTAAAGCTCCGGACGGTTCCATCCGCGTTGATGTCAGCGAAGTTGTAGGCGGTAAAGACGACCGCGAACACGAGAAAGTTCTGCTCCGGAAAGACGGTACGTCCGTCTATATCACGCAGGATATCGGCACGGCAATCAGCCGCCACAGCGACTGGCCGTTCAATCAGCTGGTGTACGTTGTCGCAAGCGAACAGATATATCATTTTAAGGTTCTGTTTTATATATTGAAGAAACTCGGCTTTGAGTGGGCGGACAAACTGTATCATTTAAGTTACGGTCTTGTTAATCTGCCGAGCGGCCGCATGAAAAGCCGCGAAGGAACGGTTGTCGATGCGGACGATCTTATAGACCAGCTCCATGCGGACGCACTTTCGGAAATCAGAGAAAAGGGACGTGAAGCGGAAGTGGGTGATCCCGACGAAGTTGCGGAGAAGATTGCGCTTGCCGCGCTCCATTATTATCTGCTCCAGATTACGCCGATTAAGGATATGCTGTTCAATCCGAAAGAATCACTTTCTTTTACAGGTGATACCGGTCCGTACCTGCAGTATATGGGCGCCCGAATTGCATCCATTCTCCGCAAAGCCGCGGACGACGGCATACAGCCTGACGGAAGCGAATCGTCAGCGGCACTTCTTTCAAGTGCGGCGGAATGGGATCTGATAAAGCGGCTCGGCGATTTCCCTGCCGTTACGGCTAAGGCTGCGGATACGCTCGATCCGAGCGTTATGACAGGGTATCTGTACGATGTGTGTAAACTGTTCAGCAGATTCTATCAGCAGTGTCCGATCCTTACAGCAGAAAATACTCAGCTCGTAAAAGCGCGCCTTTTCCTTGCAGAATGTACGCTTACAGTCCTGAAGAGCGCCATGAATCTTGTACTCGTTCCGTACCTTGAGAAAATGTAAGAGGGTGCATATCAGAAACAGTGTTTTTTAAGGTAAAATAAACAGTGGGTAAAAAGGAAAAATCCCTGCCGGTAAATTTAAAAAACACTGCCAGTAAATTTAAATTTCCTCACCAGGGAAATTTAAATTCCATTGCATGGAAATTTAAATTCCTCGCCATAGTACGTAAAATTCTATGGCGTACTTTGCAAAATTCTATGGTGAGGAATTTTCTCCTGCAGCATGCCTTATTCGTTCCTTAAAAAAATACATAAAAGGCAGCTTTGCTGACTGTAAATGCGACCGTCAGGAAGTGATTACCGAAGACTGTGTCGTTATTGCTGCTGAATCTAACGAATTTTGAATAAGTGAATAATCATCTTTCGTTAAAGGTATTTCTTTTGGTAATTTATCTCGTTTCAATGCAGTTACTCCACTTAGAAACAGTAACATTATGTACCGGTTTTATCCCTTGATCAGCCCGTTTTCTCCAGGAAATGCAATAAATCCCTCAATTATTGCGTTATTTCTTTTTAGAATATCCTCCTCTGTAAAATCAGTTCTTGTGTCTGCCATATCAGCAAGTTCTCGGATTTTTGTTCCCGATAAAAGCGGTTATTCTTGTTAAGAATGTATAGAACTGTTCATCATCCAGCAAGCCGTTTTAAAACACGTCCGGAAAACCGTTCGTCGTTTTGCTTTGAAATATCATTCCAGAAATCCGCCAACGCGCTTATATCGTCTTTCACCGGGTTCCGTTTCGTAAAGTATTTCCGGTACAGTGTGTCCGCCGTTACCCGTATCGAACAGTCTGTAGCGAGCAGCAGCGCCATGCACACGCTGCCTGAACAGTCAGCCTCAAGCAGATTCTCCTTTCCGCCCTCGTACCGTATGTACTGCATCCGTCCCAGGAAGTACCGGTACCGTTCCGCTTCTTTCAGCTTTGATAAAAGTTCCTTTTCCGTCTCCAGCATCATGCGGAGTTTTGCATCGGTTAATGTTTTATCGTTCATTATTTCCCTCCGAAAAGTGAAGTAAGCAGCGTGAACAGGAAACTGCCCGTACCGCTGATGCAGCCCATGATTCCCGCTGTCCGTCCCGTCCTGCCGTTGTCATGCGTTATATGTTCCGCAAGCCGCCGCGCAGTCGGGCACGTATCGGGATTAGTCCTGCACAGCAGCGACTCCGACTTGACGTCTTTTATTTCGGACTTCATGTCGGTTATTTCCTCTTTTAACCCTGTAATCGTTACCTCAATTCCTTTTAGTACCACCAGTATGTTTTCAAGTACCTGTAAATCCGTTTCTGCCGTTTTCTCCTCCGTTAATCCGTTTACCGTGTTTTCAGCCACAATATCGTTTCAAAGGCCGCATCCTTTTTATAGCGCAGTGTCAGTTCCGTAATTTCCGTTTCTATGGGCGTGCCGTTTCCGTCCGCCCCCAGCTGTATGCTCATGCATGCGCCCGCACGCGCATGTACCAGTGCTTTGTTTGTTTTTACGAAATAGCAGCGGTACAGTTTCTTCCGCCGTTCGAGCAGTTTCTCTGCATATACCTTGTACTGTTCCGTACCGTTGTATTCCGTATCGCTTAAATACCTGTTCGTATCGTTGAGTACGGCAAGTCCGCGCTTCTGTATCTCCGCGTCGTCCTTCCTGTAAACGCAGAAGTTCTGCTCCGCGACGATTGCTTTACCGTGTATCGTCATGCTCTTCACGAGCGCACCGGACGAGGGGGCTGTCACTTTGAGCAGCGCCTTTGTTCTGTACGTTGCCGTATCATATTTTACGAGAGTCATCTCCTCTCCGTTTTTCGTGACGATGTTCGATTTGAATGTTTCCTTCGTATCGATATCTTCCGTATAAACGACAGTGCGTGTTTTCCCGTCGTCTGTTTTTACCGAGTAGGTCGCCTCGTCCCCGTTCCGCTCTATGTCGCGCGTATTCGTGAACGGATAGTATGCGTTCATCTGTTCGTCGAGCCAGACGGGCGCCTCGCTGAAGTGCCACAGTTCGGTACGCTCCGTTTCGGTGTAGTGCGTATATTTCACGCGGATGCTGTTTGCGTATTCCTCCTGACTGTCGAACCTCCGGTAATGGGTGATGTCCGCAGCCGTAAGCAGGTAACTGCTCTCATTCTCACCGGAGCTGTCCGGATCGTACGGGCTTTCCGTGAATGACAGGGGCGTGTCTTTCCCGCACTCCAGGTTCGCGCCGTATGCGCGTGCAAGTTCCGACAGTTCTTCCCAGACTGATTTCTGTATAGCGCAATAGGTTATTTCAAACGGCAGGCTGCAGCACGTGATGTCTGACGGCGTGAGCTTCGCGCGTGCGGCGATTATATGCACGAGTGATTTTTCCGGGTGTGTGCTGTCGCAGGCGGTGCAGTGTACGGCTGTCTGCGTTTCGTTCCAGTCGCTTTGTGCAGACTGTTTTTTCAGTTCCTCAGACAGGTCGATGAGCTTCACTGTACATGTGCGCCCGTCGTTCCCGTCGGCTTCCGCCTGGAATCCGCTGCCGTCCGCGTAGAGCGTAAAACGCAGGTACTGCTTCAATTCATCCCCGAAGCAGTAGGTCACGCTTACCGGCGTGCCGGGTGTAAGAGATGGCAGCTGCTCCGGCGTATATTTCCGCGACGTGTTGTCCAGTATGAGTGTGCCTTTGTTAATGATGCCGCCGTTTTCCTCGCGGTAGCTTGTTATCTCACATTCGCTGATGTCGCGTATTATTTTCTGCTCAATGCCGTCTGCTTCATAGGTGATGACAACGTACGGCCTGACTGTTCTGTCCTCGACGGCAGTACGTACGTCTTCCGGTAATTCGTAGAATTTCACAGCGTCACACTCCATGCGCCGGTTCCGATGCGTTCCGCCGTGCACGTTCCGGCAATACGAAACTTTCGTGTAACGAGCACGGTGTCCCCGCAGTCCACATCCGCTAGATCGGACACGGGTACGAGTCCCGTGCAGGTGAGCCGCATACAACCGTTCAGAGGTATTGTTAGTTCCGGCATTTTCCGCGCCGTACCAAGTATGCTCCCGGAGGAGAGCGGCGCGTGTAGCGACAGTTGCCGTTTCCGTATCCCTCTGCACATTCCCGTAAGGCTCATGAGGTAGACGAGCGGTAATTTTTCTTTTTCCGCCGTGAGTGTGTGTCCGTCGAACAGCAGCGTTCTGCCCCGTATCCAGTCAAAGTGAGGTTTGTTTATAGGCCAGTCTGAGATCGTTGAGTCTTTTGTTCCCTGTACGTTCAGCTTCAGGTAAAATGCGCCGCCGTTTTCCGCACGAAGCTCGAAGTCGTGCACGGTGAGTTTTTCATATATTCTGCATTCGGTTATGCGGTCTATGATGAAGTCGAATGAATCTGAATCGTTTGAAAGAATTGAAAGTACCCTCTGCAGTGTGGCTGTTTCAAGCCGTGTCACGACACAGCCGGTTACGGTGTATCCGGTGCGGATAAAGACGGCAGGTTCGTTTCCGTCTTTTATAGAGGCGTCAAGGTAATATCCGGTTTCTTCCTCCCGGACGGTCTCCTCTTTATAGGGAAGCGGATAATAATCTGTGTTAATACGTAAGGTAAGTGTGCAGTCCCGCCCGTAAACGTTTCTCATGCTTCATAAGGTAGCAGAGAAAAAGGGAACCTGATTGCAACGGATATTGCAGGTTCAGGCAATATCCGTTTACAGGGCAGAAAAAACGAAATAAAAAAATAATTAACTTATTGACAGCATCTCGTTTACCATCCGGGCATTTACAGCTGCCCCTCCGTCGGGATGGTTGTTAAAAAATACGTGAACAATTTTTACGTTTTCAGCCATTTGTTGTATTACCGGTATATATTCCTGCAGTTCTTTTTCGGTATACAGGTACTTATACCGCGCGCTTCCGTTATTACCGTCGCTGCTGTACCATTTATCCCCGTTCCGGCCGTGAAAACGGATATATCCGGTATTACCGGTGACAATAGGAACAAATACGGGAAGAGCCTTCAGGTGCGGCATATCACAGACACATATTCCGGTACTGCGGGTATTCAAGCCTTCATACACGCGTTCTGTAAGCCATTCAGTGTGCCGAAACTCGACGACTTTCGGTATGTCGGGAAATGTGGTAAGCAGTTTTGAAAGATATATCCGGTTAACCGGTGTGTAGTGAAAACTCTGAGGAAACTGAAAAAGTACAGCAGAAAGAACATCTGCATTTAAAAGTGGAAGCAGTGCAGCACGAAACCGTAAGACGTCCTGTTCCCATGTATCACGGATATCGTGAGTAAACAGCTGAGGAGCCTTTATCGAAAAAAGTATCTTTCGTTCCGTCCGTTCAAGCATGGACCGGAACTGATATTCCGTCGGCATTTGATAATATGAATAGTTTACTTCAAGTGCTGTAAACTTTGACGCATAAAATGCAATAAAGTCCTTACGATCCATCCCGTCGGGATAAAATACGCCGCGCCATTCCGGATAATCATATCCGCATGTCCCGCAGACAATTCTTCCTGCCATCAGTATACCTCCGGAATATCATTCAGGTCTGTTGTATATTCGGGTGAGAGCATCTTCCGCTCCATGATCCAGTCGGCTTTTTTCCCGTCCGCTTTGACTTCTTTCGTCAGATTCCGTGTTCCGGGATGGATAATACCTCTTCCGAATTTTGCATTTATACAGTCACACGCGCTCATAACGGCTTTGTCCTTTTCACGCTGCCCGGTATTATTATAAAACAGTTCCGGCTGTATTTCCGTATCGTCCTCAAGTGCGAGCAGATTGATCATTATTTTCCGGTATTCATATCCGTACCGGTACAGCGACCGGAGCAGTTTTTTTGCGGAAGCGAGGATAACAGGCAGATAGCTTGTTGAAGACGGAAGTTCAGCGGAGGCAGCATTAAAGTACTCCTTTCCTTTGTCCTCCGGTCTGAAAGCCCGTGCCGTCATCAGGTATACCGAAATGATTCTGCACGCGGAACTTTCCGCCCGCATACGTCCTACGGCCAGCTGTGCATATTCAGCGAGCGCCGTTTCCAGTTCACTGAAATCTGTTACGCCGTGTGCAAATGATTTACTTGTGCCGATATTCTGTTTTCTTGTCAGTTCGTTCCTGTCCAGAGCGGGAATCCCGTTAAGTTCCTGCACGGTACGGAATCCCGTAATCGACAGATATTTCTTTGCCTTATCAAGCGGAAAGTTCGCAAGGTCGTATGCCGTATGTACACCAAGCAGTGCAAGCAGTTCAGCCTTTGCATGCCCTATCCCCCATATATCGGCTGCAGGATATGAGGCAAGAACTGTTTCTCCGTCAAGTTCCTGCCAGCTGCATACGCCGCCGTATTTCTTGGCAAGTTTATTACACAGTTTTGCAAGCGTTTTGGTAGGCGCTATCCCGACCGATACGGGAACATGTATTTCCTGCATCGCCCGTTCCCGTATTTCCCTGCCGATTTCCGTATAGCCGCCGTTCTTCCAGTCAGGCAGATAGACGAAGCTTTCATCGATTGAATACAGTTCCAGCTCCTCACCGTATTCACTGTACAGAAGGTTCAGCCGCCTGCTGATGTCGGCGTACAGCGTATAGTTTGAGGAGAATACACGGACACCTTTCTGTTCGCACAGATTTTTTACCTCAAAGTACAGGTCACCTCGCTTGAAACCCCTGTCCTTGCATTCCTGATTCAGGGCAATAACAACACCGTCGTTGTTCGTCAGCACCGCTACCGGCTGTCCCGTTAAGTCCGGTCTGAATATACGCTCGCATGAAGCATAGAAGCTGTTTCCGTCAATGTGAAAAATCATAAGACACCTGTCCGTATAATAGCCGTAACTATGCCGAATACGACACCGACTGATTCATCAAGCCGTTTACACCTGAATTCCCCATCCTCTTCGACCACCGCGAGCATTCCTTTCTTCGGTTGTACCGCAGAGTCGACGATGATTATATCGCCGGGGAATAAACCGCAGTCGGGAAGCAACCTGCCGTCGTAACGCATGGTAAAGGTCGCAGCCGGATGGCTGATAAGAATTTTGTTGAAGTCAAACGTTTCCTTTTCATATCCCTGCGCGGGAGACGGAAAACCCGTGGTATTCCTGGTACCCATAGATATTTAGACTATATGTTTGTATACTAGTTAAGTCAATATATATTTTTACAGAAATTGGAGAAATTTATGATTAAAAATTAATGTTTTTTTGAATAGATGTGTTAAAATAAGAATAATTATATGATTCCTTCATTTGCAGTACCTGCTTATTGAATCATCCTGTATGGAACCGGAAGTTCTGCAGCCTGTTTCGGCGGCGCGGAACTTTTTTTATTTTATCTGCTTACGTCAATGATTTTTTACCATTGGTGTATTGGGAAAATATGCACTAAAGACGTTTTATAAGGAACTGCATAACTTCAGAGTTGCAGGGAATAATCTTTTACACTGGAATGAATTATAATTGTTGTCGGGGAAGTTATACTGACAGTAGATGAATAAAGAAGTTATATGGAACTGACAAAATATAGTTAGGTTGACCGCTAGCGCGGCGATAAAGGAGTTTCGATGAAAAAAATATTTATTTTAACTTTTTGTTTTTTATTTGTTACATTATTATTCAGCTGTAAAAATATTACTAATGGTGATTCTGCAAAATATACAATAACATTTTGCGGTAATGGTGGTATAACAGCAAATAATAAAATTCAATATACTGTAAGTGAATATTCTGGTTCAAAGGTTATTCTGACCAATAACTTCATCTATAACGGCTATAAATTTATCGGTTGGGCAGAATCAAATACTTCAACAACTGCACAATATTCTGAGTTGACTAGTTATGAGGTTAAAAACACAGATCTCGTTCTTTATGCTGTTTGGAGTAAACTTTACTATATAACATTTGATAGTAATGGCGGAACAGGAAATGTATTATCTGTTTCTGGAATTTCTGGGTCGACTGTAAAACTGGCAGATAATTCTTTTGAGAAGGATGGATATATTTTTACAGGCTGGTCAACAAATAGTAGTAGTTCAACTGTTAATTATACAGATGGAGATTCAGTCACTATTTCAGATAGTGATATAATTTTATATGCTGTATGGGATACACTTTATACACTAAAATTTGATAGTAATGGCGGAATTGGAGAAATATCATCATTGAAAGGAATGAGTGGAAAGATGATATCCTTGACAGCTAATACATTTACTAATAATGGATATTTATTTGCAGGTTGGTCTGAAAGCAAAAATGATAGAAAAATAAAATATTATGATGGTTCTACTTTTACTTTTGACAATAGCAGTGTTACATTATATGCAGTTTGGGTTAATAATACTATATCTGGTAGTTGTGGAAAAAATGCAAAATGGGCATTTTCAACATCTACAGGAGAGCTAGTGATTTATGGTTATGGAGAAATGTACGGATTTGGTGGCTCCTATACGGGTGATTTAGAAGAAGTCCCTTGGTACATCTATATGTCGTTAATTAAATCTGTTATTATTGGTGAAGGAATTACTTCTATAGGTGCTCAATCCTTTTATGGTTGTGAAAACTTGCTGTCTATTTATATTCCAACAACATTAACTTCAATTGGTAGTTGGTCATTTAATAATTGTTCTAGTTTAACAAGTCTTGAATTACCTGATACTATAAAGGAAATTGGCAGTTGGGCCTTTGCTAATTGTAAATTACTTTCTGATTTTAATTTTCCAAAATCTTTAGTTGTTATTGACCATGGAATATTGTATAGTTGCATATCATTAAAGACTATTACAATACCTGATTCGGTTACGACTATAAACGGAAATGCATTTGATAGTTGTACATTTACGAGTATATCTATTCCTGATTCGGTTATAACTATTTCTGGAGGCTTTATACAGGAAAAATATTTAACCACTGTAACATTACCAGATACGATTAAATCTATAGAGACGGCCTTTGCTAATTGCACATCATTAACTACAATAAACTTACCAAATTCAATAGCAGACATGTCTAAGGCATTTTATAATTGTACGTCATTAACTGAAATAACAATTCCTAATTCTGTTACAGATTGCTCTTATGCATTTGAACAATGTACTAATTTAAAAAAGATTAATATCCAGAACGGTTTGACTAGTATTCCAAAATATGCTTTTTATGATTGTACAGGATTAGAAGAAATTTCAATACCAGAATCACTTTTACAATTCGATTCTTATGCCTTTTATGGCTGCACTGGTTTAAAAAATATTATTATTCCGTCTTCCTTAATTACTATAAAATCTGAAGCTCTTTCAAATTGCACGGGGATTTCATCAATTAAAATTCCTAGTTCAGTTTTGTCAATAGAAACTGATTCTTTTTTTGGCTGGAAGAGTTATCAAACTATAGATATTCAAGGGTATAATGAGGCACCATCTACATGGAGTAGTTACTGGAATGATGGATGTTCAGCATTAATCAATTGGAATAATTGAATAAAACTATATAAAAAACTATTTATTATATTCAGTTCAGGAGGAATAATGCCCAAAGTTTTTATTTCATATTCATATGATAACGATGATCATATAAAGTGGGTAAACAACTTAGCAACTCATCTACGAGCGAATGGTGTTGATGTGATATTTGATCAATTCGAAACGAAACTTGGTTCTGATTTAGCCTTATTTATGGAGCAAGGACTGAGTATCTCAAATAGAGTAATTTGTATATGCTCAGAAATATATAACCAGAAGGCGAATGCGGGTATGTCTGGCACTGGCTATGAGAAAAGAATTATTTGTGGAGATTTAATCAAAGATTCATCGACGACGTGGGTCATTCCTTTGATAAGAAATAATTCTACAAACAATAAATTACCTACATTCCTTCATGCGTTAAAATACATCGATTTTGAAGATGATTGTAAATATGAGGAAATGTATTATGATCTTTTACGTGATATTTATGACCAACGGAATCTTCCTCCTCTTGGTAATAATCCTTTTGTACATAATCAAGATATTCTTGGGAAAATATCAGAAATGAATGAAATCGTTTCGGCATTATATTGTACAAATAATCATGCAGGAAAAGAAAGTTTTAATTATCTAAGGAATGGGAAAAAATTTGTTATTGGCAATGATTTGTTTAAATTTGACACACAATGGTCTGATGCCGATGGAAATTCTATTTATGCCTACAGGGACAATGTAAAAGCGATCGCATGTGCATCAGGTAATATGAGTATTAAAAATTTTGATATTACAAGATATGACTTTAGTTCAAGAGCTATTCAGGTTTTTATTGGAGAGAATGTAATTTGGATAAATGAGTATGGAAAAATATTGATTACAAAAATAGAAAATTTAGAATATAAATCAAATCATGAACATATGTTAACAATTTTATATAAAATATTGGAAATTTAACCTAACAACCAGTTTAACACCGACAACTTTTTTGTCACACTTTCTGCTAGTCGCTACGCTCCCTACGCAGAAAGTGCGCCAACCGGCTGCGCCGGGCAAAGTTGCGGGTTAACTTAATGATATGGTGAGCCAATTGTCAATATCAAAGAACAAAAAAAGAACAGAATCCGGGCCTGACCGGTACTGACCACTATGATATCCGAGCATAAACCTTTCGGTTCGCTAAAGGT
>JALNVF010000084.1 GCA_023231445.1 Treponema sp. | reverse complement strand
GTCAGCCGCGGACCTCATAACAAACAGCTGGAAACCGAATCTTGTAAAATTCGACGCAGAAGGTTTCGGCAAATCTTTTGCTGCAGGAGATTTCTGGGTATGTCAGGGATATGCAGAGGTTATATACGGAGAAGTACCGGAAGAAAAACAGGCCGATATGATTGACTTCTTCATTCCGAAAGAAGGCGGCCCTATGTATATTGACTCCATGGTAATACTTAAGGATGCAAAAAATTATGATCTCGCAATGAAATTTATCAATTTTATTCATGAACCGGAAGTTTATGCCCAGTTTCTGGATGCATTCCGCTTTCCTTCGTCTGTAAATACCGCCGCGGCACAATACATGAAAACAACTCCGATGTACAAAGCTGAAGAAATGAAAAACTGTGAGCTTAAAATGGATGTCGGCGAAGGCCTTGAGAAATATAACGAACTCTGGCAGGATATACGGTTCACGGCAGATTAATCCGAAAAATACAAAAACTGTTCCAGACGGCAGAATTATTCTGGCGTTTTTCGACAGAACAAAGGGCAGCATCCGTCTGTTTAACATAGATGCTGCCCTTTAATTTTTTTTACATTGAATACTTCAATTTTTTTGACAAATTGATAATTCTACTTTATAATTAAATTACATAATTATGAACTCAGATTTTAAAAATATTATCAATGCTATATCTTCACCTGTACTGATGGCGGAACCTGTTCTGGATTCAGAGAAAAAAATAACGGACTTTCAAGTAACTTTCCAAAATGAAGCATTTGATAAAGCTGCAAACCATGTTGTAAGTACTAATCTCTTTTTTTCACAGTTCAAAGCAAAGATAAATCAGGATGTTCCCTGGTTCTCTATGGGTATAAGGACTGCAAGAGATGGTTTAAAAAGTGAAACTACGTATTATTCTCCTGGGAATAAAAAATGGTTCCATATGGAAATGGAACGGACAAACGACAAAAACTTCGTTGTTGTTACCCTTACTGACATTACAAAAGAAAAACATCATTCGCAGGAGCTCCGCGATGCAGCATACCACGACGTACTCACTCATCTGCCGAACCGTAACTGTCTCAAAGATGCACTTGAAATGGCAATTGACACAGCCAGATATACCGACACAAAATTCGGTATATTATCACTTGATATTGACAATATTAAAAACATTAATGATGTACACGGCCAGGCGGCAGGCGATACGCTTATCAAGCGTTCCTCCGATGTACTGCGGAAATTCGTCAGACAGGATATAGAACTGTTCTGTATGGGTGGCGATGAATTCATGATGCTTATCGAAAATGAAAAAAGTACAGATTCAATCATAAATATTACCGATACGGTATTTGAATCATTCTGCAGCACAAATATAGGTATTTCCGGAGGAATCGCAATCTTTCCCGACGATTCGGACCAGGATGATGAATTACTGCGCTTTGCAGATATGGCTGTTCATACAGCGAAACTACAGGGAAAAAATAAATTCGTTAATTTTGAAATCAATATGCAGCGGCAGTTTCTGCATAAAATGTCCCTTCAGGCAAAACTCACAACGGCAGTACTTTCGAGTAACTTTGAACTAAACTACCAGCCGCAGTTCGATATTAAAACGGGGAATCTCAGAGGATTCGAAGCACTTATACGCTGGCACGACGCACAAGAAGGTAATATATCTCCTGCAACCTTTATTCCGGTGGCTGAAGAATGCGGATTGATCGTTCCTATCGGAAAATGGGTGCTCAATACGGCTCTGGCAAAACTGAAAGAATGGCAGGAAAAGTATAAATTCAATGGTATTATGTCGATAAATGTGTCTCCTGTTCAGATGAAGCATGATGATTTTCTTCCCAGTCTGGCAGATATGCTGAGCAAATATGATATTTCACCGGATTCTGTTGAAATCGAAATTACAGAGGGAGTTTTGATAGACAATATGCGCATGGCTGTACAAATTCTCGCATATATAAAAAATATGGGACTCAGAGTCTCTCTGGATGATTTTGGCACCGGGTATTCATCGCTCAGCTACCTCCAGATGCTGCCGCTTGATACGTTGAAAATAGATAAATCCTTCATAAACGATATAACCGCATCAGACGGTATTCAGGCGAACATCACAAATTCGATTATAAATATGGTATCAAAAATGGGACTCGATACAATAGCAGAAGGAGTTGAAAACGCGTCACAGCTTACACTGCTGGAAAAGTTCAATTGCAGGATTATACAGGGGTATCTGCGCGGAAAGCCGATGTGCGCGGAACGATGTGAAGCTTATCTTTCAGGAGATATGTCTGCGATCGACACCGTTTCGTCGCCTGCTGTTTCCAATTCCCGGTATTCAACATAACGTACATGTCCGGTATTCACTGCATTTTTTATTTCACGTTCCCGTTTAGAAAGAACTGAAGAACCGGACTTTACTTCAATAAACAGGATTTCCTCAACAGATTTTCCCTCTGCTGCGCCGGGAAAGCCAACGAAATCCACAGGTTTGCCTACGAAACGGACATCCGCAGGATTACAGGGGAAGCCAGGTAAAAATGGAGCTATCTGTTCAACCATTTGCCCTCCCAGCACAGCACGTGATCGTTTTACCGCGTCATTCCGGATACAGCTTATATTTTCTTCATTCATGCGCCGTTCTACACGACGGCCGGCACTTTTTCCGATAAAAAATACACCAATGAATAAAAGTACTGTCAAAACACTCATTAAAAAAATCTGCACAGATGCAGAAAATGACATAAACACTGTATAAACCGATTGTATAAACGATGACATACTGTAAACGTATCACCACACGACGGTAAATGCAAGGCTGTAGTATGAAGGTCATGCGCCGCCGGCCCTATGCCGATAATGAAAAATGAGGTAATGTATGATATTTTTTTTCTTGAGGCAAAAAAAAATTGTTTTTATTGCCTGTTGTTTTCTTTCACTGTTCTCTTTGTACGCTCAAACAGATTCCCCGCAGATTGACACTAATTCCGGAACTCAAATATTTGCATTCAAATACAGGAAAAACGATTCATACCGAATTCTCTCAAAAGTTCACGAAGATGTTCTTGTTAATAACGTAAAAAATCATCATGCAGAAATACTGACAAGGGTTTCCGTAAAAGTAACGGATATTACAGAAAACGGTAGCGGATTATGCAGCGCAAACTTCATGACGTCGGAAGATTCAATGAGTAATTACGACGGTGCACACTTTTCATGGGGTAACGAATACCCCAGTATATTCACACGAAATTCCAGAGGAATTTATACAATGGATGATAAATACTTTATGCCGGTCGTACGTGATGATCCTGTTTTTCCGGAAACTGCCGTAAAACCGGGCGACACATGGACGGAACAGGGATATGAAGCACACGATCTTCGCCGTACGTTTGGAATAGCGAAACCATTCAAAGTACCGTTTACTGCAACGTATGAATATAAAGGAACGGTAAAAAACAGCGATGAAAGAATATTTCATGTTATCGACGTCAAATATAATCTGTATTACGAAAGTCCGAAATCCGGAAAAGAAAACAGCGGTAATGCGGCTTCCCGTTCAACGGCAGAACTAATGAATCGGCCTGCCGTTACCATGGGGTATTCACATCAGACGTTGTATTGGGATAACGAACGAGGTGAACTGGACCATTACAAAGAGGATTTCCGTATTGTAATAGAAACATATTATGGTGATGTTTTCACTTTTCAGGGAACGGCAGAAGCGGAAGTAACAGAATTCGGTACGACGAATACTGACGATACTTTGAAGCAGGTTCAGGATTCTGTAAATAATCTCGGACTTGAAAATGTTACTGTAAAAAAAGGTGAAAAAGGCTTAACTATCAGTCTTGATAAAATACAGTTTTCTGCAGATTCTTCCGAATTGCGAAACAGTGAGAAAATGAAACTTACACAGATTGCAGGTATTCTGCGTAATTACAACAACGACCTTCTTGTCACAGGGCACTGTGCGCTCAGAGGAACAAAAGACGACAGAAAAAAACTTTCGGAAGAACGTGCAGAAGCCGTTGCTCAATATCTTATTACGCTCGGAGTACGGGATACATACCACGTATTTACGCAGGGGAAAGGCGCTACAGATCCCGTTGCATCAAACGATACGGAAGAAGGACGAATACTAAACAGACGTGTCGAAATAACTATTATGGATGAATGATATACTATCGTAAAATACAGCCCTGCTCCTGACATAAAACGCATAAAAGCGACACGCTGATACGATACAGATATATATGGAATCAGAAATAAATCAGGACAAATCTGTATACGATGATGCAGCTCTGACTGCAGCCCTGCATGCGTTCGGTATTACGTATTTATATCCCTGGCAAAGACTCGTCATTGCGAATATTCTTGATGCATCGCAATATTCTACGCAGATAAAAACAGAAGATACAGCATACAGCGGACATCAAATCGTTCTGCTGCCTACAGGCGCCGGAAAATCATTGTGTTTTCTCATACCGGCTGTGTTGCTGCGAGGCCCTACCCTTGTAATTTATCCGCTGCTTGCACTTATGACAGACCAGCAGCGCCGCATAAAAGAAGCAGGTTTTAAAAGCGTCACATTTAAAGGAAATCAAAGTCCGGAAGAGAGGGAAGAAAATTTCAGACAAATAAAGGCAGGAACTAAAATAATTCTTGCAAATCCCGAAGTACTGCAAAACGAAAAACTTGTAACATGCCTCGCTCTGTGCGGCATCGTTCAGGCAGTAATCGACGAAGCACACTGTATATCGGAATGGGGAGATTCATTTCGTCCGGCATATCTTACAGTCGGTAAAATCCTTAAAAAACTACAGGTGCCCGTCATTACCGCTTTTACAGCAACGGCATCTTCCTCCGTACTAAACCGCATTGCCGAAGTTCTTTTTAACGGAGAAGCGCACATCGTCCGCTCAGAAGGCGACAGGCCGAATATAAGCTACTATGTAGAGCATACATATACGAAGAAACAGGAAGTACTGAAACTTGCAGTAACAGAACGGCGTCCGATGATTATATTCTGCAGCACAAGGGCAAATGCAGAGGATATTGCAAGAGAACTCACTGTCTGTTACGGAAGAGAAACTGCCAGGTTTTATCATGCCGGATTGGAAAAAAAGGAAAAAGATGAAACCGAAAAATGGTTCTTTAACGGAACTAACGGTATTCTTTGTGCAACATGCGCCTATGGTATGGGAGTGGACAAACACGACATCCGTACAGTCATACACTTTGATCCTCCTGCTACTGCAGAAGCCTATATTCAGGAATCCGGACGAGCGGGACGTGACGGTTTACCGGCGAAAGCCATTCTGCTGTGGAGTCCGGAAGACAGTGCACATTTTGCGTCGTTTCAGAAAGGCAGCAGAGAATATATAATGAATGAATTCGCCGGAACAAAAGACTGCAGGCGTCAGGTACTGCTTGATGCGCTCGGCGCAGAACAGGCCGTATGCAGTGGCTGTGATTTGTGTAATATGCGTCGTAAAATGTTACAGGGGAAAAAAAAGTGGAAGAAAACTTCCGAAAATACCGGACAATTTGTGCTGAATTTTATCAGCCGGTACAAAAAACGGTATACAAACGTCGAATTAGAAAATATTCTGCTCCCACTGCTCAACAAAAAATCACGCGCTGTCTGCGGGCGTAATATCTGGGAACACCGCAGTATAACAGAGATGATGTACCAGCTTGAAAAAGCAGGAAAAATAAGAACCTGTTCATGGCCGTGGAAAAGTAAAGTTACAATTGCCGGAAAAATCATTTTTCAGAAACAGCACCTGTTCCGGATCTTGGGGAAGAATCGTTCTGTGTATTCTCTGCAGTCCCGTCTGAAGGCGATTCCATTCCTCCACTATTTGCTTCGGCCGCGCGGGCAGGTTTAACTTTTGTACGGGGACGTCTTATTTTTGCAGGTTTTTTAGTATAATTTGCAACAAATGCACCAAAATCCATGCAGAGAAAAACAACGACAGCAGTACCGATTACCCGTTTATCTGTGAGAACTGTTTTTGCAATTGAAGCGAACTCAGATATATCCATATTCAAAATATCGGCAGTATAAAACAAAATTTTACTTCATATTTATGCTTGCCTTAGTCCGTTTCATTTGCTACTATTTAAACATGACAGGAATAGTTGATTATAATGCGGGAAACATCCGCAGTGTTGAACATGCGCTTGATGCAATCGGCGCTCCGTTCGTGTTATCAAAAAAGCCTGAAGAACTTGCTGAGTGCGACAGACTTATTTTCCCCGGCGTCGGTGATGCCTCGTATGCCATGAAACAACTAAAACTTACCGGCTTCGATACATTTCTCAAAGACTGGGCAGCAGCCGGAAAACCGCTCATCGGTATCTGTCTCGGCTCTCAGATCATATTCGACCATTCAGATGAAGGTAATGTCACGTGTCTGGGCCTCATAAAAGGTGCCATAAGGCACTTTTCAACTTTATGGAAAGAAAACAACTTAAACAACGACAGCCTGCTCAAAGTTCCGCATATGGGCTGGAACGACATTGTATATGAAAACGGCGGAAGTTCCCTGCTGCACGGCATTCCTGAACACAGCAACTTCTATTTCGTTCACTCATACGCAATACAGCCGGACGATGCACATATTGTAAAAGCTTATGCGGACTATGGTATACATGTCCCGGCAGTCGTTGAATCCGGAAGTATCACAGCGTTTCAGTTCCATCCGGAAAAATCGGGTACATACGGAATGTCCATCCTCAAAAATTACTGCAAGGCAGATCTGAAAAAGGAAGGTTAATCATGCTGAAAAAACGTATTATCATCTGCCTCGATGTAAAAGACGGACGAACAACAAAGGGTATAAAATTTCAAAATAACCGTGATATTGGTGATCCTGTTCAAATGGCGGCAGAATATTATAAGCAGGGGGCGGATGAACTTGTATTCTATGATATTATGGCATCTGCCCGCGGACGGGGACCAATTCTTGATCTTATTGCCCGCGTCGCATCGCAGGTGTTCATTCCATTCTGTGTAGGCGGTGGAATAGGAACAATCGAAGATATCCGTTCAACGATTCTGGCAGGTGCGGAAAAAATCAGTCTTAATTCACAGGCTGTAAAAAATCCGGAACTTATAAAAGAAGGTGCAAGAATCTTCGGAAATCAGTGTATTGTTCTCGGCATGGACGCAGCACGTGACGATTCAATGCCCAGCGGATACCGCATCTTTATAAACGGCGGACGGACAAAAACAGATCTGGATGCACGGGAATGGGCACAAAAGGCAGAATCGCTCGGCGCAGGTGAAATAGTACTTAATTCCATCGACACTGACGGTGTAAAGCAGGGATATGAACTTACGCTTACTCGTACCATAGCCGAAGCAGTTAATGTTCCCGTAATAGCTTCAGGGGGCGCCGGTGTTACACAGCATCTTGCTGATGCATTCACAAAAGGCAGGGCTGATGCGGCACTTATCGCCACAATGGTACATTCAGGAGAATACACCGTCGGGCAGATAAAAAAAGAACTTGCAGCCGGCGGAATTCCGGTGAGACTGTAATGTCCTGTCCCTGTTGGCATGAACCGTCTCCCGACGACGCAGAAAAATTATTTATGGCAGCATGCAGTGCAAATCTTATGGGCTGTACCGATTCCTACGCGAATATCATTTTGTACCGGAAAAAGTACCGGACACAAGTCTGTTACTGCGGAGGAACCGTTCTTCGTAAATACGGAGCACTAGAAACTACTGAAAAGGATATTTCTTCAACCCGTACACTTTACGGTTTTCCCATCGGCGCAGGCGATATGCGTCTGGCTATTCAATTTCTCCATAAAGATGCATCTGAAAACGGTATGCCACTTGCTTTTCCCCTTCTTACAGCCGGACAAAAGCTTTTTCTTGAAACAAAAATGCCCAATGAGTATACGTTCACGGAACGTCGTGCCGACAGCGATTACGTCTATTTAACAAAATCGCTGGCAGAGCTTCCCGGCGGAAAATACCATAAAAAAAAGAATCATATATCACAATTCATGCGCAGACATCCGGATGTCTTTTACAAACCCTTGACCCCTGAAAATGCTGATGATGCTTTTTCAGTTGAAGAGACATGGTTTTCCGAAAACGACGGAGCCGGCGATTATGACAAAAAAGCGGAACGTGATATTATCCGGGAAGCACTTATGATGCTTGACGAACTTAACCTTACCGGCGGTATATTGTATGCTGACAACAAGCCGATAGCTATGACAATAGGTTCTGCAATCACCGAAAAGGTTGCAGATGTTCATTTTGAAAAAGCGGTTTCTGAATATGACAGGGACGGAGCATATGCAGTCATCAATCAGGAATTTGCAAAGACATTGACGAAATATGAATACATAAACAGAGAGGAAGATATGGGAATTGAAGGTCTTCGCAAGGCGAAACTTTCCTATCATCCCGATCTTCTTCTTGCAAAATGGAGTGCTGAATGAAATCTCTTCTTTCTCCGATTTTAACAGCCGGACAGTGTGCGTCCTGTAAATTCTGCTGTTCATTTGCAGCATTCGAGGCATGGGAAACACCTCTTTTTTCAAAAAAAAATGTCGAATCCATATCAAAAAAGTACGGATCATTCCCAGTAAGGAATGCAGGCAGCAGTTCATACACACTTGACCTGAGTACCTGGTGGAAAGAATACGGCGAAAAAAAATATGCGTCCTGCCCGTTTCTTGATTCACAGCGTGGTTGTATTCTGACAGAGGAGGAAAAACCCTTCGACTGTAAAATATGGCCGCTCCGGATTATGCGAAAAAACGAAGTATATGTTATCGCTCTTACCCCGACATGCAGGGAAATCAACAAAATTCCTATTAGCCGGATAAAAGATTTCGTTGAAAATGAAGGCATCGGAGAAAAAATCTTTGAAGAAGCGGAAAAAATGCCTGATATGATAAAAGAATACCGTGAAGGATTCCCGATACTCATGGAAAAAAATAGAGGAGTAATATTATGATAACATTCAGACAGTGGCATGATGCAGACATGACATTCAACGATGAGATGAAACTTCATTTCTGTCAGTGCGATCTGCACAGTAATCTTAATTTTTCAGAACTCCTGCGACTTACAACCGATACGGCAGTGGAAGATTATCATCAGCGTGGATTATCATTCAAATTCCTTGCCGAAAATCATATTGCTATTCTCCTGTCCCGTATTTCATTTCGCTTTCACAGGATTCCGAAGGCTAACGATATAATTACGATAAGTACATGGGAGGAAAAACCAGAACCGCTTCAGCTCATTCGTTCATATGAGATTAAATCATCCAACGGTATATCGCTTGTAAGCGGGATCGGTTCCTGGCTGATTGTAGATTACGATTCCCACAGAATTGTCCGCCCGAAGTATTTTACGCTGCGGCCGGAAACAGAACGTAAAGAACATCATGACTGTCTGGATGCCGGTAAAATTGTGATTCCGGAAAATCTCATTGAACTCGGAGAGCGTCCGATCTGCTATTCCGACATTGATGCAAACGGGCATATGAACAATTCACGGTACGGCGCATTCGCAATCGACTGTCTGCCCGAATCATATCAACAGAAAGATTTCACCGATTTCCGTATGAATTATTCAAAGGAAGCAAAAGAAGGTGAAAAGGTACACCTTTTTGGGGCTTTCGACGATGCTGCAAAAAAAATCATTGTTATGGGTAAACAAAGTGAAGATACCTGCTTCGAAAGCGAATTCTATTATAAATGATCAGTATACATTTCCACGCAGGCCAGAGTATTAACCACTTTCTTACACATCAATTTACAGGTGAATAACGGGCCCTGCTTGTATCAGTCTCAAACACATCAACAGCGGAAAGCAGGGCATTCTTTTTATCCGGTTCCCAGGACAAATCTATGCCTGCATGCTGCATTTCTGCAATAAGTGCGTCATAAATATACTTCGCAATACGTTCTGCACTCGGATTCTGGTCGAAAACCGCCATATCATTAAGATTGGTATGATCAAGTACACTGCATACAGAACGAAGCGCCGTTTTGAGTTTCGCAAAATCAAGTAGCATGCCGCCTGCGTTCAGTGATGCCCCTCTCACATGGACGAAGACTTTGTAGTTGTGCCCGTGCAGATTTTCACATTTCCCGTCATAATCCCGAAGAAAATGAGCCGCTGCAAATTCCGCCTCAACACGTACTTCATACATTCCGCTGCCATCCTGTGTCTTATATTTTTATGCATATACTATACTGTATTTTCAACCTCTTTCCTACTATCCTTTTTTCTGTTACTCTGTCTCTAAGGATATACTGATTAAAATGTGGTATTTTTTCAGTATTATCCTGAAGGACTATCTAATGACAACAGAACCTCATTCATATCCGGAAGGATGTGTATTTACTTCGCTTGCGGATATACGCGGAAAACATGTTACAGTTATGGGACTTGGTTTGAACGGCGGCGGCAAAGCGGTCGTTTGTTTTTTCTTAAAATACGGTGCTTACGTCACGGTAACCGATATGAAAAAAGAAGATCAGCTCAAGCCGACAATCGATGCAATCAAAAATGATACTGAACTTGATAAAAGCCGCCTTATCTATCATCTTGGTAAACATATTATTGAAGACTTTTCTTCAGCTGACTGTGTCATTAAGAATCCCGGAATAAAGTACGACGGAAATAAATACCTGGCAGCTGCAAAAGCCATTGAAACAGATCTGAGTATATTCCTTGCTTTTACAAAAGCGCCCGTTATTGCTGTAACGGGAAGTAAGGGAAAGTCTTCAACTGTAAGCGCAATTCATTACGGGCTCCGGCAGGCAGGCCTCATGGCTTTTCTTGGCGGAAATATAACATTGAGTCCGTTGGATTTTCTCGGTAAAACAAACGAAACAACACCTGTCATACTTGAACTTTCAAGCTGGCAGCTTGCTGATCTGCGTGGCAGAAAATTATTAAAACCGCGTATAGCAGTCATTACAAAAATCGTCCCTGACCATCAGAACTGGTACAGCAATATGGAAGACTATGTAGCAGATAAGCGGCTTATATATGCCGATCAGACACCGGCTTGTTATTCACTATTTGATGCCGATGAAGACGAACCCGGAACAGGCCCTGAATCGGGTGGTACATGGGGAAATCTTTTTGCAGCAGAATCACATGCGACAATACTGCGGTACAGCAGACATACACTTTTACCGGGACAATATGGAGTCTGGCAGGAATCCGGTACAGATAAAAATTTCTGCGGTAAAATGCTGTTACCGGACAGCCGGGAACCTGTAACAATTCTGCGTTCACTTGCAGTTCCCGGTCAGCATATGCGTACAAATGTACTCAACGCAGCTCTTGCAATGGTGCTCATGGGCATAAAACCGGAACATACGGCAGACATTCTTAGTAAATGGGAAGGCATTCCGCACCGGCTCCAGTTTTTTCATTCATGGAAATATGCGGACCGCAAAGTCAGGTTCTATAATGATTCCTGTGCAACTGTTCCTGAAGCGGCAGCGGCCGCAAGTCAATCGTTCGGCAAACCTGTCGTATTCATTACCGGTGGAACAGACAAAGGGTTGCCGCAAACTGCGCTTGCAGAAACACTTGCATGCACAAAACAGGATACTATTCCGGTAAAAAATCTGTATCTTCTGTCTGGAACGGCTACTGACAAGCTCATGCCGCTTCTCAACAGAAAAAATGTACCTTATAACGGTCCGTACAATTCACTTGCCGAACTACTTACCGACTTAAAGGCATATGAAATATCTCTGTCCGGTTCAGTAAACAATGATGAAACAATCGTATTCTCGCCAGGAGCAACATCATTCGGTATGTTTACAAATGAATTCGACCGTGGTGAAAAATATATGGATGCAGTAAAATCATTATTTACCTGATTTATCTTTCCGTGAGTACAAATAGCGTTTGATTTTCTGACTTGCAGTTTTCTCAAATTGATCGACAGATTCCACACTGCTTATTTTTGAACTGCGGTTGACTTTGCTGTTCACAAAATACTGAATTTCATTTAGAATACTTGCACGCTGATACTGCATCGCAGCTTTTATATTCTGAT
This sequence comes from Treponema sp., assembly GCA_023231445.1. Taxonomy (GTDB): domain Bacteria; phylum Spirochaetota; class Spirochaetia; order Treponematales; family Treponemataceae; genus Treponema_D. The sequence goes on along the minus strand of JALNVF010000084.1, from coordinate 2,413 downwards.
TATGGACAGATGCAACTTCCTTTGCATTTTGAACGGCCTCACTCAATGTTTCTCCCACTGCATCACGCAGTTTCATCTCTCCTGATTTCACAGCTTCTACACGTGCCTGTAACGCAGCTCTGCGCTCAGCCTCAGCCTGTAATTTTTCCTCATCAAAGAGAACAAGTGCAACCAGACCATCTTTGCCTTCAACAACAAGAGATTCTGATACAAGCGGATACTGATTAAGTAAAAACTCTATATCTTCGGGATAAATATTCTCTCCGTTCTGTCCCAGAATCATGTTCTTACTTCTGCCTTTCAGCGACAGCCGCATAATACCATGACGTCTTTCAAGAAGGCCCAGATCGCCTGTGTGAAACCATCCGGCACCGCATGAATCGGCTTCCGTTGTAAATGCAGCCTGTGTAAGCATCGGGTCTTTATAATATCCCTTCATTATGTTCGGTCCACGTACAACAACCTCACCTACTTTCGTCTCCGGATCAGGATTCAGAATCACAAGATCAACACCTTCAAGTATACCACCTATGGTACCGGGAACGGTGTTTGCAGGACCGGAACCTGCAATCAAAGGCGAAGTTTCAGTAAGACCGTAACCTATCGCATACGGGAACTTAGCTTCTCTCATAAAGCGTTCAACCTGTATGTCAACTTTTGCTCCTCCTATACCGAAAAACTGCAGCCATCCGCCGAACACAGCCTTCAGTTTCTTACCCGCTTTTCTGTTAATAATTTTTCTGAATAAAGGAATTTTGTACATATGAGCAAGTACTCTGTTCCTGTTAATTTCCGGCATTACTTTATTCTTGTATAATTTTTCAATAATCATCGGAACCGAGCATACTATTGTAGGTTTTACCTTCACAAACGCAGGCAGAAGCGCACTCACCGTCGGCGGTTTTCCTAAATAATATACGCATGAACCGTTCATTATCTGCATCGTAAAATCAATGGTAAATTCATACACATGCGACATAGGAAGGAATGAAAGGCAGCGGTCAAATTTATTAATACGGTGAATCGTCTGACATTGAACTGCATTCCAGACAAGATTCTTATGCGAAAGCTCTACACCCTTTGATCGTCCTGTCGTTCCTGATGTATAGATTATCGATGCCGTATCATTTTCATCCACATTTACCTCATTCAGCGTTACACAGAAAAAATCTTCTGCATACACAGCAGATGTATCAACTTCAGCAATGGATCGTATTGAATTTTCAGAGAGAGCTTCGTTTATTGAAAAAGAAAGAAGATTCTTGGCAGCACTGATTTTCTTTACAACATTTCCACCTCTGATGACGGAAAAATTGTCAATCTTAATGATCACCGGCGGCAGCTTGTCACCAAGAGTTTCAATTCGTTTATACAGTGTCTCAGAAACAATAAGAGCGTCGATACCGCAGTGAGTTATAATCGATTCAACCTCTACTGCGGAAAAATCGGGAAGCAACGGAACTGCTATACCTCCATAATTCACTACTGCAAAATATGCAATACCCCAGTTTGGCATACTCGTACTGAATATGGCAGTCTTACTGCCTGGATGAAGTCCAAGCCCGGCAAGCATTTTTGCAACCAGTTCAACCTGTACTCCAAGCCGCCGGTACGTAATCGGTTCGCCGTTTACAAGTGAAAGAGCCGGACAGTCGCTGAATTTACTTACCGAATTCCGGAACAGAGCCGGGAACGTATATGCACCTAAATCCTGTATTGTTTCCATATGAGCCTCTCAGTTTTTATTATTCTACCACATTTCATGAAATATACAAAAGAATTGACAAAATACAAAACGAAAGTATACTGACAGTATACGTAAGGCAACCGGTTGCCTTACGTTTAGAAGGAACTTATGAATCGAACAGTAAAAAGAGTTTTCTGTATTTTCCCGCTGATTCTTTTATGTATAAGCTGCAGTGGCAGAAAGACAGCACGGGATTATGCCCGTTCAAAGAATATTGATTTTGGTATGGCTGTTTCAGTAGGAGACCTTTCGCAGGAAAAAAACAGCAGAATTATTATAGAGAACAGTACAATTATCGTTGCCGAAAATTGCATGAAATGGGCTAATCTTCACCCCAACAAAACGTTCTGGAACTGGAGCGATGTGGACAATCTTGTTTCTTTTGCAGAAAAAAACCATATGGCTGTAAAGTGGCATACGTTGTTCTGGCACAATCAGAATCCCGGTTTTCTTTCTTCTATAAAAACAAAAGAAGAAGCGGAAACAATGATGGATTTATATATCAAAACGATTATGGAAAGATACAAAGGCAGAATCAGAGATTATGATGTAGTAAATGAGATGTTCAATGAAGACGGAACCCTTCGTGATACAATCTGGCTGCAGACAATAGGCCCCGGATACATCGAACACGCGCTTCGCAAAGCTCATGAAACAGATCCCGAT
>JALNVF010000083.1 GCA_023231445.1 Treponema sp. | reverse complement strand
TCGTATAGGTTTTCCTTTACCCCGTGGATACGGTAACGCAGTGCAGAGGAATCTGTCTAAACGGTACAGCCGGGAAGTCTATCGTTTATTTAAAACACATCTGAACACCGGATATGATATGCTGTTTTTGGTATATTCCGGAAATGACTCGTTCAGCTCGCGGTGTGTTCAATTTCGATTATTGTGCGAAAAGGCAGGACTAATCAAAGAATGAAAAAATTTCTTACGAAATTTTTCTGTTTTTTCATCCGTGCTTATCAAATTTGTATTTCTCCTTTGTTTCCTTCATGCTGCAGATACAGACCTACTTGTTCTCAGTATGCACTTGAATCAATTCGAAAATACGGACCTGGTAAGGGTCTTTGCCTCGCTATTAAACGTATTCTCCGGTGTAATCCTTATCATGCCGGTGGATATGATCCTGTTCCCTGATTAATGGAGATTTAAACCGATGGATAAAAATACCATTTGGGCCAGTGTTCTTTCAGTGGCTGTTATTGGTACATTTATATTTCTACAGCCTGTATTCAGGCCTGCAGAGAAAAATGTACAGATGCAGAGTTCTGTTGCACCTGTCGCAGAAGCACCTGTAGAAAATGACAGCATCGTTAAAAATTCGTCAGAAAAAAAACCTGTCCTTACTCAGGCTGCAGATACGGACGAATCTGTCCCTGAGCAGACTGTGACAATTAAAACCGATAAAATAAGTGCTGTTTTGACAAATAAGGGCGGCGACATTGTAGATTACGAACTTCTTAACCATATCGATACAGATACCGGTAACGGTGTTCAGATGGCAGACAGTATTTCCGATTTCAACAGATCATGTGCAGTATCATTTGGCGGACCGGACAATATGCTTTTGAACGACAAATTTAATGTCGAGCGTCCCGATGAGAATACGGTGCTGTTTACAAAGCATTACAACGGATATACGCTTGGAAAACGGTATACGTTTAAGCCCGGGGAATATATATTCAAGCTTGAGATAATGATACACAGTGATGACGGAAATGTCGTGCTTAATAATAATGGAACGGCATACACACTGCGGACATCGCCGCAGATCGGACCTCATTTTGATTCAAAAGCTAACAGGTATGAAGTACGGCAGTTTTTATCTTTCAGCGGAGAAAAGAAAAAGACGATCAGCGTAGGATCCAAACAGTTCAAATCATTCGATAAATCATATACATGGGCCGGTATTGCAGGAAAATATTTCGAGGCTCTTGTAATTCCGGTCAATGCTGCTGATATGGGAGATGCATATTATTCTTCAAAAAGCGAAGTGAATGATTATGCCGATGCACAGGCTTATTTAACCCGCAGACAGTTTTCCGGCTCCGATCTGTCGGATACCTATTATATATACTTCGGACCTCGTAATGAAAAGGATTTACGACGGTACAATGTACCGGAAAATAACGGCTGGCAGCTTAGCGGACTTAAACTTTCCGAATCTCTTCAGTCAAGCGGCTGGCTTGGCTGGCTCGAGAATATCCTTAAATGGATGCTTGAAATTCTGTATAAACTTATACCCAACTGGGGTGTTTCAATTATTCTGCTGACCGTTTTTTTCAAATTTGCTATGTTTCCTCTTACGAAAAAACAGTCGCTGAGTACGCTGAAGATGCAGAATCTTCAGCCACAGATGACTGCAATACAGGCTAAATACAAAGACAATCCGCAGAAACTGCAGGAAGCAATGGGTAAACTCTACAAGGAAAATGATTATAATCCTGCCGGCGGATGTTTGCCGATGCTGCTTCAGTTTCTTATACTTTTTGCAATGTATAACCTGTTTAACAATTATTTTGAGTTCCGCGGCGCATCGTTTATTCCGGGATGGATTCCTGATTTGTCCGCAGGGGACAGTGTATACACCTTTAAGAAAAGTATTCCTTTTTTCGGGAATGCAATACGAATTCTTCCGGTCATTTATCTTGGATCTCAGCTTTTGTACGGTAAAATAACGCAGAACGGAGGAACGGCAGTCGGAAACGGTACCAGTGCAGCACAGATGAAGTTTATGATGTATGGTATGCCGATTGTTTTCTTCTTTATTTTCTACAATGCACCGTCAGGATTGCTGCTTTACTGGACAGTGAGCAACCTTATTCAGATGGGACAGCAGCTTGTTATTAACAAAATAATGGAAGAAAAGAAAAAGGAATCAGCTATTGAAAAAAATGCAAAATCTTTTACAGTGGCGAAAAATAAAAAAAGATAAGTGTAATTAAGAGGTAACAGATTATGACATATGAATATGAGGGTAAAACTGAAAAAGAAGCTATAGAGAAGGCTGCTGCCGAACTTGGTCTGGATCGTGATCAGTTTGACATTGAAATTCTTGAAACACAAAAAAACTCTTTGTTTAAGAAAGGTTATGTAAAAATCCGCGTTCATCCCGTAGATGCATTTGATGCTGCGACGGAAGGAAATGACAATATTATGTCAGCAAGCACCGGAAGAGTCGTAGCGGATCCTCTTCCGCAGGATGAGTTTGAAAAAAAGCTTGTAGAATTTATAAACACAATGATTGAAAAAATGGGATACGAGGTCAAAACAGAAATTGTATTCCGCGAACCACAGAAGATAGGAATAAAGATGGATTCTCAAAATTCGTCTATCCTTATAGGACGTAAAGGAAAGAATCTTGATGCACTTCAGCTTCTTGCAAATATTTATGCAGGTCGTCTTGGACATGAGGATGTACGCATTATTCTTGATACGGAAAATTACCGTATCCGGCGTGAAGAATCACTTGTACGACTGGCATATACGACTGCAGATAAAGTCCATCAGACCCATAATTCTATTCTGCTTGAGCCGATGAATCCGTTTGAGCGCCGTCTTATACATACGACGCTCAATGATATTCCGGATATTGATACAAAATCCGAAGGTGACGGACTGTATAAACAGGTTCGTGTGAGCTGGAAAGGTGTGCGCTGATTTTTTATGATGAAAAAAAATTTTACTGCATGTTGTATAGCGATGCTCTTTTTTATGGGAACAGTTTTTTCTGTAAATGCGGAAGAAGCTGGGAGTACAAAAGTGTATACGCTGGAAGAGGTAGTAAAGGAGCCGTATTTATCACAGCTTAAGGCTGACGGGAAGATACGGTTCGTTCACAACGAAAAAGATATGAAGCTTGAGCTCATGCCTGAATGTGAATATTCCGGCCGTATAGCAGCAAATAAAGTAGAAAAGAAGAGCGGTTATATAACGGAATGTCTGTATCTTGTTAATAAAGATGATATCCGGAGAAAAAATCCTGATAGTACAGATTGTGATGTATCTCTCACCAGTATAGCGCGTATACTTCGTTCCATTTCAAAAATGGAAGGCATGAAATATTACTCGAATTTTTATAAAAAAACTTTGGTATTATACAGCAAGACCTATATGATTGCAGGACCTGCTGATGACACTCCTATTGCCGATCAGAATACAGGAAATGCAGACGGACAGATTTCTTATACATATCAACATGATCATACCTTCGGCGGATGTAAATATGTAATTAATTATTATCAGTCTTCTGCCGCAATATATACAACATTTAATAATATCACGAAAATGATGTTTGGAATTATTAAAGCTGCTGATCCGCATCAATTCAGGTCTAATATGCTTATAATGGACTGCGGCCAGGAGTATCTTGTATATATTTCTACTGATATAGGCTGTCCCCGTGTTGAAATGATAGACAGACAGATAAACGATTCATTTAACGACAGACTTGATGCATTGTATACGTGGTTTATGTCGCAATTCTAAAGATATAAAGAGGGTGAAGTGTGAATATGAAAAAATCTTTTTTATTTATTTTCTTCAGCTGTGTAATGTTGTTTTTTGGAGGATGCAGTCCTATGGACAAAAGTATGAAGTCTCTTGGGGGAAAAGAAGGCGTTTTTGCCGTAATGGAAACGTCAAAGGGTAATATTGTTCTTGAACTGTATTATAAAGATACACCGCTTACTGTAACGAATTTCGTCGGACTTGCAGAAGGAACGCTTGATGCAGCGAAGGGAAAACATTTTTACGATGGACTGAAATTTCACCGTGTTATAAGTAAGGCTAACGGCGATGATCAGGATTTTATGATTCAGGGAGGTGATCCCAAGGGCAACGGGACAGGCGGTCCCGGATATGCTTTTCCTGATGAAATTGTAGAAAAATATAAATTTGACAAACCAGGCGTTCTTGCCATGGCGAATTCCGGAGCAAATACGAACGGAAGTCAGTTTTTTATTACAATCGTCCCGACATCATGGCTTAACGGAAAGCATACGATTTTCGGAAAGGTTATTGACGGACAGGATGTTGTTAATGGAATGAAGCAGGGAGAAACAATTAATAAAGTAGTGATCGTTCGTCAGGGAGACGAGGCAAAAAAATTTACTGCAGCGCAGGGTGATTTTGATAAACTCGTTATGTCTGCAGCGAAGGCTGCTGCTTCTGCAAAAGAAGCGAAGTTTACTTCTCAGATTAAAACAATTGAGAAAAACTTTTCCGGGTATGAAAAAGACAGTAACGGAATTTATTACAAAATTACAAAGCAGGGAAACGGCGGTAAGACAGGAACTGGTAAAAACGTCTCTGTAGATTATAAAGGATATCTGATAGACGGGACTGTTTTTGATACATCAAAAGGTCGGGAACCTCTTTCGTTCACGACGGCTGCCGGTCAGATGATTCCGGGATTTGATATTATGGTTCAGGATATGATGCTCGGAGAGTGTCGTACAATCGTTATTCCTCCTGATTTAGCATACGGTGAACGTGGTTATCCGGGTGTAATTCCCGAAAATGCATATATAGCATTCGATATTGAATTAAAGAAAAACTGATTATCGTACTTATTCTGTATTTTTATAAACAGGAGGCTGTCCGAAAAGGACATCCTCCTGTTGTTTTTGAAAGGGTTTTAAATTTCCTTTTTAAGACATGATTGATTATTCGTTTCTACCGATATCAGGAACGGAATTTTATGCCGTTTTCGGTTGACATTGAATCTATAATAGCAAGCGATTCAATCCGATATCCTTTTTTGCGGAGAATTTCGCCGCCTTCCTGAAAACCTTTTTCGATAATTATGCCTGCACCGATAAGCGTTGCACCTGACTGACTGACAAGATCCGTAAGTCCTGAAAGTGCGCTGCCGTTTGCAAGAAAATCATCGATAAGAAGAACGTTGTCTGTTTTTGCAAGATATTGTTTTGCAACGATAACATTGTAATTTTTTGAATGTGTGTATGAATAGACTGATGTACGGTAACAGTCATCAGTGATATTGCTTGTAGAGCTTTTTTTTGCAAATACAACCGGGCACTTGTTGAAATATCGGGCAGTTGCACATGCCACAGCTATGCCTGAAGCTTCAATAGTCAGAATTTTTGTTACTTTTTGACCTGCATACCGGCGGGCAAATTCTTCACCTAGTTTATCAAGCAGTTCAACATCGATTTGATGATTGATAAAACTGCTTACTTTTAAAATATTACCCGGTAGAACTTTTCCATCCTTCCGGATTCTTTCTTCCAATAATTCCATAGCATATACTAATAAAATTTCATGGTTTACGCAATATTTTAAGCCATTGTATTATTAATATTTGATATTCAGCCGGTATAATTTTGAACCCCGCCGGGGTGACCAGATTTCTTTACGTTTTTCGGGCAGAGAGGAAATATCATCTGATTTAAAACCAAGACTTTCGAACCAGTCCGAAGCCTGTGTCGTAAGTATGAATACACTGCTCAAATTTTCTTTTTTTGCGCGGTCAAGCAGATATTCTACAAGTTTAGGACCTACGCCGATATTTGCACATGATTCGTCAACGGCGACAGCAGCAATTTCTGCCTGATGTGTATCATAGATGTGCAGCGAGGCACATGCACGAATACCTCCATCAAGTTCATAGACAATATAATCCGCGAGACTGTCGAGTATCTGTTTGTCCGTACGCTGCAGAAGATTGCCGCGTTCGACAAAAGGCCTCATAATCGAAAGAACTGCAGGAACGTCTTCGTGAGTCATCGGACGAATACCTCCGTAGTTCTTTGAATAAATCATAGTGCCGGAGCCAAGATCTGAAAAAATTTCGCAGGGTAGAGCGCCGTCGAGTGAACCGTTAAGAATGTGTACGCGGGAAACTCCTGATGTGCATGCATTTTTTGCAAGGTGCAGAAGTGACATTATTTTTTTATTTTCCGAGCCGACATTTGCGCTGATAAATACGTCCAGTTCATCAAGATTCAGCGCCGGAACTTCGCCCGTATCGGACGTGCCTATGTTTTCAGGAATAGTAAAATGCTCCGCACTTATTTCAGCGTCCGGCATAACAAAGAACAGTTTATCTGCCTGCAGGTGAACTGCGATTTCTTCCGCAAGTGTAATTGACGAAATGTTGTACGGTTTTCCGGCTGCGCTCCAGCCTATACAGGGAAAAATGGGTATAAAACCGCTTGCAAGCACGGTACGTATAGAATCTGTCTGTACTTTATCTATTTCTCCGGCGGTACCATAATCTTCTCCGTTAAGAACTCCGATGCTCCGAGCGCGTATCCAGTTACCAATGACTGCAGTAAGATGGTCTGCCGCTAGTGCTGTCATAACAGTGTTGGATACGTCAAATGCGGCCATTTTTATTGACGGCATTGCTTCCGGTTTTGTGATCCTGATATTATTTTTATATGACCACGTTATATCGGAAGACGAAAGAATTTCATCAATACGTTTGTGTGCACCCGGGACAATAAGCACCTGTAGCCCGGCTTCATGAATAAGGCTGATGTCACGGATATGGCTCGAGAAAAGTGTTGAGTCAATTACTTCGTCGTCAAGATAAATAACGACGACGGCATTTTTAAATCGTTTTATATACCGTATGACGTCGCGGATGCGCTGCGATTTTTGATTTCGTGATGATGTATCTTCCATGAGAAACAATTATATCAGGTATGATGTGTATTTTTCAATGAATATCTGCAGCCACAGTACTGCTGACGGTATAAACCGAATGCACTGCTTAATTCAAGACTGCGGAGGAATCCGTTTTTTTTCTTAAAGTCACTCGTAAGAAATTTCGGTCCTTTTTCTGCCTGCAGTCCATTTCCTATTGCATTGATCTTTTCGGCATCCTTGAAGGGACTGATTGAGAGCGTTGTCGTGAACCAGTCGAAGTTATTGGCAGCAGCGTATTCGTACGCCTTTTTCATACGCAGAAGATAGCAGCGGTGGCACCGTTCACCTCGTTCCTGTTCGTCTGCGAGCGACGGTGTCTTTTCTATCTGTACCGCAGCATCATATTCATTTGGATTATACTGAGCCAAAACAAGTTTTACATTGTTTTGTACTGCAGGAGGAAATACCGGGAGAAAGTTCTGAAGTTCGCCGAGTCGGCGGAAATATTCTTCCGGCGGATAAATATTAGGATTGTAATAATAAACAGTAATTTCGAAATATGATGCAAGATATTCCAGTACGTATGATGAGCAGGGCGCGCAGCACGCGTGGAGCAGGAGCGTCTGTTTTCTGCCGGGTACAAGCGCGTACTGTTTTACAATTCCGGCCAGAATCCTGTCGAGTTGTTTCTGATAATTCGGGTTCGGTGAGTCGTTCATATTTTACAAATACTGCTTCATTTCAGAGTTTTCAACACCGGCAAGGAGTTCAATATATTTTTTTGCCGGACTGTTGTTTATTTTCTGCAGAAGGACTTCCTCTATCTGGAAAAAACCGACATCAGCAGACATAAGAACCTGAATACGGAGAGGTTTTTCTTTTCCGGCCGTGATTTCAACTCGTTCAATTGAATTTGCCGAATATTTATGGATGTCTCCTACTTTCGGCGCATTGTCCAGTTCCATCGGAATTCGGGCACGACCTTTCGTCATGTCGCAGCCATCTGCAATAAGAATGAGTCCTGCTTCAAGAGAATGGATTCTGCGAGTACCCATGTGACCAACAATTCCTTCGACTGCAAGCGAACGGATTGCTACTCTGCGGTCCAGATTATTGTCTCCCGGGATTACTTTTTCAAGCATTTTCTGGATAACGGGAAGTGCAAGAAAGACGCTGTACAGTTCATGATCCTGTCGTCCTATAGTCATGCCGAAGTCGTGTAGAAACGACGCAAAAATAACAGCGGTCATGCTGTCGGCAAAAGTCCCTGCTTTTTCTGCCTGCAGGTTCATGAGAACTCCCGCTTTATAAAGAATACCCATCATAATAATTGCATTGTAAGTAACCGTGCGCATATGAACCGGACCGTGATCGTTGAAGCCGAGACGCATTATAGATACCGTATTGCTGTAATTCTGGATCGATTCAATTTCCGGATCGCTCATGAGCGCTTCAGCAACATTAAGCGGCAGTGGATCTTTTTCGGGTGTAAGCTGAATAAGTTCTTCAATGGCTGATGAAATTTTTCTGTCCATTGAGAGTTCTTTCGGTGATTTCATAGTTTTCATACTAAACTCCACTAGTATTGTAGAATGTATGGATGAAAAATTCAAACGAATACGGTATATTTATTTCATGTCTAAAAACATGTTTTCACAGAGAACGGTTTCTGGTTTTATGCTTGCAGCATTTACAATTTTTATCTGGGGCATTACCTTTGTATGCACAAAGTCGCTTTTAAACGATTTTTCTGCTCTTGAAATATTAGTCGTACGCTTTATTCTGGCATACATTTCTCTCTGGATTCTTTGTCCGCATGCGCTTCATCTTGAACACAGGAAAGATGAGCTGCTGTTTTTTGCAGCCGGTTTGTGCGGAGTTACTGTGTATCAGTTTCTTGAAAATGCCGCAATACTGTTTACATCCGCTTCAAACGTAAGTATTATCGTTGCAATCTGTCCCATTTTTACCGCACTTACTGCTCAGATTTTCATGCACGAAAAACATATTACACCGCTTTTCATTACGGGTTTTTTAATTGCAATAGCGGGTGTTGCGCTTGTAAGCTTTAATGGGGCCGTTACTTTTCATTTTAGTCCTGAAGGAGATCTCATGGCTCTTGCCGCGGCCGTATCGTGGGGGTTTTATTCATTATTTGTGTCAAAAATCAACGCACTCGGCTGCAGAAGTCTTGCCGCGACCCGCCGTATTTTTTTCTATGCACTTGTCTGCATGATTCCGCTTGTTCTGTCGGGAATGTTTATCCCGGGAATGCACGAAAATCAGAGTCTCCGCATAATAGTTGATGAATCAGTAAATATTGAACGGTTTTCCCGTCCGATTAACTGGATGAACCTGCTTTTCCTGGGGGTTGCCGCTTCAGCACTGTGTTTCGCAGCGTGGAATGTTGCCTGCAGGATCCTCGGAACGGTACATGCAACAATAGGTATTTATCTGATTCCAGTGGTAACGATTCTCTTTGCGTATTTTGTACTTGGTGAAAAGATTACTTTTATGGGAACGCTAGGTGCAGTGTTTACAATCTGCGGGCTTATTGTATCGGGGCTCAGACGAGGGAAAGTTTGAGAGAAGGGGTTACTCTTCTGCCTTACTGGTCGTGATTGCCGGTTGTGCGGCGGCAGACAGTCGTTCTGCAATCTGCCTGCCCGTCTGTGTTGCCGCAAGTCCGCCGTGACCTGTTTCCTTGAGAGTCGTATTCATGCAGTTTCCTACTTGTTTCATCGCATCTATGACTTCATCGGCCGGAATTTTCGGAACTATGCCCGCAAGGGCCATATCCGCGCAGGAAAGCGCGTTTACTGCACCGACAACGTTTCGTTTTATGCAGGGAACTTCCACAAGACCTGCGACCGGGTCGCATACAAGGCCAAGCAGGTTCTGAAGGGCAAATCCGGCAGCAAACATAATCTGCCCTGATGTACCCTTGCGTAAGAAAACAAGGGTCCCTGCAGCCATTGCAGATGCCGCTCCTATTTCTGCCTGACAACCGCCTTCCGCACCGGAAATAGAAGCCCGGTTTGCAATTACCTGTCCGATTCCTGCAGAGACAAAAAGTCCCTGTATAATTTCATCGTCCGTAAATTTTTTATCCCGGTACAGCGGAACAAGGACTGCCGGAAGAACACCGCATGACCCGGCAGTAGGGGCTGCAACGATGCGTTTCATACATGCGTTTGATTCAGCCGTTTGAAGTGCATACGCGATGACTTTACCGGTAAAATCACCACAAAGGGGTGAACCTGCGGCAATATAATCGGCGAATCTGCCGCCGTCTCCTCCCGAAAGGCCGCTTGATGACTCAATATTTTTGTCATATGCATCGGCTGCCGCCAGCATTGCGTTCCACATTCCGCGCATTTTAGCAAATTCCTGTTCTTCGGTCATAGAACTTTCTTTCATGTCCGTTTCACAGACTATCTGCCAGAACTCTTTATTTTGTTTTGTGCAGGATTCGACCAGAGATGTAAGTGATTCAAACGACATCTTCGGTACCTCCGTTTACATAGGTTACTTTTATAACACCGTCGAATTTTTCTATATCGTTTATAATAGCGTGCGGTATACGCTGGTCTGTTTCGACGACCATTACGGCGTATCCTCCTCGCTCGTTACGATAAAGCTGCATGCTGGCTATATTGATTTTATTTTTTGAAAGCAGTGTCGTCACATGAGCGACGTGGCCCGGCTGATCTGAATTGTGAACGATAAGAGTAGGCATTTCAGCGTTAAAGTTTACGTCGATTCCGTCGATCTTGTTGATCATAATCCGGCCGCCGCCGATTGAAGAGGCCTGGATCACCATTCGGTTTCCGCCGTCCCCCAGAAGTGTAAGGACGGCCGTGTTCGGATGGGCATCCGGAAGATCAATGGCTGCAAAAAAAATTCGCAGCCCCTGTTCCTGAGCGATCTGCAGACTGGAGGGAATCCTGATATCGTCGGGCTGCATTCCCAGAAGACCTGCAGTGATTGCCCGGTCAGTACCGTGTCCGTGATACGTAGCAGCAAAAGAGCCGGAAAGACCGACGTCAGCATATACCGGCTTTTGTTTGAGCAGCAGCCGTGCCATAAGTCCTATGCGGACAGCACCTGCTGTATGAGAACTTGAAGGCCCGACCATTATGGGCCCAAGAATATCAAAGATACTCATTTTACAGCCTTTTGATTTAATTTATAAATGACTATTGGTATTACCAGTTTTTTGTGTATTAGTCAATGTAAATAACGGCCTCAAAATTTGTATAAAATCAAAAAATTACCAAATGTGCATGATATGTTGTACAAAAAGACTTGCACCGATTATGCATATCCAGCAGAGAAAGCCGAGCAGAATAGGTTTTCCTCCTTTTTTTATGAGTTTTACGATGTCGGTGTTCAAACCTATGGCAGCCATTGCCATGATAATAAAAAATTTGCTGAGCCATTTTAACGGAGCGACGGTACCGGAACCAAGATTGAAAACAGTCGTAATTATGGAGGCAAGAATAAACCATAAAACGAACCATGGGAAAATTTTTGTAAAGTTAAATCCTGTTTTACCTGACGACTCCTCTTTCCTCATGCGTACAACTGCAAGAACAAGTGTAATCGGGATAATTGCAAGCGTACGTGTAAGTTTTACAATTGCCGCATCCGGCAGTATATTGCTTCCATGCAGTCCGTCCCATGCAGTTGCAGCTGCAGTTACAGACGATGTATCGTTAATAGCGGTTCCTGCAAAAAGTGCGAAACCTTCGTTTGTCATGCCAAGCGAAGCACCGAGCGGAGGAAATATAACCGCAGCACAGATATTAAACAGAAAAATAACCGATATTGATTGTGCAATTTCCTCATCATCAGCATCAATGACCGGAGCAGCAGCAGCTATGGCAGATCCTCCGCAGATAGATGAGCCGACACCTATAAGTGTTGAGATTTTACCGGTGATGTGAAGTATTTTTGAGAAGATAAAAGCAGTAACAAGCGATGTCGTGATGGTAGCTATAATAACAGGAAGGGATTGTATTCCTCTGGCAAGTATGGCCGAAATGTTCATTCCGAATCCGAGCAGAATTACGGCATACTGAAGAATTTTTTTCGAAGTGAATTTAATACCGTTTTGAACAGCAGACTTGTTTTTCATCAGTCGAGCGAAAATCATGCCGAACAGGATGGCCGAAACAGGACCACCGATAACCGGAAATTTTAAACCGGTAAAATATGCAGCAGCCCCAATGACTGCGCATACAAGGATTCCGGGAACATTTTTTTTTATAAAATCAATAATAATCATAAAGCCTCCGTAGATATATCCTGACTACTGTACCGGTCTGCATTAATATAGTAAAATATTATTATTCTATAATATTAATAGGTGAATACTTATGACAATGCGGCATCTTGCTGTTTTCATCGCAGTTGTAGACAACGACTGTTCAGTAACAAAAGCATCGGAAGTGCTTCATGTAGCTCAGCCGTCGGTAAGCCAGACTATTGCAGAACTGGAAGAACAATACAGTATCAGATTATTCGACAGGCTCAGCCGTCGTCTGTATCTTACGCCTGAAGGAGCAGAATTTGCCGGTTATGCGCGTCGTCTTGTAGACGACTTTACGGAGCTTGATGAAATGATGAAAACGTCTGCCGGTACAGCACCGCTGCGGATAGGTGCGTCATTTACGACAGGTACCGTACTGCTGCCTGAACTTTTGAGAAAAAATCCGGAAATACATGCGGAAGTGTCTGTATGCAATACCCGTGATATAGAACGTATGATTCTTGAAAGCAGACTTGATGCAGCCATTATTGAAGGAAATGTAGAATCTTCCGATCTCGTTCAGATGCCGCTTATAAAAGACGAACTTGTATTTGCCGCCTCCCCTGAATATACTGCAGGCAGAAATCCGGTATTCATTCTTCGCGAGAAAGGTTCGGGAACACGGGAATTATCCGATACTATGTTGAAAATATGGACGGAAAAAAACGGACAGCAGCCTGTGGTATGGGAAGTCGCAAACACACAGACTATCTGTGCGCTGGTAAAAGCGGTACAGGGAACGACTATTATTTCGCGCGGGCTTATTCAGACAGAACTTTCCGATGGGACTTTAATTGATACAACACCGGCCGACGATAACGTAAAGAAAGCCGGCATCCGCATGTTCCGACTTGTACATCACAGGGATAAATATATCGATGTCCGTATGCAGCAGTTTATTGACGGCACATATAATTTACTGCGGCAGTGATGTGTACTGCAGTCGTATTGATAACCGGAAGCGGTAAATCACCGTCATGAATAAGCAGTGGTATTTCGGTACAGCCAAGTACAACAGCCTCGACTGGCTTTTTACCGGCAGCGGCGGCATTAATAATCGGGTTGCAGACTGCCTGAAAATCTTTTTTCATTTCCGGCGTTACTATCCCGGCTTCAAGATCCGGGAAAATGATATGATGTATTTTTTCCCGGTCTTCCGGCGACGGCATAATGCATTCGATTCCGGACTTCGTAAATTTTTCCGGGTAAAACGTATTGTTCATGGTAAACAGCGTACCGGTAAACAGTATACGTTTCCACTTGTGAGCCGCCGTATATGAAACAGCAGAATCAACGATACTGATAAGAGGAAGAGAAGAGATTTTTTCCAGTTCGTCAAAGACTACATGGGGAGTATTTGAAGCAATAAGGGCAAAATCAGCACCTGCGTTTTTCAACTGCAGCACTGCATCGGCAAGTTTTGCCGTAAGACTGACATATGACTTAGCTGCCACGTCATCCAGAATATCAGTCATATTTACACTGTTTATGATAATTCGCGGATAGACGTCCTGTTTTACTGTTTTCCGGTATTCAGATATTATACCGTTGTAATAATCTACTGTTGAAGCAGGTCCAAGACCTCCGATTATTCCCGGGACAGGCGCAGATGGCATATTTTTCATATAGTAACTATAGTGATATTCTTTTTTTTTGAACAGCGTATTGTCTTGGTAATGCAGGCCTTTTTTGTATTTCCGGAAAATCATTCAGCCGCGATGTTGAGTTTGAAATTGAAAGTAGGGCAAGTTGTGCAAGAGTCAGAAAATCCCGGAAGAAAGTATTCAAATATTACAGAAAGAATTTCAGTAAAAAGCGTATGTAAAATTTGTATGTTTTTAGAGCAGTACTCGTTTTTTTTTAAAACCGGGATATCTTTATAATGGAGGCGAGTATGAAAAAAATAATTTTTGTTTGTCTTACGTCAGTTATTTTAGCAGCTGTGTATATATCCTGTCCTACAAGTTCTACGTCGGATCCATCAGATATATCGCGGCTTATTCACACGGATCAGACACTTACACTGGTTGAGACAACAGATGAATCGTCTTATTCTGATACAACAGCTTCAAAGAGCTTCAGGGCGGTGGTAAGTGCACCGGGTGATACTGTTATCACGGAAAAAGCGGTTGTTTCGTCTCCTTCCGCCCCGGATGGTACCGTTATGCAGGCATCTGACGTGAGTATGGGGCCGAACGGCAAATATGCATTTGTATCGTACATGCTGCAGGGAAACAGCAACAGAGGTATGCTGGATATCATTGATGTCTCAAATTCGTCATGGCCTGATCTGGTATATTCGATAGATTTTACATCGACGGATTTATCTGCCGCTGCGTATGACGGCAGCTATATCTATGTCGGCGGCCAGTCACTCGAAAATACGGAAGCTGGAAAATATGCGTATGTACGTGCCATA